>CAMFLH010000141.1 GCA_945957295.1 uncultured Uliginosibacterium sp.
ATGTGTATAAGAGACCGCACCCACCGAGTGCGAGCGGATCAGGTTGGTCTGCAGTTGCTCGAGCAGGTCTTCGGCGATGTGCGTGTTGGCGAGTTTGCCGAAACCGGTGTTGATGCCGTAGGCCGGCTTGCCGGCCTCGACGATGGTGCGCACCGCGGCGGCCGAGGCGCGTACCGGGCCCCAGGCGGCGGCGTCGAGCGCGAGGCGGGCGCTGCCGTCCCACACTGCGCGCAGTTGCGGCATGGTGATCTGGCCGGGGACGAGGGTGATAGTCTTGGTCATGTCGGAATCCAGTGTGGGATGCGGGCTCAGCCCAGCATCGGTAGGTTCAGGCCGCGCTCGCGGGCGCAGTCGCGGGCGATGTCGTAGCCGGCGTCGGCATGGCGCATCACGCCGCTGGCGGGGTCGTTCCACAGCACGCGTTCGAGTCGCTTCGCCGCGGCCTCGGTGCCGTCGGCGACGATCACCACGCCCGAGTGCTGCGAGTAGCCCATGCCGACGCCGCCGCCGTGGTGCAGCGACACCCAGGTCGCGCCGCCGGCGGTGTTGAGCAGCGCGTTGAGCAGCGGCCAGTCGGAGACCGCATCGCTGCCGTCGCGCATTGCTTCGGTTTCGCGGTTAGGGCTGGCGACCGAGCCGGTGTCGAGGTGATCGCGGCCGATCACGATCGGCGCCTTCAGTTCGCCGCGGGCGACCATCTCGTTGAAGGCAAGCCCGGCCAGGTGACGCTCACCGAGGCCCAGCCAGCAGATGCGGGCGGGCAGACCCTGGAAGGCGATGCGCTCGCCGGCCATGTCGAGCCAGCGATGCACATGGTGGTTGTCGGGGAACAGCTCCTTGATCTTCGCGTCGGTCTTGCGGATGTCTTCCGGGTCGCCGGACAGCGCCACCCAGCGGAACGGCCCCTTGCCTTCGCAGAACAGCGGGCGGATGTAGGCCGGCACGAAGCCGGGGAAGTCGAAGGCATTCGCCACGCCCTCATCCTTGGCGACCTGGCGGATGTTGTTGCCGTAGTCGACCACCGACACGCCCATCGTCTGAAAATCCAGCATCGCCTGCACATGCACCGCGCAGCTCTTCGCGGCGGCGCGGCGCAGTGCTTCGTGCATGCCGGGGTCGCGCTGTGCGGCGAGCCATTGTTCGAGGCTCCAGCCGATCGGCAGGTAACCGTTGATCAGGTCGTGTGCCGAGGTCTGGTCGGTGACGAGATCCGGTTTCACTCCGCGCCGCACCAGCTCCGGCAGCACCTCGGCGGCGTTACCCTGCAGACCGATCGACACGGCCTCGCCGCGCGCGGTGTGGTGTGCGATCAGTTCCAGCGCATGGTCCAGGTTGCGTGCCTGCACGTCGAGGTAGCGGGTGCGCAGGCGGAAGTCGATGCGCGACTGCTGGCACTCGATCATCAGCGAAGTCGCGCCAGCGAAGCTCGCCGCCAGCGGCTGCGCGCCGCCCATGCCGCCGAGCCCGGCGGAGAGGATCCAGCGGCCGCGCCAGGGGTTGGCGTTGCCGTCCGTTCCGTAGTGCTGGCGTCCGGCTTCGGCGAAGGTCTCGTAGGTGCCCTGCACGATGCCCTGGGTGCCGATGTAGATCCAGCTGCCGGCCGTCATCTGGCCGTACATCATCAGGCCCTTGCGGTCGAGCTCGTGGAAGTGCTCCCAGGTTGCCCACTTGGGCACCAGGTTTGAGTTGGCCAGCAGCACGCGCGGCGCGTCGGCATGGGTGCGGAACACGCCCACCGGCTTGCCGGACTGCACCAGCAGCGTCTCGTCGTCGGCGAGCGTCTGCAGCGATTTGAGGATCGTGTCGAAGCACGTCCAGTCGCGCGCGGCACGGCCGATGCCGCCGTACACCACCAGCGCCTCCGGGTTCTCGGCGACCTCAGGATCGAGGTTGTTCTGGATCATCCGGAACGCCGCTTCGGTGAGCCAGCTGCGGCAGCTGCGCTCGGTGCCGCGCGGTGCGCGCACGACGCGGCCGGGGGCGAGACGGGGATCCTGTTCGGGGTGGGCGATGGGCATGAGGTGCTCCGCGACTGCAAAAGTTGTCTATACATTTGTAGCGCAGGAAGATGCTTTGCGCAAGAGTTGTCTATACAATTAACTTGAAGACTCAAACGCCGCGGCAAATGATTTGGATGCACGTGCCTCCTGTCGTGGAGCGTCAGCGCCGCCGTCCGCGTCGCTAACCGAGAAGCGATCCATGAGCAAGGAAGCATGAGCACCGAACGCAGCGCCCCCCGCTACCAGCAGATCAAGGACGAACTGCTCGCCCGCATCCGTGCCGGCGAATGGCAGGTCGGCGAGGCGATTCCGCCGGAGGAAGGGCTGGCGCGCGATTTCGGCGTCGCGCGGATGACGGTGAACCGCGCGCTGCGCGAGCTGACCGAGGCTGGCGTGCTGACCCGCACCCGTGGCGCTGGTACCTTCGTCGCGCCACCCCGGGTCGAGGCGCCGCTTCTGGAGATCCGCAACATCGCGGAGGACATCGCCGCACGCGGCCACACCCACGCCGCGGAGCTCTTAAGCCTCGCGCGAGGCGAGGCCGACGCCGCGCTGGCCGAAGCCTTCGAACTGCCGCCCGGCGCGCCGCTGTTCCATTCGGTGCTGGTGCATCGCGAAGACGGTCGCCCGATCCAGGTTGAGGACCGCTGGGTCAACGCCGCTCTGGCGCCGGACTACCTGCAACTGGACTTCAGCACCGAAACCCCCAACGCCTACCTGACCCGCGTTGCGCCGCTTGCGAGCGCGCGCTTCACGGTTGAGGCGAGGCTGCCGCCGCGCGACATCGCAGCCATGTTGGGGATCGACGCCCGTTCGCCCTGCCTTGTGATGCACCGGGTGACGCGGGGCGCGGCCGGCGTTGCCTCGGTCGCCACGCTGTGGCATCCGGGCGAGCACTACCGGCTGCATGCGGTGATTGATATCGAGCAGGGGCCGCGGCGGCGAGCTCCTTGAGGCCGCGGATGTCTCTGCTCGGGGCCGGGGCAGGCGGCGATGCTTCGTTGCGCCGACACGCAGGCGCGTCGGCCGGATGTGAAGTCGGAGGGCGCATCGAGCGGCCAGACAGGCGATGCTAGACTCGCCCAGGCGAACGCGGCTCGCGCGACTCCGCCCCATTTCCTCGCCGGTTCGCCCGCCCCCAGCAATGCAGGACTTCTTTCCCGCCGCGTTTCTTGACGCGATTCCGCCCGCGCTGCGCGACGTGCCGCAGCAGATCCGCAGCCAGACCGGTATCGCAGTGCGGGTGCAGGAAATCGACGAGCCCTTTGCGCGCCGCAATCCCTCGTTTGCGTCGGCGTCTGCAGTGCTCGACATCGAGCACCGTCAGCAGTCGATCACGATCCGTGTTTCGCTGTCAGCCTTGAGCCCGCGGATCATTTCCCATGAACTGATTCACCTGAAGCGGAACGTCCTCGAATCTGTGCCGAAGTTCTTCCCGGTCGCCTCGGCGAGCGGCGCCGAGATCCAGTCGATCTACCTGCTTGAGAACGCGCTGGAGCACCTGTTCGTGGTGCCGGAGGAAATCGCTGCCCACCCGGAAGCGGCCGCGCTGTGGGCCCGCGACTACGCGACGCTCGTCGACAACTCGCAACACAACGGGTTTGCGCTGTGCCTCCATTGGGTCTTCCTGCGACTCGTGCTGCCGGCGCATGAGGCGGTCGCCGAAGCCTGTGCGGCGCATCTGAACGCGTTGCAGGACCCGTACTTGATTCGTGTGGCGGAGTACCTTCGGCGCACCCTTCAGGAACAGCGGCCCGACAAGCTTGCGATGCAGCAGACGCTACTGAAGGCGATCGACCCCGCGCTCAGAACCCACATCGCCGTCGGGCGCTTCGCGATCCGAGAGGGAAAGCTCGTCGCCGAACGACTGAGCGGTGACGCGTGGTGTGCGGACCAGTAGCGGCCGCCGCGTAACGCTCGGCGATCGGCGTTTCCTCTGAGCGTTCGGTGGGGCGGTGCGAAATTGAGCCGGCGGCGGCCGCGCCGGGGAGCGGGGCGTAACAAACCAGTGCGCCGCGCGCGTCGGGATTCGATCTTCGATGCGGCGGGGCAGGCACGCTGCAAAAATGCGCCGGCCCCGCTCGACGATTACAGGTCCAGGCGGTCGATCTGCCACTTGATGCCGTCGAAGTCCGGCATCTCACGCCCATCGTCGACACCAATCTCGCGCACGATCTGTTGCTCGAGCTTCTCCCGCATCGATTCAAGCACGCTCGCGTGTTTGGCGCGGTCCAGCGCCAGGTTCTGCATCTCCTGCGGATCGTTTTGCAGATCGAACAGCTCGACATCGTTGCGCGCGAAGAGCTCGTCGAGGTTCGCGGGGCGGTGGCGCTCGATCGGCGAGAAGTAGCGCGTGAGCTTGTAGCGGCCGTCGAACGTGGCACGCAGGCTGCCCCGCTTGCGCAGGTTGGGCCGGTAGCCGGCGGCGGCCATCGCGTTCTTCGGGTCCTGACCGGCGGCGCGCGCCTCGGACACGATGCGGGTGACCTCGCTGTCGTTGGTTGCGATGCCGCTGTAGGTGAAGAGCACCGCATCACGCACCGCATGTACCCCGGCAGTGGCGGGTTTGGAGAGGGCAGGCGAGAAGTCGCGGCCCGGCAGGTCACGGCCCGCCAGTTCGCTCGCGCGCGTGGCATCAACGCCAGCAAGCGATAGGAGCGTCGGCACGATGTCGATGTGGCCGGTCAGCGCCTTGCAAGACTGCCCGCCGCGCACGTCGGGGTGGGCGACATACATGGGCACATGTATCGACTCCTGATATGCAAACGGCCCCTTGCCGCGCAGACCATGGGCGCCGCCCATCTCGCCGTGGTCGGAGGTGAAAACGACGATCGTGTCGTCGGCGAGGCCCAATGCGTCGAGCTCGTCGAGCATCCGCTTGAGTTGCGCGTCGACCGAGCGGATCGAGTTCAGATAGAAGTCCGAGAAGCGCTGCCAGCGTTCTGCCTCAAGCGGAATTGTGCCCAAGGTGTATCCCCATGCACGGAGGAATTCGCGGTGCGCGCCGGGCCGGCCGGCGGTGTCGAGCGGTTGCCGCAGCGACGCCGGCAGCGGTGCATTCCAGCGCGTGCGGTAGGCGGGGTGCTCGGGCGCGCGCGCTGCGTGCATCAGCAGGTGCCCGGTATCCTGAACCTTCTCGCCCGGCGCGTCGGTGTTGAAGTACATGATGTCGTGCGGGTTCACCAGGCTTACGAACAGCGACCAGGGCTTGCCGTCGCGTTGCAGTGCCTGGCCCTTTTCGCGCAGCCAGGACACCGCGCTGCCGGCGATCATGTGGTCGTGCTTGTAGCCGCCCAGCGTATGCACCAGCACATCGCCCGGCCAAACGAAGTCGGAGAAGCCGTAGGCATCCATCTCCTTGGTGAACAACCGATCGGGCGCCTCGGTGTCGAACGCGGCGTTCAGGTGCCATTTGCCTTTATAGGCGGTGTAGTAGCCGGCCTTGCGCAGCATGTGGCCGACTGTGGGCACCTTGGTCGAGAGGGCTTCGACATAGGGCATGTCGGCGTTCTCGAACATGCGGTTATCCGGGGTTTGCAGGCCGGTCATCATGACCGCGCGCGAACTGGTGCACATCACCGCCGGGCAGTAGTGCTGGTCAAAGCGCACCCCGCGCTTGGCGAGCTGTTCGTGACCCGGCAGCGTGTAACCCTTCGGCCATTGTGTGATGTGGCGTTCCTGGTCGGTGAATACGAACAGGATGTTGGGCGCCTTACCCGGGCTGCGTACCGGCTTCGATGCGCGGCCAGTTGGTGCGGCGGCGGTCGCTGAGGCGGAGCTGCCCAACAGCGGGGCTGCTACGGCGGCCGCTCCAGTCAGCGACAGAAATTCGCGGCGGGTGAGCCCGGCGGGCTGTTCGGGCGGAACGCGATCGTGCGACATACGGATCTCCTCGTGGGGGCGCGCCGGCTGCGCGCAGTAGGGTGGCGCCGGCGGTTCGAATGCCGTCGGTCGTCGGGCGCATCGAGTCTGCCGCAACGATCAAAGTGACACAAGTGTCACTTTTGGTTGGGGCACGCCGGTTTTGTTGTGGACGTGGTGTCGGCGGCCCTGCGGGCTTGGGCGAGCAGGGAGTCCGCGGGAATGCCGATTGGCGTGAGCGCGCATGTCGCATAGCGCTGCGCGGCTGCCCGCGGCACACCGAGCGCTTGGAGTAATGCCTGCGCGAACTGCTCCGGGTAGTCATTGGGGGCGTCACCGGATTGCACCGTGGCAAACGCCGCGACAACCGAACCGAAAACAAGATCGAGGATCAGTGCAGCCGGCAAAGCGGCAAAGCGACCGGTGGCGATCCCCGCGTCGATGTCGCGCATGACGTTTTGGGTGGCTTGGCCGCCCTGGCGGATGGCCGCGTGGCCACCGCGCACCACAAAGGTGGCGAACAGCGGGTATGTCTTCGCAAGCTGCAAGGCATAGCGCAAGCCGGCTGCGAGTCTCGCCGCCGGGTCTCGGTGCAGCAAGACGAGGGGGTCGATGACACGAACGATCTCGTTGCTGACGGCCTCCGCCACGCCAGCCCAGAGCGCTTCATGCGTGCGGAAGTAGTTGTAGAACGTACCGCGCGCGACGCCCGCTGCGGTGATCACCTCGTCGATTACCCCAGGCTCCAGGCCGCGCTTCGCGATCACGACAAGTGCGCTGGCGATCAGTCGTGCCCGTGTCCGCTCGCGTCGCTCGGCAGCCACGCGTGGGCGGTGGTCTTCGGACGCGGCGGGGCGCGTTGGGCTGGGTGAAACCATGCCGACGAGTTTAGCGCGGCACGCTCAGGCCTTGGCGTCCGCGTCGTGCAGTGAGCCGGTCAGTGCCGACAGCGCGACCCGCTGGCGACCTTCCTCGTCGAAATTCTCCGGCGCGAGCCATTGTTCGAACAGCGCTTTCAGCGCCGGCCACTCCGCATCGATCACCGAATACCACGTGGTGTCGCGGTTGCGGCCGCGATCGATTCGCGCCTGCCGAAAGCAGCCTTCGTAGGTGAAGCCGAGTCGCAGCGCGGCGCGGCGCGAAGGCTCATTGAGTGAATTGCACTTCCACTCATAGCGCCGGTAACCAAGCGCGAAGGCCTGCTGCATCATCAGGAACATGGCCTCGGTGGCGGCGGGTTTGCCCTGCAGCAGCGGCGAGAAGTGCAGGTGACCCACCTCGATCGACCCGGCTGCGGGGTCGATGCGCAGGTAGCTGCACACACCGACCGCGCGACCCGTCGCGGCATCTACGATCGCGTAGAAGCAGGGGTCTTGCCCTGTGACCATGTTGGTCAGCCAGGCGCGGTATTCGTTGAGTGACGCGAAGGGGCCGTAGGGCAGGTAGGTCCAGCTGCGGCCGTCGTGATCCAGCGCGTCAGCCGCGAATAGTTCTTCCGCGTGGCGTGCGGGGTCGAGTGGTTCGACGCGGCAGAAACGGCCCTGCAGTGCAACGCCGCCCGGCCAAGGCGGCGGCGACCAGTTCGGAACTTCGGCGCCAAGGGGCTGGCCAAAGGCGTTTGTGGTGACAGGCATCGGGCAGGCTGCGTAGTGTGGGAGCCCGCACTTTACGCCGCCGTGGCGCCGCCCGGTGAAGGTGTCGCGTGCTTGCTAGATCAGCCCGAGTTCGCGCAGCAGGCGGGTGTTCTCACGAGCAAAAGCGGTGTCGGGCAAGCCCAGTTCGTAGATCGTGCCGCTCTTGGTTTTTACGCGGCGCGTTTCTGCATCGATGTCGATGACCGAGCTCGTTTTGCCGGCTGCGGTGTGCACGAAGGCACCGATGATGCCGGTGGCGTTGGATTGCCCCGGCGCGTGCTCGAGCCACCAGCCGTTGAGGCGTTGCTTCGGCGGGGTGCTGCGGAGTGACTTGAGGGGCAGCGTGGCGCCCCAGGGGGAGTTCGAGCGCGTGTTCATGTGCGTGGATGCGAAGCTGAGTGGCGTGTTGGCCACCTCTTCTACCGTGGCCGATTACCTGCAGGGCAGGCACACGCTAGCGTAGTGCGCAATGCAAAGCCGGGCCTGCGCAGTTTTCCACGCCGCCGATGCGGTGAGTGTCAAACTTCGTCACGCAGCGGGGGCGGGGAAGGCGTCGCGGAAGGTGAATGCGAATTCCGTGGGGCCGTGTGCGCGAAGGCTGGCGAGGCGCTCGGCCGCCTCCTCCATGCCGGGGCGATGATTCGCGGGCACCCACCACAGCACAGCGTACGCATCGGCCATGCGTGCAAACCATTCGCGGCGCCGGCGCAGGATGTCGGCATGCGCCGAGCGGAAGGCGAACGTGTGCAGCGCTGCGATGTCTTGCCACACGGACATGTTGACGATCACGTCGTCCGCGAAGGGCCGTAACGCCGTCGCGTCGCCCGCTTCATCCTGCAGGCGCCAGACGAAGCCGGGCGATTGTTCGGCCAGTTGGTTGATCCGTTCTAGGTTGGCGACGAAGTCCGCCAGACGTGGCGAGTCGAGCGGTTCGAGCAGGTGCGCGACATTGAGCTGGGCGAGTTGAAAGCCGGGCATCGTTCCTCCTGTGTGGCCAGATGTCTGCAAGCGCGGCGCAGCGTTCAGCTCGACGGATAGGGCGAGAACTGGTCCGCGACGACCCACCAGCGAGCGCCTTCGCGCACCAGAAAGAACAGGTCGCGCCCGCCGGTGTCGATGGTTCGCCCACCCATGTCGAAGGACATGTCGTAGTAGTAGCTCACCACCGCCGCGTCGCCGAATACGTCGACCACCGGTTCGGTCACATCGAAGCGGTGGATCTGCGCTGCTTCGCGGAAGCCCTTCCAGCCGGCGATGCATTGCTCGGCACCAAGGCGCCGCCAGCGGTCGACCGGTGTGATGGCAACCATGCGGGGGTGAAAGTAGGCCGACAGCTCGTCGGGGTCGCCGAACGTCCACGCGGCGTTGAGTGCTGCGACGGTGTCCCAGACTTGCTGCTGTGCTGGCTCGGGAAACGTATGCGTCATGAGACCTCCACGCAAACAGGGGCGCGCATGCCGGCAATACCGTTTGTGCTGGGCGGGCGCTGTTTTGCCATTGGGCATTCTACCGCCGCGACAAGCGGGCTCCTCCATGCAGCGTCTGTCGTATTCTGTGTGCTCCAGAAACCGAGACGCCCGCCATGCAGATTTGGGTTGATGCCGACGCCTGCCCGCGCGTGATACGCGAGATCCTGTTCCGTGCAGCTACCCGCACGACGATCCCGGTGACCCTAATCGCGAACCAGATGATCGCGGTGCCGCCATCGCCCTACATCCGCTCGGTGCAGGTACCCAAGGGCTTCGATGTGGCGGACGACGAGATCGCGCTGCGCGTGTCGCCGGGCGATCTGGTGATCACCGCGGACATCCCGCTCGCCTCACAGGTGATCGAGCGCGGTGGCCTGGTACTGGACCCGCGGGGCGAGCGGCTGACGAAGGACAACATCCGCGAGCGGCTTTCGATGCGCGACTTCATGCAAGGCCTGCGTGATTCCGGTGTCGAAACCGGCGGGCCGGCCGGCTTCTCCGCAGCGGATACGCGCGCCTTTGGCGCCGCGCTGGATCGCTTGCTGGCGCAGCGGCCGCGCTAATTCTGACTGCGCGTGATTGCGCTACGCCGCGCACGCGCCGAATGCGAGGCTCACCCGATATAACCGGAGCGCAGCGCCTGCGCCCATTCCGGTCGCCCGCGTTGCTCGGCGAGTCGCGCCATCGGCTCGTAGTCGTAGGGCACTGCGTGCAGCGCCAGGTGCCAGGCACTGCCGCACCGTTCCGCGATGGCGTAGCGGGCGTCCGGCGAGCCGGTTTCTATCGTGTGCGGATAGGGGTATTCGCCGCGGAAGGCCTGTAGCCCGACGCTGCCGGGGTTGAGCAGCCATTGCTCGCCAAGGCGGAACATTCGTGGCATGTGAGAGTGCCCGCAAACGACAAGTGGTGTGGTCTGGTCGCCGAGCCGTGCGCGGATTTCGATAGCGCTGGCGATGCGTGCGCCGGCAGGGGTGAGCGTTTCGAAGAAGTACTCAAGGTCGCTCGCCGGTGTGCCGTGGCAGACGAATACATCCGGCTGCAGTTGCAGCTTGCCGGGCTGGGCGCGCATCCACACGAACTCGGTGTCGCCCAGTTGGGAGAAAGCGTAGGCGTCCGAAGCGCCTTGGTGGTCGGGCGCTTGCGTCAGCAGTTGGCGCTCGTGGTTGCCGGCCAGCGTGGACCAGCCGGCGGCGATCAGGTACTGCGCCGTCTCGCGCGGCAGCAGCGGGCCGGAAAGGCTGTCGCCAAGGTTCACGATGAGGTCAGCGCCGCGGCGGCGGATGTCCGCGACCACCGCTTCGAGTGCGGGCAGGTTGCCGTGAATGTCCGAAACGAAGGCAATGCGCATGATGACCCCGATCTGCCGTTCGCCCCCTCGTTCTGCGGGGCAAGGCCGCAAGCGTAGCGGGGGCGCGTCGCGACGGGAAGCGGTAGACGCTGGTCTGCGCCGTGTCAAAAGTCCGTGATTCGTTCGTCATTGTTGCCGACAGCGCGCAGGGCCAGCGACTACACTGCGGGCCAGACAGGCTACGCGGCGCCCCGATGTGCTGCGGGTCCTGTGCGCGGCAGCCCTATCGCCGCGCCCACGCCACGAGCTGGCGTGGCCTCAAACGCCTGCGCAAATGAAACCGCCACGGGAACGTTTCTCCTGCGGCGGTATGGATCTCGTCGGGTGCATCCGTCCGATTCCGCCCGCTCGTCGGCGCGGTGGTCGCGACCTCGGGTGCGCCCATGTCCGCCCTTTGCGTTGAGGAGAAATAATGCGTTCGAGGATTCTGCGTTCGGCCAGCCTGCTGGCCCTCTTGCTGCTTGCGGCCTGCGGTGGTGGTGGCGACGGAACCGGCACGGTTACGCCGCCGATTGCCGGCGATACGATCACGGTGACGCAGGAGAAACTGGCGACGCCGGTCGACGGTGCATCGAACTACTTGCTCTACCTGCCCAAGGGTTACGGTGACGACGCAGCGGCGAAGTGGCCTCTGATCATCTACCTGCATGGCTCGCAGCCGTTTTCCGGCCTTGTGCTCAGTAGCCTGAGCCAGCAGGGCATCATGGGCTACATGAAGGACAACCATAAAGGGCTGCCGGCAATCGTTGTGCAGCCTCAGCAGGACGTGAATACCCATGGCCATAAGGTCGACTGGCACGACCCGGCTTTCATCGACATGGTGATCCGCGATGTCGAGCAGCGCTTCGCGGTGGACAAGACCCGCGTCAGCATTACGGGCGGCAGCCTGGGCGGCTTTGGTTCCTGGAGCATGGTGCTGGCCTACCCGAAGCGCTTTGCCGCGGTGATGCCGGTTGTGGGTGGGCTGTCGAACGACACGGACTCCTACGATCGCCACCTGCCGATCACGACTGCGGCCGACTGGGGCGCCAGCTTCGCCCGCATCATCGATACGCCGATGCGGGTGTATGCGGGTGTCCCAGATCAGAACGTGCCGATTGCCTGGGCGCGCAACCCGGTGGCAATCCTGCGCGGCGCTGGCGGCCAGCCCGACTATCACGAGACCAACAAGGGCCACGGCGAAACGCAATGGGAGGCGCTGCAAGCCGAACCGATCGGCTGGATGCTGGCGCAGTCGCGCCCGGACGCGAGCGAGGAGACGACGCCGATCAACGCTGCCGACTACGTTGGCACGTATCGTGGCGAAAACAACCTCACCGTCACGATGAGCATGGCGGGAGACCGGCTGATGCTGAGCTTTGGCAACGGGCGCGCGCCGATGAGCTTCCTGCCGATCGGTGACGACCGTTTCATGGCGGAGTGGATGACGCGTGCGAAGCGCGACAGCGCCGGCGCGGTGAAATGCTTTGTCACGCCGATGCTGATGCTGCCCGATCTGATTCGCGACGGCGCAACGGAAAGCTGCAACTGATCGATTAGAAGGGTGATTCCGATGCGAAGTGAAACCATGCAAGCGCGCGGCTGGGCGGCGCTGATCAGTGCCGGCAGTCTGCTGCTGGCGGGTTGCGGCGGTGGCGGCGCCAGCGTGGCGACGCCGGCACCTACCACGCCACCCGCAGAGGTCAGCTACTTCGCATCGGCGACACCGCAGGTGCGCCTGAGCCAGGGCGGTCATCAGGTGATGCTCACGCTGCTGCGCGGCGACATGCTGCATGTCGCCTACAGCACGCAGATCGAACCGGGCACGCCCTTCCTCTCTCCGATGATCGCGCCGCGCAGTTTCAGCGGGCCGGCGAGCTACACCTGGGACGCGGACGCCAAGCGCCTCGCGACTGATGAGCTGATGGTGGAGCTCGACCAAGGCTGCTGGCGCGTGTCCGCCCGGCAGCCAGAAGAACGCGTGCTGACGAGGCTGTGCGTGCAGGACTGGCAAACCGACCGACTCCGCCTGGCGCTATCCGGTGAGGGCGCGACCGAGGTGTTGGGGCTGGGCGAACGCCTCGTGAGCGGCGCGGGAAGGTCACCTTCCTGGCTTGGCACACAGCGCGTGCCGGCGAGCCGCTATGGCAACGCGATGACGTACTCGGACATCTCTGCCTCTGGCGACATGCAAGTGCCGGTGGCCTATGTGCTCGGCGAGGGGCGTCGCAACTGGGGCTTGTTCGTCGACTCCGCTTATCCGCTGAGTTTTGATC
>CAMFLH010000142.1 GCA_945957295.1 uncultured Uliginosibacterium sp.
CCCTGAATGTACGGTCAATGTACAGAAATCATTATTTGTACGCAAGTGCGTACAAAATGATATTTTGTGCGGAGAGCGCTAATTCCCCGATGGGCGGCAGCGCGATCACGCCACGGCCTTGTGATCCCATTGCGACGCTCCGGCCAAAAACCAAACAAAGAAGGGCCGCCCATCGGGCGGCCCTTCTTCTTTACGGCAACTGCAGAAGCAATCAGCGCTTACGCCGAATACTCCTCCATCGGCACACAAGCACAGAACAAATTCCGATCCCCATACACGTCATCAATGCGATTGACGCTCGGCCAGAACTTGTTCTCGGCAACGTAAGCCAACGGGAACACGGCTTCTTCACGTGAATACACGCGTGTCCACTCCGCAACCATCACGTCCGCCTGCGTATGCGGGGCGTGCTTGAGCGGGTTGGCGTCGGCCGGCCACACGCCTTGCTCGACCTTGCGGATCTCTTCGCGGATCTGCGTCATCGCGGCGATGAAGCGGTCCAGCTCGCCCTTCGATTCCGACTCGGTCGGCTCGACCATGATCGTGCCGGCGACCGGGAAGGACATCGTTGGCGCGTGGAAGCCGTAGTCCATCAGGCGCTTGGCGATGTCGACCTCGGTGATGCCGGTGGCGGCCTTGATCGGGCGGATGTCGAGGATGCACTCGTGCGCGACGCGGCCGTGGGTGCCGCGGTAGAGCACCGGGTAGTGCGGCGCGAGCTTGGCGGCGACGTAGTTGGCGTTGAGGATTGCGTACTCGGTGGCTTGCTTGAGGCCTTCGCCGCCCATCATCGTGATGTACATCCACGAGATGGTGAGGATGCTCGCCGAGCCGAACGGCGCGGCGCTGACGGCACCCTGGCCGGCGTGCAAGCGCGCGTCGGCGCCGGTGGGCTTCACGGCGTGGTCGGCCATGAACGGGGCGAGGTGCGCGGCGAGGCCGATCGGGCCCATGCCGGGGCCGCCGCCGCCGTGCGGGATGCAGAAGGTCTTGTGCAGGTTCATGTGGCTGACGTCGGCCCCGATGGTTGCGGGCGAGGTGAGGCCGACCTGCGCGTTGAGGTTGGCGCCGTCCATGTAGACCTGGCCGCCGAAGGCGTGCACCGTGGCGCAGATGTCCTTCACCGCTTCCTCGAACACGCCGTGCGTCGAGGGGTAGGTGATCATCAGCGCGGCGAGATTGTCCTTGTGCTGCTCGGCCTTGGCCTTGAGATCGGCGACGTCGACGTTGCCGTTCTCGTCGCAGTCCACCACCACCACGTCGAGCCCGCACATCTGCGCGGTAGCCGGGTTGGTGCCGTGGGCAGACTTCGGGATCAGGCAGATGTTGCGGTGCGCGTCGCCGCGCGCCTCGTGGTAGCGACGGATCGCGACGAGGCCCGCGTACTCGCCCTGCGCGCCGGAGTTCGGCTGCATGCAGATCGCCGGGAAGCCGGTGACCGCGCGCAGGTAGTCGGCGAGGCCTTCGATCATTTCGAGGTAACCGGCGGCCTGCTCGCGCGGCACGAAGGGGTGCACATCGCCGAACTCGGGCCAGGTCACTGGGATCATCTCGCTGGTGGCGTTGAGCTTCATGGTGCAGGAGCCCAACGAGATCATCGAGTGGTCGAGCGCGAGGTCGCGGTTCTGAAGCTTCTTCAGATAGCGAAGCATCTCGTGCTCGGTGTGGTGGCTGTTGAACACCGGGTGCGTGAGGATCGCGTCGGTGCGCAGCAGGGCCTCTGGGATCGCGCAGCTTTGCTCCAGCGCGGCCAGGTCCGATTCATCGAAGGCACGTGCGAGTTCGCACACGTTGGCGAGGCGGCCCACTTCGGCGAAGACGTTCAGCAACGTCAGCACATCGGCGCGGGTGGTCTTCTCGTCGAAGGACACACCCAGCACCGAAGGCGAAACCTGGCGCAGGTTGTAGCCGGCCGCGAGCGCCGCGGCGTTGATCGCCTCGGTCTGCGCGCCGATGGCGATATCGAAGGAATCGAAGAACTGGCCGCCCAGCACCTTGAAGCCCGCCTGCTTCAGGCCGGCGGCGAAGGTCGCGGCCAGCTTGTGGATACGTGAGGCGATGGTCTGCAGGCCCTTGGGCCCGTGATACACCGCGTACATGCCGGCCATGTTGGCCAGCAGCACCTGCGAAGTGCAGATGTTGGAGTTGGCCTTCTCGCGGCGGATGTGCTGCTCGCGCGTCTGCAGCGCCATGCGCAGCGCCTTCTTGCCGCGTGCGTCGACCGACACGCCGATGATGCGGCCCGGCACCGAGCGCTTGTGCTCGTCGCGGGTGGCGAAGAAGGCGGCGTGCGGGCCGCCGAAGCCCATCGGCATACCGAAGCGCTGCGCCGAGCCGAGCGCGATGTCTGCGCCCATTTCGCCCGGCGACTTCAGCAGCACCAGCGCCATCAGGTCGGAGGCTACGGCCACCAGGGCGCCTTTGGCCTTCAGTGCGGCGATGGTGGCGGTGAGGTCGCGCACCGCGCCGGTCTTGTCCGGGTACTGCAGCAGCGCGCCGAACACGTCGGCCGAGGCGGCCTCTTCGGCGGTGCCGAAGACCAGATCCCAGCCGAAGTACTTGGCGCGGGTCTTCACCACGTCGATGGTCTGCGGGAAGGCGGCGCTGTCGACGAAGAAGGCGTTGGACTTGCTCTTCGAGGCGCGGCGCGCCATCGCCATCGCTTCGGCGGCGGCGGTGGCTTCATCCAGCAGCGAGGCGTTCGCCAGCTCCAGGCCGGTGAGGTCCATCACCATCTGCTGCCAGTTCAGCAGCGCTTCGAGGCGGCCCTGGGCGATCTCGGCCTGGTAGGGCGTGTAGGCGGTGTACCAGCCCGGGTTCTCCAGCACGTTGCGCAGGATGACCTTGGGCAGGATGGTGTCGTAGTAACCCAGACCGATCAGCGAACGCTTCAGCACGTTCTTGCCGGCGATGGCCTTGAGCTTGGCGAGGGCTTCGTGCTCGGGCATGGCGGCCGCCAGCGGCAGCGGCGCGGCCAGGCGGATGCCGGCCGGCACGGTCTCGGAGATCAGCGCGGCGAGCGACGCGGCGCCGATGTCGGCGCACATCGCGGCGGTTTCGGCGGCATCGGGGCCGATGTGGCGGCCGATGAAGTCATCGCGCTGCTCAAGCGCGGAAAGCGGAAGGTTCAGCATGGTCTGGCTCTGTCAGGATGCGGGGGCGATTTGAGACGGGTGCGCTGTGTTCTTGTTGTTGCGCGGCTTCTCGGCAATAGGCCTACTCAGTTCACGCGATTTGCGTGGAGCGATCGTCGTGCGCGGTCCGAGGTCAAGCCGAAACGCACAGCCGTACTTGGGTACGGCGAGCATTGCAGGCTTGACCTCGGGCCGCGCAGCAGATCGATACGCGTAAATCAGGCGTCGGCGATTTTGTCGTAGGCGACCGCGTCCAGCAGCTTGCTCACGTCGTCGGCATTCACTGGCTTGAGCTTGAACAACCATGCGGCGTAGGCATCGGCGTTCACCGACTCCGGCGCATCCACGGCGGCCTGGTTGGTCTCGATCACTTCGCCAGCGATCGGCGCGTAGATGTCGGACGCAGCCTTCACCGATTCCACGATTGCGCAGTTTTCGCCGGCGGCCAGCGTGCGGCCAACGTCCGGCAGTTCAAGGAAAACCACATCGCCCAGGGCGTTCTGCGCGTGGTCGGTGATGCCGACGGTCACGGTGCCGTCCGGCTCCATACGGACCCATTCGTGCGATTCGGTGTAGCGCAGGCTGGTCGGGGTGTTCATGTGTTCGCTCCTGTGAGTGAAGTTCAGATGTTCTAAAGCCGATCAAGTGTCGCCGCGGCCTTCGGTGGCGCACATGGATGAAGTCAAAACTTCCCGATGTGCTGGCCGAGGCTGCGAGTGGTCGTGTCGTTTAGGCCAGTACCTTGCCGTTACGCACGAACGAGAGTTTGGTGACGCGCGCCTTCAGCAACTTGCCGCGGATGTCGACTTCCACGGTGTCGCCGAGCTGCACTGCGGCCGGTACGCGCGCGAAGGCGATCGAGGCATTCATCGACGGCGCGAAGGAGCCGCTGGTGGTCTCACCCTCGCCATGCGGGGTGACGACGCGCATGTGGCCGCGCAGCACGCCGCGGTCTTCGAGCAGCAAGCCGACGAGCTGACGGCTCTTGTCGTAGGCCTCCAGCGCGGCGCGGCCGATGAAGTCGCGGCCTTCGGTGAGGTCGACCGTCCAGGCGAGGCCGGATTCGAGCGGGTTCTTCGTCTCGTCCATGTCCGAGCCGTAGAGGTTCATACCGGCTTCAAGGCGCAGCGTGTCGCGTGCGCCGAGGCCGATCGGTTTCACGCCGGCGGCCTCCAGCGCCTTCCAGATCTCGGCGGCGTGGGCGGCCGGCACGATCAGCTCGAAGCCGTCTTCACCGGTGTAGCCGGTGCGGCAGACCATGATTTCGCCGAACGCGCCACTCCACTTGGCGGCCTGGAAGGGCTTGAGGTCCTCGCTGGCGGCTTGCGAACCGGGCAGGGCGGCCCACGCCTTAGTGCGGGCATTCGGGCCTTGCACCGCGATCATCGCCAGGTCGCGGCGCGATTCGATGGTGACGTTGGCGCCCATCTTCGCAGCCTGCGTGCGCATCCACGCGATGTCCTTGTCGGCGGTGCCCGCGTTTACGACGATGCGGTAGTCGTCCGGTGCGAAGAAGTAGGTAATCAGGTCATCGACCACGCCACCGTCCTCCTGCAGCATGCAGGAGTAAAGCGCTTTGCCGGGTAGCGTGAGCTTGCCGACGTTGTTGGCGAGCAGCTTGGTGAGATAGGCCTGTGCGCCGGCGCCGGAGACATCCACCGGCAGCATGTGCGACACATCGAACATGCCGGCATCGCGCCGCACCTGGTGGTGCTCTTCGAGTTGCGAGCCGTAGTGGATCGGCATGTCCCAGCCAGCGAAGTCGACGATCTTCGCGCCTGCGGCGACATGGAGGTCAAAAAGCGGTGTCTGCTTGCCCAAGTGAGGCTCCCGGAGAGGTGGCAACTAAGTGCCACGTAAGGTGGCAAATTCAGGTTAGTCCAAAAACGCAAAAGGGCCCGCCGCACGATGCACTGTGCGGCGGGCCCCATCTGTCCTTGGTACCTGAGAGATTACATGCCGCTTGGCACGCTGCCCCTTCGGTGGGCGCGGTCCAGCCGCGCCTGCTCTCCAGATTTGATTGGCGTGGGTGCAGAAGTCGTCGCGAGGCGTTCGAGGTCGATTCGAGCAGCACAGCCGTACTTGAGTAAGGCGAGCAGCGGAGAATCGAGATCGGACGTCGCAGCAGACTGATGCGCCTACGCCGTGTCGTCGGTCCTTTTGCCTGAGCGGTTCCGGGGTTACGCCTTCGGCGGCCTGCACAGGGCAGGCGCTCTCCCGAGCGACAGGGGCCGGACTCTACCGGAAGGGCGGGGGCGCGGCAACCTGCTGATAACATTTACCCTTTTCGCGCACGGAGCCCGCCATGTCGACCGCCGCAACGCCATGGACGCCGCGCCGTGAATCGCAGAGTGAATGGCTCGATGTGCGCGGTCTGCGCCTGCATGTGCGGCGCTGGCCCCGCCCCGGCGCGCGCAAGCTGTTCCTGCTGCACGGCTGGATGGATGTATCGGCCTCCTTTCACTTTCTGGTCGACGAACTGGCGGACGAATGGGATGTGATCGCGCCGGATCTGCGCGGTTTCGGTGAAAGCGCCTGGAGCGCCGACAGCTACCTGTTCGCCCATTACCTCAGTGACCTTGACGCATTGCTGCAGGCCTACAGCCCTGATGAGCCGGTGCGCTTGATCGGCCACAGCCTCGGCGGCAATCTGGTGTGCTTGTACGCCGGCGTGCGACCGGGCAGAGTGCGCGCGGTCGCGTCGCTCGATGCGTTCGGCTTGCGCGATGCGGCGCCGGACGATGCCCCCCGCAGGCTGGAAAAGTGGCTGCACCAGTTGCGCGAACCGGAACGCTTCCGCAGCTACCCGGACTTCACGGGGCTGGCGCGTCAGCTTCGTCTGGAAAACCCGCGGCTGCCGCCGGCGCGCGCCGAGTTCCTCGCACACCACGTGGGCGAGGAGGACGGCCTTGGTGCCGTGATCCGTGCGGCCGACCCGGCCCACAAACATGTCAGCCCGGCGCTGTACCGTTTCGCTGAGACAGCGGCGGTATGGCAACGCATCACGGCGCCTGTGCTGGCCGTGCTGGCCGATGACATAGCGCTGCTGGAGCGACTCGGCCTGAGCCGCAGCGAAGTCGATGCGCGACTCGCGGTGATCCCGAATCTGCAGCGGGCCACCGTTAGGGACTGTGGCCACAACCTGCACCTTGAGCGGCCGGCCGAGCTCGCCGCCATCCTGCAGCCCTTCTTCGACGCGCACTGAACGCTGCGCCGCCGCGCGCAAACCGGCAAGATTGCAGGCCTTGGCGTCGGGCGCTGGATTACACTTGCCGCATGTCCCCAATCAACGCCGATCTTCACTGCCACTCCACCATTTCGGACGGCCTGCTGGCCCCTGCCGACGTCGTCGCGCGGGCGGCGCGCAACGGTGTCGACCTGCTCGCACTGACCGATCATGATGAACTCGCTGGGCTCGCCGCAGCCCGCGCAGCAGCGGCCGCGCATGGGCTGGCCTTCGTCAATGGCGTGGAGGTGTCCGTGTCGTGGGGCGAGCAGACGGTGCACATCGTCGGGCTTGGCGTTGATCCGGCCTGTACCGCGTTGGCCGATGGCCTGGCCGCGGTGCGCGCCGGGCGCGATGGTCGCGCCGCAAGGATGGGCGACGCGCTTGCTGCGATCGGTATCCGCGGTGCCTACGAGGGCGCCCTGAAGTACGTCGGCAACCCGGCGCTGGTCAGCCGTTCGCACTTCGCGCGTTACCTCGCCGAGATCGGTGCGGCGCGCGACGTGAAGAGCGTGTTCGATCACTACCTCGTGCGCGGCAAGCCAGGTTATGTCGAACATGTGTGGGCAACGCTCGACGACGCGTTGGGCTGGATCCACGCGGCGGGCGGCCTCGCCGTGATTGCGCATCCGGGCCGTTATCGCCTGTCGAAGCGGGAACTCGACGAAGTGTTCGCGCGCTTTCGCGATCTTGGTGGCGAAGCGATCGAGGTTGTCTCCGGCTCGCACAACCGCGAGGCGACGCTGGAGTTTGCGCGTGTCGCGCGGCGCTACGGTTTTCTCGCGTCCCGCGCGTCGGATTTTCACGGCCCAGGCGAGAGCAGCGTCGACCTTGGCGGCTCCGATCCGCTGCCCGAGGATCTGACGCCAGTCTGGTCGAAGCTTTGAAAGCCGCGACAGCGCTGGGTCTGCGGGCATAGAATCCGCGCTTTCCTGCCCGGTCTGCAAACGTGGCCCAGTTCTTCTCACTCTTTCCTGAAAACCCCCAGCCGCGCCTGTTGCGCCAGGCCGCGGAGATCATTCGCGACGGTGGTCTGGTGGTGTTTCCGACCGATTCGGCCTACGCGTTGGCGGGTCAGACCGGCGACGCGAACCTGATCGACCGCATTCGTCGCATCCGTGGTGTGGACGATCGCCACCATCTGACGCTGATGGTGCGCGACCTCTCCGAAATCGCGCACTACGCGCGGGTCGACAACGCGCAGTACCGCTTGCTCAAGGCCGTCACGCCCGGGCCTTACACCTTCATCCTCGAAGGCACCAAAGAGTTGCCGCGTCGCGTGCTGCATCCCAAGCGCAAAACGATCGGCATTCGCTGCCCCTCACATCCGGTCGTAGCGGCATTGCTGGGCGAATTGAACGAGCCGATGCTCACCTCGACCTTGCTGCTACCGGGTGAGGACTTGCCGCTGACCGACGCCGAGGAAATCCGCGAGCGCCTCGAAAAACAGGTGGATCTCGTGATCGAGGCGGGCGCCTGCGGCCCCGAAGCGACCACCGTGATCGACCTCACTGGCGGCGCGCCGGAGCTGATCCGTCGCGGCCTCGGGCCGCTCGCGCCGCTCGGTCTGGATGACTGAGGTCGTCTGCTAAACTGCTGTTTTCCCTGAAATTGAGTGGCCATGGACATCGTCCTGACGATCGTGGTTTGGGCGTTGCCTGTGTTGCTGGCGATCACGCTGCACGAAGCCGCGCACGGCTATGCCGCGTTTCGCCTTGGCGACCCAACCGCCCATCTCGCGGGGCGCATCAGCCTGAACCCGCTGCGCCACGTTGATCCCGTCGGAACGCTGGCCGTGCCGCTTGGTATCGTGCTGCTGAACCTCGCCACCGGCGCGAGCTTCCCGCCCTTCGGCTGGGCCAAGGCCGTACCGGTGAACTTCGGCCGTCTGCGGCATCCCAAGCGCGACATGTTCTGGGTGGCTGCCGCGGGGCCTGCTGCCAACCTCGCGCAGGCTTTCGGATGGGGGCTGATGATCGGGCTGCAGAACGCACTCGGCGGCTACGGCGGCGACTACTTCTTCGCCATGGCGACGGCCGGCGTAGTGGTCAACCTTGCGCTGATGTTGCTCAACCTGCTGCCTATTCCGCCGCTGGATGGCGGTCGCATCGCGATCAGCCTGTTGCCGGGTCCGCTGGCGTGGAAGTTCGCGCGTCTGGAGCCCTATGGGTTCATGATCCTGATTGGCTTGCTGTACCTGCGCGTGCTGGACTACGTGCTGTGGCCGCTGATTGCGCCGCTCAAGCGCCTGATCCTGACGCTGACCGGCTCATGACGCGGCGTTCCGATCGCTGCACGACGGGGGCTGTCGTCGCGTGAGCGAAGTCGAAGCGCCGATGCTCGACCTGCGCCCGCACGAGGAGCCGCTGCCGCCCGCGCTGGCACGCATCTACGGCGAATCGCTGTTCGAGCTGCCGAAGGACCTCTACATCCCGCCGGATGCGCTGCAGGTGTTCCTCGAAGCCTTCGAGGGGCCGCTCGATTTGCTGTTGTACCTGATCCGCAAGGCGAACATCAATGTCCTCGACATCCCGATGGCGCCGCTGACGGCGCAGTATCTGAAGTACGTCGAGGCCATGCGGCGCAGCAACCTTGAACTGGCTGCGGAATACCTGCTGATTGCCGCGATGCTGCTCGAAATCAAGTCGCGGATGTTGTTGCCGCGGCCTGCACAGGCTGAAGAGGCCGAAGCCGATCCGCGCGCTGAGCTCGTCCGCCGGCTGCTCGAGTACGAGCAGATGAAGATTGCCGGCGCGCGCCTCGATGCATTGCCGCGCGTCGAGCGTGACTACGAGTGGGTCACCGTATGGGTGGCCGAGAAAGTCGCCGAGCGTTTGCCGGAAGTTAGCCTGCATGATCTGCAAGTCGCGTGGCTCGGGCTCGTGCGTAAGGCGAAGCTGACCCGCCACCACACGATTCAGCGCGAGGAACTGTCGGTTCGCGAGCGCATGACGACGATCCTGCGCCAGCTCGGCGGTGGGCAATTCCAGCCCTTCGTCGAGTTGTTCGATTTGACGGCAGGGGTGCCGATGCTGGTTGTCAGCTTTCTTGCCGTGCTGGAACTGGTGAAGGAGCGTCTGGTTGTTGTCAGCCAGGTTGCACCGCTGGAGCCGATTTATGTCAGACTTAACACCTCGGATGCCGACTGAAGCAGGCATTCCGGTGCAAGCCGAAGATTCGATAGACTTCGAATTTGCCTTGCGTGTGCTCGAAGCTGCCCTGCTGGCGGCGGCCGAGCCGCTAGCAATGGCAGAGCTGCGCAGGCTCTTCGACGAGCAATTGGAGGCGGACCTGATTCGCCGCCTGCTCGAAACCCTGCGTGAGCGCTGGAATGACCGCGGCGCCGAATTGGCCCAACTGTCGACTGGATGGCGTTTTCGCACTCGTGCGGAATATCAGCCCTATCTCGACCGGTTGCGCGAACAGAAACCGCCGAAATACTCGCGTGCTGTACTGGAGACTCTGGCAATCATTGCCTACCGTCAGCCCGTCACGCGTGGCGACATTGAAGATATTCGCGGCGTTGCCGTTTCTCCGAACGTGTTGACAACGCTGGAA
The DNA here is from genome assembly GCA_945957295.1 of uncultured Uliginosibacterium sp. Taxonomy (GTDB): domain Bacteria; phylum Pseudomonadota; class Gammaproteobacteria; order Burkholderiales; family Rhodocyclaceae; genus Niveibacterium. The sequence goes on from CAMFLH010000142.1 coordinate 9,919, forward strand.
TCGCGCGGGTGGGTCGATGTTGTCGGCCATCGTGACACGCCCGGACGTCCTGGCTTGTATGCCACGACGCGACGCTTCCTGGATGAACTTGGCCTGCGCAGCCTCACCGAGCTGCCGCCTCTGGCCGAAATTGAAAAGGTGATGGATCTTGTCGATACCGCAACGCAAACCGCGCCCGCAGCAGCGGCGGAATAGCAACGCGCCTGCCGGCCGCCGTGGCCGCGGCGTCAAGGCGCAAGCTGAGGCCTACGAGCCGCAACGCCTGCACAAACTCCTCGCGGAAGCGGGTTACGGCTCGCGGCGCGAACTGGAAGAGTGGATCATCGCTGGCCGCGTCAGCGTGAATGGCCTGCCGGCCGGGTTGGGGCAGAAGATCGGCCCGGGCGACCGGATCAAGATCAACGGCAAGCTGGTGAATATCCGCTTTACTGAACGTGCCCCGCGCGTGCTGATGTATCACAAGCCTGAGGGCGAAATCGTCAGCCGTGACGATCCGGAAGGCCGTCCTACGGTATTCGAACGCTTGCCGGTGCTCAACCGCGGGCGCTGGATCGCGATCGGGCGGCTCGACTTCAACACCTCGGGCCTGTTGCTCTTCACCAGTAACGGTGACTTGGCCAACCGCATGATGCACCCGCGCTACGAACTTGAGCGCGAATACGCGGTGCGCGTGATCGGCGAGCTGACCGAAGAGCAGCAAGCGACGTTGACGACCGGTGTCGCGCTTGAAGATGGCGAGGCGCGCTTCAATTCGCTGCATGACGGCGGTGGCGAAGGCAGCAACCACTGGTACCGCGTCACGATTTCCGAAGGTCGTAACAGAGAAGTTCGCCGTATGTTCGAGTCGGTTGGCCTGACCGTAAGCCGGCTGATGCGCGTTCGCTATGGGCCGGTTCAGTTGCCGCGTCAGCTCAAGCGCGGTGCCTGGACGGAGATGTCGGACGCCGATGTGCGCGCGCTGATGGCGGCGCTGCCAGAGGATGTCGAGCCGGAATCGCCGTTCGCTGAGCCGGACGAACATCAGCTGGAGGCCGACCTGGAGGCGGAAGATGCCGAAGCTTGGGCTAAGGCCCAGCGTTTGGCGGTCCCGGGCGTCCGCCCGCTCAACCCAGGCGCGCAGCGCGGTGAGCGAGCACCTGGCCGTGGTGCTCCGCCGCAAGGCGGTCGCCGCCGTGGCGCTGAGGGTGGTGCTCGCCCGCAGGGTGGTGGGCCGAGGCCGCAAGGCCAGGGACAGCGCCCTCAGGGCGGCAAGGGGCCTCGGCCCCCGCGTGGCGGGCGTCCGGCTGACGCAGCCCCGCCTGCGGAAGCTGGGCGCACGGATGCGCCGGCCGATGGCGTGAGGCCGGAACCGGGCGCTGAGCCGCGTCGCCCGAAGCGGCCGAACAAACCACGGAAGCCGCAAGGTGGGCCGCGCCCGCCGCGTTCCGAAGGCGCGCCGGCTCCGCAAGAGGGGGTCGCGCCGCGTCCGGAAGGCGAAGCGGGTGCGCGCAAACGTTCATCGGGCCGTGGGCGCCGCCCGCGCAAACCGCCGGTCGCCGAGTAAACGCATTTACGTGGCACGCCAGGTCTGCTAAACTCTTGCCGGTTATACGATCTGGCGGCCGCATTGCTTCGGGCCGCGATTGTTGTTTTTTGATGAGTGGGCATTGCGCCCACTTTTTGTTTGTAGCGGCGCATGGATCTGAAACTGCTGATTGAAAAGACGGCTGAGGGGCTGGGTTTCGAGGTGATCGACATCGAGTCGTCGCCGCGTGGCCGGCTTTTGCGCGTGTTTATCGACAAGCCCGAGGGCATTAATGTCGAGGACTGTGCGACCGTCAGCAACCAACTGACTCGCCTGTTCGAGGTCGAGAACATCGACTACGACCGGCTGGAGGTTTCCTCGCCCGGGCTTGATCGCCCGCTGACCAAGCTGGCGCACTTCGAACGCTTTGCCGGCGAAGAGGTCCAGCTGCGCGTGCGAATTCCGGTAAGCAATCAGCGCAATTTCAGCGGCACCCTGACCGGGGTTGACGGCGAGACCGTGATCCTGGAGACCGCAACCGGCGAGCAGCGTTTCGCATTCGACGACGTCGAGCGAGCGCGGATCGTTCCCAAGTTTTGAGAGATTTGAGGGGTTGATGCAATGAGCCGCGAGGTTTTGCTGCTTGTCGATGCGCTGTCGCGCGAGAAGAACGTCTCCAAGGAGATCGTTTTCCAGGCGCTTGAGTCGGCGCTGGCTTCGGCCACCAAAAAGCGTATTCACGACGACGCCGACGTGCGCGTCACGATCGATCGTGAGTCTGGTGACCATGAGGCGTTCCGTCGCTGGCTGGTGTTGCCTGACGCTGAAGTGACGAACGATGAGGCCGAGATGGGCATCATCGATGCGCGCGAACAGTTCGAAGACATTCAGGTTGGCGAGTACGTCGAAGAGCCGCTGGAACCGATCGACTTTGGCCGTATCGGCGCACAGGCCGCCAAAC
>CAMFLH010000143.1 GCA_945957295.1 uncultured Uliginosibacterium sp.
TTTGCCAGTCAACGAACGGGGCGATCTCGGTGTCGCCGATGCCCGATTCTTCGCCGGTATTGGCAGCGGCGAGCTTCGCGATTTGAGCGTCGACCAATGCGCCGATCGGTGCCGGCAGCGGCGTGGTGCGATGGAGGTTGGTGGTCAGCGAAGTCTTGATCAGCGGCACGGTGGCGGATACGCCGACGCGGCCATCCCACAATTGGTAGTCCGAGATCCAGCTGGCGCGAAGGGCGAGTACGTCGGCGCGGACTTGGCTGTCCTGTTCGGCGCTGACTTTGCCGATGCCCGGAATGCTTGCGCTCTGGACCGGCTTGTTGCCTTCGTCGTCCTTGAACTCGCCAGCGTAGTAGTGCTGGTAGTTCGCCTGCACGTAGAAACCCGGCATCGCCGGCGAGGTCAGATCCTGCCCGGGCAGGCCCAGCAGGGCACGCAACTGGCCGCGCTCGGTGGCGATCGCCGGGGTGCTCGCGGTGATCGTCAGCAGCATTGCCGCGACCAGACGGTGACGGGATTGGTGTTTCATCATTTTTCCTTTTGCTAGTGCTTTTTGGCGGCTTCTTCTGCGAGAATCCGCCCTCTCGCGCGTCCGGGTTGGGTCTTTGCCATACGTTTTCGTATGGATTCAAGCCCAACAACGGCGCGGATTGTTACACAAGACAGCACACAAAATTAGACGGGGGTGCCCATGCGGTTGCGTATTGAAGGAAAAATGTTGTGTCGGGGCATCGCTCTGGCGTTTTTGATGTTTGTCGGCCAAGCCTTTGCTGCGGTGGATGTTGACGGAGTCAGCTTTGAGGATGGCGATACCGTGGCCGGCCAGAAGTTGGTTCTGAATGGCGCTTCGTCGTCCCAGATCTTGTCGTCCAAGGCGACCGTGGTCGGCCTCTACATGGCGCAGAAGGCCAACACTCCGGAAACCGCGTTCGCGGTGAAGGGCGCCAAGCGGATTCGTCTGGTTGCGCTGAAGGAGATCTCGGCAAAGGATCTCGCGACCGTGCTGCTGGACCGGATCAAGCAGAACGCGACGCGCGATGAGGTCGAAAACAACATCCTGCAACTGGCGGCAATGGGCGCTGCGTTCAACAGCCGCCCGAAACTCGTCAAGGGGGATGTCGTGACGCTGGACTGGATTCCCGGCCCAAAGACCACCGAGATCCGTATCAACGGCGATCTGGCGACGCAGCCGATCCAGGGTGATGCGTTCTACCCGGTGGTGATGAAGGTCTGGATCGGCCCGAAAGTGCGCACGAACCTGCGCAACAATCTGCTCGGTGTGCCGAACTGATCGACATACCGCCGCAATAAAAAACGCCCCGCCGCTTGCGCGCCGGGGCGTCTTTGTTTGAGCGGGTCGCCGTTCAGGACACCGCGAGCATGCGATCAAGCGCGAGCTTCGCGAGTTTGGCTTCGTGATCGGGCACGCTGATGCGGTTGACGATGTTGCCGTCGGCGAGGTTTTCCAGCGTCCAGGCCAGATGCTGTGGGTCGATGCGCTGCATCGTCGAACACATGCAGACTGTCGGCGACATGAATTCGACGATCTTGCCATCGGCCTTTACTTCTTCGGCCAGGCGGCTGACGAGGTTCAGCTCGGTGCCGACCAACCAGCGGGTGCCGGATGGCGCGGCCTTGATCGTCTTGATGATGTACTCGGTCGAGCCGACGTGCTCCGACTGGCGGCAGACTTCGAAGGGGCTCTCGGGGTGCGAGATCACGATGCCGTCCGGGTACTTGTTGCGCCAACGCAGGATGTGCGCTGGCTGGAACATCTGGTGCACCGAGCAGTGCCCCTTCCACAGCAGCATCTTCGCGTTACGGATCTGCTCGGGCGTCAGGCCGCCGTATTCCTGATCCGGGTCCCACACGACCATCTCTTCGAGCGGGATGCCCATCGTGTGCGCCGTCCAGCGTCCCAGGTGCTGGTCCGGGAAGAACAGGATCTTCGGGCGTTGCGCGAAGCTCCAGTCGAGGATCGTGCGTGCGTTCGATGAGGTGCAAACGATGCCGCCGTGGTCCCCGCAGAAGGCCTTCAGGTCGGCCGCGGAGTTGATGTAGGTGACAGGCGTGATCTGCTTGTCAGGCGATTCGCCCAACACTTCAGTCAGTTCGCGCCAGCAACGCTCGACTTTCGCCAGGTTGGCCATATCGGCCATCGAGCAGCCTGCGGCGAGGTCCGGCAGGATCGAGATCTGGTGAGGGTTGGAGAGGATGTCTGCAACCTCTGCCATGAAGTGCACGCCGCAGAACACGATGTAGTCCGCGTCCGATTGGCCCGCCAGGTGTGAGAGGCGCAGCGAATCACCGGTCAGGTCGGCATGCTGATACACATCAGCGCGTTGGTAGTGGTGCACCAGCAGCACGGCCTTCTTGCCGAGGCGGGCGCGGGCGGCGCGGATGCGCTCCTGTGCTTCTTCGTCGCGCAGGGTGTTGAAGCGGTCAAAGCTGATGGGGGCAACTTGCATGGTTCTACTCAAGAAAGGTGCGCCGGATCGGCGCGCAGTAATGCAGACCTGAAATGCGGCGCGGTGTTCCCGCCTCAGCCCTGAATCCAGGGCAAGCCGGCGTGGCGCCAGCCGCCGATGTGGCCGCGCTGCCCGTTCGCATCACGGTCGCCCTCGAAGCCTTCAAGGATGTTGTAACAGGCGGTGTAGCCCTGCTGCTGAGCGAGGATCGCCGCGTTGTGCGATCGCGCGCCGCTGCGGCACAGGAACAGCACCAGCGCTTCGCGGTCGACCTGATGCGTCAGCTGCGCCAGGAAGTGCGGATTACGCTCGCCACCGGGCCAGCTATTCCATTCGATCTCAACCGCGTTCGGCACGCGGCCCACCCATTCCCACTCCGCGCGGGTCCGGACGTCCACCAAGATCGCGCCTGGCGCCGTCTGCCAGACGGTGAAGGCTTCGGCGGGCGTAAGCGCGCCGGAATACGGAAGGCTGAGCTTTTCGCCGCGGTCGCGGGCAAGGCCGAGCAGATCGCTAAGGTGTCCCATTCACAAGAGCCGGAGTTGGGGTGGGGCGCGGAAAATCGCCGGGCGGCGAGTATGCGCGCGCGGGCGCACACCCGCAAGGTTTCTGCTGAAGCAGGCGCTCGCGCCAAGTTGGCGCATTAGCACCAAAACAATGCGCTGTGCGGTGCGCGCGCACCGTTTTGGTGCTGTCGGTGATGCGTTGGGCGCGCCCTGCCCTGTGGCACAATACCGCGCCTTTCAAATCAAGATTTGTCCGGTTCGGGTTCTCAGCGCGTAGCGCGCTGTGCGGAGCAACCGGGCGGTCCTTTGGCACACTACGTGCTTTTTGAATCCGGATCGCGGTATTTGGCACCGCAGAATGTCAGTTGGCTTCCATACCTTAGGAGTGAATATGTCCCCGCAAGACGTCTTGAAGATGGTCAAGGAGAACGAAGTCAAGTTCGTCGACTTCCGTTTCACCGACACCAAGGGTAAAGAGCAGCACGTCGGCGTGCCGGTTTCGGCCTTCGACGAAGAGAAGTTCGAGCACGGCCACGCATTCGATGGCTCCTCGATCGCTGGCTGGAAGGGTATCCAGGCTTCTGACATGCTGCTGATGCCGGATCCGGCCTCTGCCTTCATCGACCCCTTCATGGACGAGACCACGCTGGTCCTGTCTTGCGACGTGCTCGATCCGACCGACATGAAGCCGTACGACCGTTGCCCGCGCGGCATCGCCAAGCGCGCCGAAGCCTTCCTGAAGGCTTCCGGTCTGGGCGACACCGCCTTCTTCGGTCCGGAACCCGAATTCTTCATCTTCGACAGCGTCGAGTGGAACGTCGACATGTCGGGCTGCTCGGTCAAGATCAACTCGGAAGAAGGTGCCTGGGCTTCGGGCGAGAAGTTCGAAGGCGGCAACACCGGCCACCGTCCGGGCGTCAAGGGCGGCTACTTCCCGGTTCCGCCGGTCGATAGCCACAACGACATCCGTGCAGCGATGGTGCTGGCGCTCGAGCAGATCGGCATCCCGGTCGAAGTGCACCACCACGAAGTCGCGACCGCCGGTCAGAACGAAATCGGCACCAAGTTCAGCACGCTGACCAAGCGCGCTGACTGGACGCAGATGCTCAAGTACGTGGTGCACAACGTTGCTCACCAGTACGGCAAGACCGCGACCTTCATGCCGAAGCCGATCGTTGGTGACAACGGTTCGGGCATGCACGTTCACCAGTCGATCTGGAAGGACGGCAAGAACCTGTTCGCGGGCAACGGCTATGCCGGCATGTCCGAGTTCGCGCTGTACTACATCGGCGGCATCATCAAGCACGCCCGCGCGCTGAACGCGATCACCAACCCCCTGACCAACTCGTACAAGCGCCTCGTGCCGCACTACGAAGCACCGGTCAAGCTGGCCTACTCGGCGAAGAACCGTTCGGCTTCGATCCGTATCCCGTTCGTCAACAGCGACAAGGCGCGTCGTATCGAGACCCGCTTCCCGGATCCGGGCGCGAACCCGTACCTGTGCTTCGCCGCGCTGATGATGGCCGGCCTGGATGGCGTGCAGAACAAGATCCACCCGGGCGATGCAGCCGACAAGAACCTGTACGACCTGCCGCCGGAAGAAGACGCGCTGATCCCGACCGTCTGCTCCTCGCTGGATCAGGCGCTGGAAGCGCTGGACAAGGATCGTGAGTTCCTGACCCGCGGCGGCGTGTTCTCGAACGACTTCATCGACGCGTACATCGCACTGAAGATGGAAGACGTGACGAAGATCCGCATGACCACGCACCCGGTCGAATTCGACATGTACTACAGCCTCTGATCGAATACTCGATCTGAAGCACAAAGAGGACGGGCTTGCCCGTCCTCTTTTTTTGCCCGTCGCCCGCGTGAAAGTGCATCGAATCGTGTCGGCGCTTGGCAGGCGACGCGTCGGCGCCTACACTCGACGGCCCGTCCACCCACGTGACGTCTGCATGTCCACGATTCGCGCTCTGGCCGCTGTTGCGGTGCTTCTCTCAACGCTGCCGGCCCACGCCGACATCTTCAAGTGTGTCGATCCGGTGTCCGGCAAGGTCACCTACACCAACACCAAGATCGGCGAGAAGGGCTGCACGCTGTTGTCGCGCGACCAGAATGTTTCTTCCGTGCCCGGCCCCTCTGCCAAGAAGCCGTCCGCAACGCCATCGCCGGCCGAGTTTCCGAAAGTCGACGCATCGACCCAGCGTAGCCGCGACAGTGATCGGCGCAAGATCCTCGAAACCGAATTGGCGACCGAGGAACGGGCGCTGGAGTCGGCAAAGAAGGAGCTGGCGGAGCAGGAGGGCGCGCGCAGCGGCAGCGAGAAGAATTTTGCCAAGGTGCAGGAGCGTTTGAAGCCGTTCCAGGATCAGGTCGAGTTGCATGAGCGCAATGTCGAAGCGATCCGGGCGGAAATCGCCAAACTACGCTGATCCGGTGCGGGCGATCGCGCCCGCTCGCGTGTCCTATCCGTCACTGCGATGGAGTGGACGATGACCGGTTTGTTGCGCATCTCGGTGTCTAGCCGTGCGAATCAAGCTTGGCGCGCTTCTTGCTCGCATTGCTCCGCATGACTCGCGTAACCGTGTATTCCGACCCCGTGCCACAGGCGCATACCGACGCCCGGATCGCGGGGCTCGACTTGCTTGCGTCGGCTGTCGTGCTGGTCGACGACGGCCGTGTCGTCCGTTACATCAACCCCGCCGCAGAGAACCTGTTTGAAGTCAGCGCCCGTCAGTCTGTCGGTCGCCCGCTGACGGCGCTGCTTGGCGAGCCGCCCGGCCTCGATGCCGCGCTCGACAACGCGCTTGCGAACAACTGGAGCTACACCGGCCAGAATCTCGTGCTGGCGCGCGCCGGACACGACACCCTGCATGTGGATTGCACTGCCACGCCGGTGGATGTGTTTGGCGCTCGCCTGCTGATGGAGTTTCGCCCGATCGATGCGCAACTGAAAGTGGCGCGCGAAGAGCGGCTGATCGAACAGCAGCAGGCGAACCGCGAGCTGATCCGCAACCTCGCGCACGAAATCAAGAATCCGCTCGGCGGCATCCGTGGTTCTGCCCAGCTGCTGGCACGCGAACTCAACGACGCGCAGCTCAAGGAATACACCGAAGTCATCATTGCCGAAGCCGACCGGCTGCAGGATCTGATGCAGCGCCTGCTCAACGCGCACCGCGCGATGCAGCCCGGCCCGGTCAATATCCATGACGTGCTTGAACGCGTGCTGCGTCTGGTGCGCGCGGAGTTCCCCGGCGTCGTCGTGCGGCGCGACTATGACACCAGCCTGCCCGAGCTGACAGGCGACCGCGAGCAGCTGATCCAGGTGGTGCTGAACATCGCGCGCAACGCTGCGCAGGCGATGCAGGGTGAGGGCGAAGTGGTGCTGCGTACCCGCGCGTTGCGGCAGGTGACGCTGGCGAAGAAGCGCCACAAGCTCGCACTTGAACTGCGCGTGATCGACAGCGGCCCCGGCATACCGGAGGCGATCCGCGATCGCATCTTCTACCCGCTGGTGTCGGGCCGCGACAGCGGCAGCGGCCTCGGGCTTTCGATCGCGCAGAGCTTCGTCGAACAGCATCAGGGCATGATCGATGTCGAAAGCGAGCCAGGCCGTACCTGCTTCACCATCGTGCTGCCGATCCGCAACGAAGAGTGAGTGCTGAGGCGTGCAGGTCCGCTGCGGGCCTGCAGTCCTCACCCCTTACAGAAGTGCAGACCATGAATCCGATCTGGATTGTTGACGACGACCGCTCCATCCGCTGGGTCCTCGAAAAGGCACTCACCCGCGAGAACATTCCTCACCGCAGTTTTGGTTCGGCCAGCGAGGCGCTCACCGAGCTGGATGCCGGCGCCGCACCGCCGCAAGTGATGATGAGCGATATCCGCATGCCGGGCGAATCGGGCCTGGTGCTGCTGGAGAAGGTCAAGGCGCGTTACCCGAGCCTGCCGGTGATCATTATGACCGCCTACTCGGATCTCGATAGCGCGGTGTCGGCTTTCCAGGGCGGCGCATTCGAGTACCTGCCCAAGCCTTTCGACGTGGATCAGGCGGTCGAGCTGGTGCGTCGCGCGATCGAAGAGAGCCGCCACCGCGGCCCGGCCGCCGAGGAAAGCACCACGGTGCCGGAGATCCTTGGCCAGGCACCGGCGATGCAGGAAGTGTTCCGCGCCATCGGGCGGCTTTCGCAGTCGCATGCAACGGTGATGATCAACGGCGAATCCGGCTCCGGCAAGGAGCTCGTCGCCCGAGCATTGCATCGCCACAGTCCGCGGAAGGACCAGCCCTTCATCGCGATCAACACTGCGGCGATTCCGAAGGATCTGCTGGAATCCGAACTGTTTGGTCATGAGCGGGGCGCCTTCACGGGTGCCACCGCGCAGCGCCGCGGCCGTTTCGAGCAGGCCGAGGGTGGCACGCTGTTCCTCGACGAAATTGGCGACATGCCGCCGGAGCTGCAGACGCGCTTGTTGCGTGTGCTGTCCGACAATCACTTCTACCGCGTTGGCGGCCACCAGCCGATCAAGGCCAATGTGCGTGTGATCGCGGCGACGCACCAGAACCTTGAACAGCGGGTTCGCGACGGCCTGTTCCGCGAAGACTTGTTCCACCGCCTCAACGTGATCCGCCTGCGTCTGCCGCCGCTGCGTGAGCGCAAGGAAGACGTGCCGCTGCTGGCGCGCCACTTCCTGTCGCGTTCGGCGCATGAACTGGGGGTCGAAACCAAGCGGCTCTCCGAACAGGCGCTCAAGTACCTGCAGACGCTGGAGTTCCCCGGCAACGTGCGTCAGCTGGAGAACCTCTGTCACTGGCTCACCGTGATGGCGCCGGGGCAGACGGTGGATGTCGGCGACCTGCCCAGCGAAGTGCGGGAACAGCCGGCACGTGTGGCCGCGGAGTCCTGGCTCGACGCCTTGGCGGTGGAGGCCGATCGCCTGCTCGCGACCAAGCCCGGCGAGGTGTTCGACATGCTTACCCGCGAGTTCGAGCGCAACCTGATCCGTCGCGCACTCAATGCCACCGGTGGCCGTCGTGTCGAGGCCGCCCAGTTGTTGGGCATCGGTCGCAACACGATCACGCGCAAGATTCAGGAACTCGGCATGGACGCCGAGTAAGCAGCACCAACAAAATGCGGCGGGCGCTGTCGAGCGCCTTGCCCGCAATTCGCTTGCGCCGCTAGTTGAAGCACCGCGGGCTGCGCAAGCCGCGCGCGAAGTGCTTCAGTGTTGACGCAACACCGCCCCGCACAGGCTGCTCTGGAACGGTGCAGCCGTTACACTGCGCGTTTTCCAAGCCGGATCACGCGCAGTGTCAGATCGCACCGATCAGGAGCTCGCCCGCCTCAAGGCGCAGCTCGGCCCAGTCGCCGCCCGTTTCGACGCCGATCTGCTCGAAACCTGCTCCTCCACCAGTAGCGTATTGCTCGACCGCGCAGCCGCCGGAGCGCCGTCCGGCGCCGTGCTGTGGGCGCTGGAGCAGACTGCAGGCCGCGGTCGCCGCGGCCGTGCATGGATCGCGCGCCCAGAGGCCAGCCTGACCTTCTCGTTGCTGTGGCGCTTTGCGCCCGGAACGCGCTTGGCCGGGCTCAGCTTGGCCGTCGGGCTGGCCGTTGCGCAAGCGCTCGAAGGGCTCGGCACGCGCGGCATCGCACTGAAGTGGCCGAACGATATCTGGCTCGATGGGCGCAAGCTGGGCGGCATCCTGATCGAGTTGCACCAGAGCGGTGCGCGCACTGCTGCGGTGATTGGCATCGGCCTCAATCTGGCCCCGCCTGCACCGGGTGACGTACTGGATCAGCCGGTCGCGGGACTTTCGGAATCGAGTGCGAGGTCGACCGAGCGCGTGGTGGTGCTGGCTGCCGTGCTGACGGCACTCGCCGCGACGCTCGACGCCTTCGAGCAATGCGGGTTTGCCGCGCTGCGCGATGCCTGGCAGGCGCGCCATGCGCTGCAGGATCAGCCGGTGCGTCTGGTCGATGACAGCGGCGAGGCAGAAGGCCTGTGTCGCGGCGTCGACGCGGAAGGCGCTTTGATGCTGGAGCGCGATGGCTTGCTGGTACGTGTGCTGGGCGGCGACGTGTCGCTGCGGAGGCGAGGCTGATGTACCTGCTGATCGATGCCGGCAACACGCGCGTCAAATGGGGCTTTCACGACGGTAGCCGTTGGCTGTGCCGCGAGGACGTGGCGCATGACGCACTGGCGACCTGTGACTTCTTGCGCTTCGGTACGCCCGAGCGGGTGTTGATCGCCCATGTGGCGTCTGATGCGATCCGCTCGCTGATCCTCGAACAACTGGGCGATACCGCCCCTCGCGCCGAGTGGTTTGCCGCCGGTCTGTCGCGCTGCGGCGTGACCAATCGCTATGCCGAGCCGACGCGCCTGGGGCCGGACCGCTGGGCCGCTGCGATCGGTGCCTGGCACCGGGTGCGCGGCGCTTGCGTGGTCGTCAGCGCAGGCACTGCGACGACGGTGGATGCGATCGATGCTGGCGGCAACTTCCTCGGTGGGCTGATTTTGCCCGGGCACGGCCTGATGCTGCGCGCGCTGGCTGGCGGCACGGCAGCCCTGCCGCTCGCCGAGGGGGATTGCGTGGCGTTCCCGAAGAACACCCATGACGCGATCGAGACCGGTATCCGCTACGCGCAGTCCGGCGCGGTGGAGCGCTTCCGTCAGGAGATGCCCGCTCACACGCCGGTCGTGTTGTCCGGTGGTTCCGCGGCGGCGCTGGCGCCGCTGATTGCACCGCCACGCATCGATTTCCCGAATCTGGTTCTTGAAGGCTTGCTCTGCGTGGCGCGCGACACGGCCTGAGTGGCCGGCATCTGGCCCGCGCGCCCGCGGCGCAGTAGCATCCTGCGCACTACCCCAAGGAGATCCCCACCATGGCCCTGATGGATTTCATCAAGAAGCAGTTCATCGACGTCATCCACTGGACGGAAGACGACGACAGCGTGCTGGTGTCGCGCTATCCGATGCAGGACATGGAGATCCAGTACGGCGCGCAGCTGACGGTGCGGGAATCGCAGGCGGCGCTGTTCGTGAACGAAGGCCGCGTGGCGGACCTCTTCGCGCCCGGCCTCTACACGCTCAAGACGCAGACGCTGCCGATCCTGACGAACCTGCAGAACTGGGACAAGCTGTTCCAGTCGCCGTTCAAGAGCGATGTCTATTTCTTCAGCACCCGGCTCAAGCTGGACCGCAAGTGGGGCACGCCGCAGCCGGTCACGATCCGCGACAAGGATTTCGGCATCGTCCGCCTGCGTGCCTTTGGCCTTTATGGCTACCGCATCGTCGACCCGAAGCTGTTCCACACCGAAGTCAGCGGCACCCGCGAGCACTACACGGTAGACGACCTCGACGGCCAGCTTCGCGGCACGATGGTGTCGTGCATGAGCGAGCTGTTCGGCGAATCCGGCGTGGCCTTCCTCGACATGGCTGCCAATCTGTCGGAGTTCGGTACCCAGCTCAAGGCGCGCATGGAGCCGGCCTTCGCGAAGTTCGGCCTGGCGCTCGACAACTTCGTCGTCGAGAGCGTGTCGCTGCCCGAAGAGCTGCAGAAGGTGCTCGACCAGCGCATCGGCATGAACATGGTTGGCGACCTCAACAAGTTCACGCAATACCAGACGGCCAACGCGATCCCGATCGCGGCCGGTAACGAAGGCGGCATTGCCGGCGCTGGCGCCGGTCTTGGCGCGGGCATCGCGATGGGCCAGGCCATGGCGGGGGCCTTCACTCAGGCCACACAGACCGCAGCACCGGCGACGGCTTCGGCCGCTGCCGCTCCCGTGCAATCCGCAGAAGATGTTGTGGCCCTGCTGGAGAAGCTGCACAGCCTGATGGAAAAGGGCATTCTCACCGCGGAAGAGTTCGCGGCGAAGAAGGCCGAACTGCTAGGCAAGCTTTCCTGAGCGCTGTTCGTGACCTGGGTGTTTGCCGGGCGCTCGCCGAGCGCCGGCAAACCCGCTGACCCGCACACATGCCCGTCAACGTAAGTTGCCCCTCCTGTGGCGCCGCGGTGCGCTTCCAGTCCGCCGCATCGGCGCTGGCGGTGTGCGCCTATTGCCGCGCAACGCTCGCACGCGATGGCGACACGCTGAAGAACCTCGGCCGCATGGCCGAGCTGCTGCCGGACGACAGCCCGGTCCAGATCGGTACGCAGGGGCGCTGGGGCGGCACCGGCTTCGGCGTGGTCGGCCGTTTGCAGCTGCGTTACGACGCCGGTTTCTGGAACGAATGGCACATCCTGTTCGACGACGGCAAATTCGGCTGGATGTCCGAATCCGGTGGCCAGTGGACCATCACGCTGCCGCATCCATCGCGACCCGAGTTTCCGCCCTTCGAAGCGATCCGCCCCGGTGCCCGGGTGCAGATCGCCGGCAAGGTGTTCGAGGTCAGCAACAAGGAGGAGGCTGTCTGCCTTTCGGGCGAGGGCGAGCTGCCCTTCGTCGTCGGTGCCGGATACATCGCGCCGGTGATCGATCTGCGCGGGCCGGACGACGCATTCGCGACGATCGATTACTCGACCGACCCGGCAACGGTGTATGTCGGCACCTCGGTCGAGCGCGCCGCGCTGAAGCTCGCGAACACGCGTGATCGAGCCAGCGAGGCGCTGGTTGCAACACCGACGAAGAAGGCCGAAGCGATTGCCTGCCCGTCCTGCGGTGCGCCGTGGTCTTTGCACGATCAGAGCGTGCTTGCGGTGGCGTGCACCAGTTGTGGCGCGCTGTCGGACGTGAATGGCAAGGTCGCCAAGGTGCGCGATGCGGCGCGCTCCAGCTCCCGTGTGATCCCGCCGCTGCCCTTGGGCAGCAAGGGCAAGTTCGACGGTGTCGAATGGGAGTCGATCGGCTTCATGCGCAAAGGGGTGCCGAACGAGATCGGCACCTGGGACGAGTACCTGCTTTACGACGGCAAGGGCGGATTCGCCTGGCTCGTTTCGGAACGCGGCCACTGGAACTTCGTGCGCCAGATCGACAAGCTGCCGGTGCAGAACGTCGGAGGGGATCGACCGGAATACACCGTCGGAAACTCACGTTACCGGCACTTTGCGGACTACCGTGCCGAGGTGATTTCGGTGCTCGGCGAGTTCACCTGGCGGGTGCGCCTGGGCGACAAGGTTCAGGTGCGCGACTTCGTGGCGCCGCCGAACGTGCTGTCGTGCGAACAGACGGACAACGAATGGACCTGGTCCGCCGGCCGCTACCTGTCGCCGGACGAAGTCACCGCGGCGTTTGCGCTCAAACGCCCGTTGATGCGCGCCTCCGGCGTGAATGCCTGTCAGCCCAATCCGCATGCTGCGACGCGCTGGCCGGTGCTGGGCTTGTTCCTGGTCTTCGCGCTGGTGGCCTGGGTGGTGCTCGGCGTGTTTACAGGCGGGTCGTCGGCGGTCTTTCATCAGACCCGGCTTGACTT
>CAMFLH010000144.1 GCA_945957295.1 uncultured Uliginosibacterium sp.
CCTGCGGACTCTCCGCAGGCCCCCCCATTCGCTTCGAACCCTTCGCTGCACTGTCGCCGACGACCCGGACGACCTGGCAGACGATGGCGGCCACACTCGATGGACACGAGAGTGTGTATGCCAGTCCAGCCTTCTTTGATGCGCTGGCGGACACCGAAACGCCTGACCACCTCGTAATCGCCGCCATTCCCGACAGCCAGAACCGCGTGCAGGGCATCGCAGCCTTGCGCAAGAAGGCGCTGCTGCTCGATCCGCACGGGCTCGCCGGGCGTTTGTTGACGCGACGGCTTGCCGTTTGGGGCGTGCTCGGCAGTACGCCGCTGATGCACGAAAGCTGCGACGGCGCGGCTTCGATCGCGGGCTTCATCGCTGCGCTGGCCAAAGCGCCTGGCCGTTTCGACGCGCTGGAGCTGCAGTCGCTGGAGGTTGGCAGCCCGACCTGGCAGGCGGTATTCGATTCAGACGCAGTCCGCGCTCAGTTCATGGCCTACCTGCCGAACGGAATCCGCAACTGCCACCAGACACCGCTGCCCGACACGGTCGAGGCTTACCTCGCACAGTATCCGCGCAAGAAGCGTTACAACCTCTCTCGTCAGTTGCGGCAGATCGGCGAAAACCTCGGTGGCCCGCCGACCGTAGTGCCGCTCACCGACATCGCAACACTGGATACCCTCTTCGACGCCGTCGCGCAGATCGGTGGCGGCGGTGGTGCTGTACTGTCACGGGCCGAATACGCTTCGCTCGCGCGGCAGGGGTTGCTGCTCAACTTTGTCGTGCAGGCGGGCGGTGCGCCGATCGCCGTGGTGCTCGGTATTCCGTCGGGCTCGGTGTACCGGATCAACCGGGTGCTGTACGCCCACAGCCTTGCCCCCTACTCGCCGGGCACATCCACGCTGCATCTGTTCAACGAATGGATCATCGCGGACGGGCGTTTCAAGGTGGTGGACTTCGGCTTCGGCGAACCTGGTCGCACCTACAGTTCGTCCAACCGCATGGTGCAGCGCGCCCGCGTGATGTTGCTGCGCCGTACGCTACCCAACCGCATCGCGATCACGCTGCATCGCGCCGTCGTGGCGCTGGAAAAGTGCGGCCGAACCCTATTGGCGCACGCCGAATCCCTTCGTGGACGGACGCGCGCACTCGCGCGACGCAAGTCGCCGCCCGCCACCGCAGCCGCCGACGAAGCGAACTGATGCGGGCGTCCAGCCGCCCGGTCGCAGGCTGGCGCAAGTCAATCATCGAGTGAGCCCCCTGCCTGGCCCGCAAAAACCGGCGCCTGGCGCTATAGTTCCGCCTCCAACGCGGAGTCCGGCAATGAGTTACTTCAAGCATCACGTGTTCTTTTGTTGCAACCAGCGCCCCGAGGGCGAGAGCTGCTGCGCCAATCATGGTGCGGCCGAGATGCAGGCCTATGCGAAGGACCGCATCAAGGCGCTGAAGCTCAACGGAGAGGGCAAGGTCCGCATGAACAAGGCGGGTTGCCTCGATCGTTGCGACGACGGCCCGGTGCTGGTCGTGTATCCGGAGGGCGTCTGGTACACCTACGTCGACAAGACCGATATCGACGAGATCATCGATTCGCATATCGTCGGCGGCCAGGTCGTGGAGCGGCTGAAGCTCAAATGATGGCCCCCTCCCTCACACAGCTCGCAGCCCGAAACAGCGACTGCGGCGCGCTCGGCGGGGCCCAGCGCAGGCCGGAGAACGCCGCATGAGAAAAGTCCTGCCGACCGAGAAGTTCGTCATCGATGGCCCGGTGGGGCCGATCGAGATCCTGCGCGACACGCCGGAAGGCGCGCACGGGCTGGCGATCATCGCGCACCCGCATCCGCTGTTTGGCGGCACCAACACGAACAAGGTGGCACACACCCTGGCGCGCACGCTGTGCGGCTTGGGCTATTGCGCGCTGCGGCCCAATTTCCGCGGTGTTGGCGGTACGGCCGGCACGCACGACCACGGCGACGGCGAATCGGACGATCTGCTGGCGGTGATCGACTGGGCACAAGCCCAGTACGGTGATGGCCCGCTGGTTCTGGCCGGTTTTTCCTTCGGCGCCTTCGTGCAGACGCGGGTCGCCAAGCGGCTGGCTGCGGCTGGCCGGCCGGCGAAGCGGCTGGTACTGGTGGGCACGGCGTCGGGCTTCATCGAAGGTGCGCGCACCTACGACACCGAGGCCGTAACGCCCGATACCATCGTGATCCACGGTAACCGCGACGAGACCGTGCCGCTGGAGAACGTGCTGGCATGGGCCGAGCCGCTGCAGGTGCCGGTGGTGGTGGTGCCGGGTGCCGACCACTTCTTCCATACCCGGCTGCACATCCTGCGCGACATCATCGTGCGGGCCTGGCGCGAGTAAGTCTGCGGAGAATCCCCCCTGTTTCACCCCGCCCTGTCGCTTGAGGCCCAGCCCGTCAATCACCGCAAGGTGATGCGCGCGATCATCGCCGTCGGCCTGCCGCTGGTGATCGCGCTGGTGCGGCACGAACTGCTGCCCGCAGTGTATGGCGCCATCGCCGGTTTCTACACGATCTTCGTGGACTACGGCGGTTCCACCTACGAGCGGATCGCGGCGATCCTGTACATGACGGTGGGCATGCTGCTGGCGGGCATCGCCGGTGTGGTGGGGCATTTCGTGCCCGGCGCACCGCTGATCCTGCTGCTCGGTTTCGCCACGCTGGCCGGCTGGCTGCAGGGTGCCGGCACTTCGGTTGAGTTCATCGGCAAATACTGGTTGCTGGCCTTCCTGTTCGGCGATGGCGGCGGCGATCTGCCGCCGCTGTGCGGCACCTACGTGATCCTGGGCGGGCTCGCCGGCGTGCTGTCGGTGTTGATCGACCGCGCGGTATGGCGCAAGCCCGAACCGCAAAGCGCACCGATGCTGGCAGATGCCGCGCGCAACCTGTTGCGGCGCCGTCACAACAACGGCGCCTTTGCCTTCTACTTCGCCAGCCTCGTCGTGATCGGCTATGTGCTGGGGCACACGCTCGGGCTTGCGCGGCCCTACTGGGTGCCACTGACGATCGTCATCGTCACCGTCTACGATCCGCGCCACAGCGTGCAGCGCCTGATCCAGCGGCTTGCCGGCTCGCTCTTCGGTGCGCTGCTGGGCTGGGCGGTGGTGCAGTATGTGCACACCGACTGGATGCTGGCCGCGATCGTTACGCTGATGGCCGCGTTGACGCCGGTGGCACAGGCCCGCAACTACTGGGTCGCAACGATCACGATCACCGGCCTCGTGATGGTGGTGCTGGACATGGGACAGCCCTACGAGATCCCCTCGGCGCACGCCTTCGCGCTGGCACGGCTGGCCGATTCGGTGATCGGCTGCATCGTGTGCGGCATCGGTGCGCAGATCTACCTGCGCGTGCTGCCACACATCGAGGCCCGGCAGCGCCGCCCGCGCCGCTGAAACACCCTGCGGCGTATGCTGCGCAACGCCCCCGCATAAGGAGCCACCATGCAACTGATCGCGTCCCTCACGAGCCCCTTCGCACGCAAGATCCGCGTGCAACTGGCCGAGAAAGGCCTGCCCTATGTGCTGGTACCTGAAAACCCGCACGACCCGGCGAGCCCGATCAACCGCTACAACCCGCTTGGCAAGGTGCCGGCGCTGGTGGCGGACGACGGCCGCACCTGGTTCGATTCGCCGGTGATCGCCGAGTACATCGAAACCCTCTCCGCCGCGCCCTTCTTCCTGCCCGCTGATCGTTTCACGGCGCTCGAAGTGCGTCAGGTGGAAGCACTCGCCGATGGCGTCACCGACGCCGGCATCCTGGTGCTGATGGAAAGCCGCCGCGCCGCTGAACAGCAAAGCGAAGCCTGGCGCGCACGCCAGTGGGGCAAGGTCGAGAGCGGCCTCAACGCGCTGCAGACGCTGCTGTCGGGGCGGACATGGGCGGTCGGCGACTCGATGAGCCTTGCCGATATCGCGATCGGCTGCATGTGGGGCTGGCTGCTGCTGCGTTTCCCCCACGCCGGGCTAGCCGCCCAATACCCCGCGCTCGCGGCCTGGGTGGACGGGCTGATGCAGCGCCCTTCCTTCGCGCAGACACACCCGCCGGCCTGATCGCCGGCCGCCTGCCCGCCCATGACGGTGTTGCTGCTCAAACTGGGCCTGGTGCCGCTGCTGATTGCGGCGGTTACCGCTGCAGGTCGCCGCTGGGGTGCAGGCATGGCGGGCTTTCTGGCGGGTCTGCCGATCATTGTCGGGCCGATTCTGGCGCTGCTCGCGTGGGAACAAGGTGCCACTTATGCGGCGCACGCAGCGCTGGGTGCGCTGGCCGCGGTGCCGGCCTCGATCGGCTTCGCCCTCGCCTACGCATGGGCCGCGCAGCGTGCCGGCTGGCTGCTGAGCGAACTGCTTGCACTGGTAGCCTGGGCAATCGCCGGCACACTGGTGCTAGCCTGGCAGCCCGAACTGCCCCTCGCGACGCTGCTGGCACTTGCGTGCGCGCTGGCGTTGCCGCGCGGCTTCCCCACTGACACGGGCAGCACTCGCGCATCGCCACACCCGCCGCCGCTCGCCGGGCGCATGCTCGCGGGGGCGGTACTGACGCTGGCGGTCACACTTTCCGCCGCCGTACTGGACGCACGCATCAGCGGCCTGCTGTCGCTGTTCCCGATGATGATGAGCGTGATGGCAATCGCCACGCAGCGCCACGATGGCGCCGCGTTCTCCGCGCGGCTGCTTCAAGGCATGGTGCGCGGCATGATTTCGGTGGTCGCCTTCTGCGCGCTGCTCGCAGCCCTGCTACCCACGATGGCAGCCCTCTCCGCCTTTACGCTCGCGACGGCAGGCGCGCTGGCCGCGCATGGCCTGCGCGCGGGTCTAGCGCGACGCCCAGCATGAAGTGGCCAACGCGCAATGAGCGGGTACGGGCGATGCGGCATCGGCTCGAAACACAGGAGTGGCCGCGCCTGCAGATGAGCCTGCTGGTAGCGCTCGCGGGGCGGCCGGCTTTCTCGGCAATTGGGGCTTGCTGCGTGCCGGCATCGGCAGCATGGCGCTGCGCTACCCGCTCGCAGTGCTGCTCGCGTGGGGCGCCTTCGTCGCCTTGCTGTGGATCTGGCTCAAGGCGCGCGATCAGGACGGCGGCGCCGACGCGGGCGACACCGGCGACGCGCTCGACCTGTTGCCCGAAGGAAAGGGCTCACACGTTGCAAGCGGCGGCCACGGCACGCCCGACGCCGGCGACCTGCTCGACGGCCTCGCGGCGGCGGACGAGTTCGCCTTGCCGCTGGTCGCGATCGTATTCGTCGTCACCCTGGTGCTCGCCGCGCTGTGGATCGTGACCGGTGCGCCTACCCTGTTCGCCGAACTGCTGGTCGACAGCGCGCTGAGCGCCAGCCTCTACCACCGCATGCGGCATGGTGATGCGCAACACTGGCTGGAGACCGCCTGGCGAAGCACTCGCAAGCCTTTCATCATCACCGCTGTGATGCTCGCCATTCTCGGCTTCGCGGTACAGACCCTGCACCCCGGCGCGCATACGCTCGGGCAAGCATTCACCGCCGCGCGGGTCCACGGCAGCTAGTTCGCAGCGCCCTCGCCGCGCGCCACCGCCATGCAGCGGGCGAGGTCGGTCTCAACGCAGGCCACCACCTCGCGATCCAGCAGGCCGGCGGAGATCAGGCGCTGCAGCTCGGCAAGCACCGCATCGTCCGGCATCGGCGCACGGTAGGGGCGGTTCTGCACCAGCGCCTGGCAGACATCGGCGACCGCGATGATGCGGGCCGGCAGCGGCAACTCGCCCGCCGCAAGGTGGAAGGGGTAGCCGGAGCCATCGAGCTTCTCATGGTGGCTCGCGGCCCACAGCGCGATCTCTTCCAGGCCGCCGATCCAGTGCAGGATCTGGTAGGTCTCGAAGGAATGCCGCAGCATTGCGGCGCGCTCGCCGGGTTCAAGCGGCGCGGGTTTCTCCAGCACCGCGTCGGGCACGCGCAGCTTGCCCACATCGTGCAGCAGCGCCGCGATCTCGATCCGAGCGCAGGTTGACGCATCGAGCCGCAGATGGCGGGCAAGATGCAGCGCAAGGCGTGCGACGCCCAGTGAATGCTCGGTGGTGAACGGGCTCTTCGCATCGATGATCTGCGCAAACATCAGCGCAAACTGGCGCAGGCCAGCAAGATCGATGTCCGTTGCGAGGCCTCGTTTTGCAACGTCGTGCAGATAGCGCCACAGGTAACGGCGTTCCAGATACAGCCAGAAGGCCTCGCGGCGCGAGGCGGCCATGAAGGCGTCGACCAGCTCCGGGCAGAACAGGCCGCCAGCGTTGGCAGCAATCGTGCGGCGCCCGTCTTCCTTGCGCATCAGGTAGTCGGGTGCGCCGTAGAAGGGCGCGGTCAGCGCATCGATACGATCGACGAGAAAGATGAGGTTGGCGTCGCGTGCGACGTCGGGATCAAGATCGGCGGGCATCGCCGACCAGTGCGTATGGTGCCAGCGCACCACCGGCGCGAGCCGCGCGAGTGCAGGCACATCGGCCAGCAGGCGGGCACCCAGCACGCAGTGCGCCTGCGACCCCGACCAGTCGAATTCGCCCACCAGATGCTGATGCACCCGCGTCGAAGAAACGCCGCAATCGTGCAGCATGCCGGCATGCAGCAAGCGCGCGCAGTGGTCGTCGTCGTAGCCGAGCTCGCGTCCGCACTCAGCCGCCATCACGGCAACCCGCTTGCCGTGCAGGTCATCGTCAACACCGACGAGATCGACCGCATCAGACAGCGCAAACACCATGTCCGCCAGCATGACTTCCATGTCCCCTCCCGCGCGGTGCAATGAAGGCTATCGTGGTTCAGCGTGCGATTCCCAGCACGTCGGCATTATCCGCCCACAAGTGGGCCTCGGGCCAGCGTTCGCACCGGCGCCAAGCCGGTGTAATCTCGCTGCTGGCCCCACTCCCCCAAGCCACCGATGCCGAGCCCCCGCCGTTCTCATGAACCAATCACCCTGCGTGTCGCACGCACGCTGGCCACCGCGCTGGGCGAGCGCGACGAAGGCACGCGCGCGCACTGCGAACGTGTCGTCGCGCTGGCCGACATGCTGGGCACCGCCTGCAAACTCAGCCGGACGGAGCTGCGCGTGCTGCACGTGGCGGCCTGCCTGCACGACATCGGCAAACTCGGGGTGCCGGATGACGTACTGCACAACCCCGGCCCGCTGGATGCGGCCGGCTGGGCGGTGATGCGAACCCACCCCGAGCGCGGCCAACGCATCCTTGCGACCCTCGGGCTGGATCACGCCGATGCGGTGGGGCTGGCGATCCGGCATCACCATGAACAGTTCAACGGCGAGGGCTACCCCGACCGCATCGCCGGCGAGGCAATTCCGGTCGTATCGCGCATCATTGCGATGGCGGACAGCTACGACGCGATCGCCACCCGTCGCGTCTACCGCGATGCGCGCCCGCACCACAACACGATGGCAACGCTGGAGAGCGAACGCGGACGCAAGCTCGACCCCTGGTTGTTCGACCGCTTCGCCGCACTGATCGAGCACAGCCCGTTGCGGGCGATGTGAGCCGCGTCAGCGAAAATGCGCGTCGTCCGGGTGGCGCGCACGCCAAGCCGCGTAGGCACGTTCGTACTCGGCCCGCTCGGCGTTGTAACGGTTCCACACGCACTGCTCACCGCAGCCGCTCTCACAACACTCACCGTCCATCGGTGGTGCTGGCGCCTCGGGCGAAGGATCGAAGGGGTCGTCGTCGTGCTTGTGCATGGAACAAAATCAGGGATTGGATGCCCAGAATGTAACAGCCCTGCGGCGCGCGCCATGGCAGCCCGAAGGCACGCGCCGCCAAACCGGAAAGAGCCAAACCGCCGTCTTCACCATGCCGACACTGACTCACTTCGCTGACCCGCTGCCCAATCCCAGCCCCGACCGACCGCGGCCTGATCGCCTGATCCGCGGCAACCCCGCGCGTTTGACCTGGACGCTGCATGAAAGCGGCGACGGCCTCACCAGCGCGGGCATCTGGGCCTGCGAAGCGGGGGCCTGGCGGATCGCCTTTCCCGCCGGCAAGGAGGAGTACTTCCATGTGCTGGAAGGGCGCATCCGCATCGCGGACGTCGCCGGCACGGCACGCGAGTTCGGGCCGGGTGACGCAGGCGTGATCCCGGCCGGCTTCGAGGGCAGCTTTGAAGTGCTCGAAGCCGTACGCAAACACTTCGTCGTGGTCGACCGCGACGCCCAAAAATAAAACCCGAATTTCCCTCACCCCCTGGAGGCCCCAATGCGTATTGCCGTTTTCGACACCCACCCCTACGACGAGCGCGCGCTCAACGAAGCGAATGCGAACGGGGAACACGAACTGGAGTTCTTCGAGGAACGCCTGCACAGCAAGACCGCCGATCTTGCGCAGGGCTTTGACGCCGTGTGCCCGTTCGTCAATTGCCGCCTCGGCGAGCGCGTGCTGACCAAGCTGGCGAGCTTCGGCGTGAAGCTGGTGACGCTGCGCGCCGCCGGCTACAACGGCATCGACATCGCAACCGCCGAACGGCTCGGCATCAAGGTCACGCGGGTACCGGCCTACTCGCCCGAGGCGGTCGCCGAGCACAACTTCGCACTGCTGCTGACGCTGATCCGCAAGACGCATCGCGCCTTCAACCGGGTGCGCGAGCAGAACTTCTCGCTCGACGGGCTGGAAGGCTTCAACTTGCATGGCAAGACTTACGCCGCACTGGGCGCGGGCCGCATCGGCCAGTGCGCGCTACGCATCGCAAAGGGCTTCGGCTGCAAGTTGCTGGCCTACGACCCGTATGAAAACCCGGCTGTCGCTGCCGAGATCGGCTTCGAGTACGTTCCGCTTGCGCGGCTGCTTGCCGAGGCCGATGTGATCTCGCTGCATCTGCCGCTGAGCGATCAGAGCCACCACATCATCGACGATGCCGCGATCGCACAGATGAAGCGCGGCGTGGTGATCGCCAACACCAGCCGGGGCGGCCTGATCGACACCCAGGCGCTGATCGACGGACTCAAAAGCGGGAAGATCGGCGGAGTCGGGTTGGACGTATACGAGCAGGAAGAAGGTGTGTTCTTCCACGACCTTTCCGACCAGCCGCTGCAGGACGACACGCTGGCGCGGCTGATGACCTTCCCCAATGTGCTGATCACCTCGCACCAGGGCTTTCTCACGCGAGAAGCGCTAGCCGCGATTGCGGGCACCGCACTCGACAACGCAAGCGCCTTCGCACGCGGCGACACGCTTGCCAACGAGGTACGCAGCGCTTAACGGTAGCGTTGCAGCAGCGCAGCGAATTCGCCGGAAGCAACGAGTTCGCTGAGCGCCTGCTCGAGCGCGCCGAGCATGCGCTGCTGCGTCGAGGCCCGCGAGAGCGTCAGGTAGGTCGGCTGGCCCGCAATGCGGAAAGCGGCCTTGTCGAAACGTGCACCCGTTTCGCGCATCAGCCAGTCGGCTTCCGCTTCGGGGATCACGACGGCGTCGAGCCGGCCGGCCTGCAGCTTGCGCAGCGCGGTGGCGTAGCTGTCCGAAACATCCTTCGCGAGTTTCTGATCGTGGTCGAAGGCTGGTGAGTAGGACTTGCCCATCTCGACGCCGATCTGCAACCCCGAGAGGTCTTCATAGCGTTCGATGCGCGGGCCACCGGGGCGCACCAGGAAGCGTTTGTCCACCGCCGGCAGGCTGGGTTGCAGGTAGTGCAGGAAGGCGGTGCGCTCGGGCGTCAGCAGCAGGCCGACCATCAGATCGGCCTCACCTTGCCGCATCATCGCCAAGCCGCGCGCCGGCGGCACTTCGACGAAGCGCAGCCGGCAGCCGGCGCGCTGCGCAACACGCTTGAGCAGGTCGAAGTAGATGCCACGCGGCTCCACGTCACCGAAGATGCGAAAAGGCGGCGCCTGATCGCCCACCACGGTCAGCGTCGGCACAGCATCGGCCGCCGCCGCACTCAACGCGGCGCCAAACACCAGCAGAGCCAGTAGCAGGCGACGTGTCATTCCCAGATGACGGGCTGTTCCTCGGCGAGCGAGTACTGCATCAGCTCGATCAGCGGCGCGGCGCGCTGCCACAGCGCGACCGGCCCCTCCATGCCACGTGGTGCATCCTCGTCGTCAGTTTCGTCCGATGTGGCTGGCGTGCGCGCCTTGTCGGCGGCCACGGCGTCGCGCAGCGCAGCGATCGCGCCCGGCAACTGGGCAACGGTGACTATGCCGCGGGCGTCGGCCGGATCCTTGCCGATGACTTCCAGCAAGACCTTGGCCACCTTGCCGAACATGATGACGTCGCCCGCTGCGCGCGACTTGAAAGTGATGATGGACATGCTGCGCTCCTGTTGCGCTGATTGTAGCGATGCAGGCAGAGCCGCCGCAGCCGGGTAATATCACGCATCCCCCCGCACTGGCCGCCAATATGAAACGACTCGACCAACTGCTTGAACGAAATGAGGAATGGGCCCGCGAAATGGTCGCGGCCGACGGCGAGTACTTCTCGCGTCTGGTCGCCCAGCAGAATCCCGAATACCTCTGGATCGGCTGCTCCGATAGCCGCGTGCCCGCCAACCAGATCGTAGACCTCGCGCCGGGCGAAGTGTTTGTTCACCGCAACGTCGCCAATCTGGTGGTTCACACGGATCTGAACTGCCTGTCCGTGTTGCAGTATGCCGTTGACGTGCTTCGCGTGAAGCACATCTTGGTGGTGGGCCACTATGGCTGCGGTGGTATCAAGGCTTCACTGAACGACCTGCGGCTAGGGCTGGTGGATAACTGGCTGCGCCATGTGCAGGACGTGCGCGACAAGCATCGCGAGCAACTGGCAACGATCGACGACGAGAAAGCGAAGGTCGATCGCCTGTGTGAGCTGAACGTCGTTGAACAGGTGGTCAACATCGCGCAGACCACGGTCATGAAGGATGCCTGGCAGCGCGGCCAGCCCGTTACGGTGCACGGCTGGTGCTACGGCCTGCAGGATGGTCTGGTGCGCGATCTCGACATGAGCATCGGGCGCGAACGCGACCTGCGCGACGCCTACATCGCAGCAGTCGGCATGCAATGAAAAAGGGCCGCGGCCGCTTCGTGGGCGACGCCGCGGCCGAAGGCACGCTTCAAGCCGGCTGACTCAGCGTCAGCCGCGGCAGTTCGTATCCCGCCGCGACTTCGCCTGCGCAACCGTTACGGGTTTGCTTGCGCTCGATTTCGCCTGCGTGGCCACGCTGCGACGACCGATCACAATAATGCGCGGCACCGGCGCATCCGCTTGCAACGGCAGGGTGATCGGCGCCTGGGCTGGCCGCGGGCGTTGGTCTGCCGCTTGGGCAGCGCCGGCACCCAGCAGGGCCGCCAGCAACAATACAGTGGATTTCATCGCTTCCTCTTTTCTGCCCGAACCGCCGGACGGGCTTCGGCCGCGCGGCAGAGGGACTCGGGGTAGAGCGGGGCCGCGCTGGCTGCGCATCTGACACCCGCCGCTTGTCGGCACCATGTCGCTTGCGGCACGCCGTGTATCGTTCTGTGTCCCGCTCGCGGAGCGACAAGTGCTGTTACCGCGGTGCTGTCGGCGCGCCGCGCTTGGCGGTATAAACGCAGCATGGAACAGATGCCCCACATCCTGATCGTCGACGACGATCGCGAGATCCGCGCCCTGCTCGCCGCTTATCTAGGCCGCAACGGCTGCCGTGTGAGCCTGGCCGGCGAAGGCCGCCAGATGCGAGAAGTGATGGAAGCCTCGCGCATCGATCTGGTCGTGCTCGACCTGATGATGCCCGGCGAAGACGGCCTTTCGCTGTGCCGCACGCTGCGTGGCACCGGCGACCGCACACCGGTGATCATGCTGACCGCGCGTGGCGAGCCCGTGGACCGCATCCTCGGCCTGGAGATGGGCGCCGACGACTACCTGCCCAAACCGTTCGAGCCGCGCGAACTGCTCGCCCGCATCCGCAGCGTGCTGCGCCGTGCGCAGGCGCTGCCGACCAACCTGAGCACGCCCGGCGCACGCAACTTCCGCTTCGAAGGCTGGCACTTGGCCGTGGAGACACGTCAGCTGACCTCGCCCGACGGCGTGCTGGTGCCGCTATCGGGTGCCGAGTTCCGCCTGCTCAACGCCTTCCTGACCCACCCTGGCCGGGTGCTCAACCGCGACCAGCTGATGGATCTGACCAAGGGCCGCGATGCCGACCCCTTCGACCGTTCGATCGACCTGCAGGTGAGCCGCCTGCGCACGCGGCTCGGCGAGGATGCACGCAGCCCACGTCTGATCAAGACGGTGCGCAGCGAGGGCTACGTCTTCGCGGTACCGGTCGAAACCGAGGCAGCCTGATGCAGCTGCGCCTGATCCCGAAGTCGCTCGCGGTCCGCATCTTCTTCCTGATGGTCGGCGGCATCGTCGCAGCGACCTTCCTGTCGCGCTGGGTGATCGAGAAGCTCTACAC
>CAMFLH010000145.1 GCA_945957295.1 uncultured Uliginosibacterium sp.
ACCGTGAACGGTGCGCATGCACTGAGCACGACCAACACTGCCAGCACCACCTTCAGCGACACGGTTGGCAACAGCAGCGCACTGACCACGCTGACCGCCTCGGCCGGCAGCCTCAACGCGGCGCAAGCAATCAACGCCAGCGGTGCGGTCAGCCTCACCGCGGCCACCATCGGCCTCAAGAACCTCGCCGCCGGTGGCGATGTCGCGCTCAACGGCGCCACGACGCTGGACGGCAGTTACACCACCAGCAACGACGCATTCACCGTCGCAGGCACCACCACGCTGGCCGGCGACACCACGATCAGCACCGGTAGCGGCACCATCAGCTTTGGCGGCACCGTGAACGGTGCGCATGCACTGAGCACGACCAACACCGCCAGCACCACCCTCAGCGGCGCCGCCGGTAGCAGCAACGCGCTTAAGACGCTTGAGATCTCGGGTCCAGCAATACTCCACGGCGTAACCACTAGCGGTTCACAACATTACGGCTCAGCGGCCGTTCTCTCGAACGCCTACCACGCGTCCAAAGGTGTCATCAATTTCGACGGGGTGACAACGCTGGAATCAGACGTCACGGTCGCGGCCAATGACATAACGATTGCCGGACCTTTCGACGGACGTCACGTGGTAGTGCTTGATGCCACAGCCAATCTAAATATCAACGGAGCAATTGGTGTCGTTAACGCACCAACGTCGCTAACCGCAAGCGCGGGCAACCAGATCAACCTTGCCGGCGGTACGGTTTCGACGCGTTCAGATCAACGCTGGAACGGTGCCGTATGGCTGAACGCGGATACCCGCGTTGTTAGTCAGAACGCAGGATCTCTTGTCTTCAATGGCGCCGTCGACAGTGCGAACGCCGCATCGCTGTCCGCCGAGACCGCGGGGGCAACTCGATTTTTCCGTCCTCTTGGTGTCAGCGGCGCGCTGGGCTCTCTCTCCACCGACTTTGCTGGAACCTCCGACGACAAAACGGAATTTGCGTTTGTCACGACATCCGGCCCGTCTGTTCGCGCTACTGGAAACATCTCACTCTGGGATGCAGTTATCAGCAACGGAGCAGTGAGCCTAGTCGCCGGTGGTCAGCTGAGTGCAACCAATGCGGCAAACAAATGGGCTGCATCCGGAGATGCATTGAACATCGACGCCAATCGTGCTGATGTCCGGAGCGCCGCGACGCTTCGACTCGGCACCATTCACTTGCGCAACGGTGGCGAGATCATCGGCGAGAAGGAAATTCACCTCTCGGGCAACTTGGTACTGGATGGTGGCACTTTAGCGCTTACAAGCAATGCCGCGCCAGATGTGCTCGACACGTATTCCGACCCCGCATTGACCAAACGCGCAGCCCAAGCGGGGGTTCCGTTGCTTCGATTTGGCGCAGCTGAGTTGCTCGAGTACACCGCGGTTATCTCGCAAGACGCCGATAGCACCATCACCACCGCCGATGGCAGTCTGCTGGCGCTACGCTCGAGCGCGGGAGGATCTATCAACCTAGAGAGTGCCGGTAACGCAGTTCACGGCGGAGTCTCAGCCGTCAGTGGAGCAATCGGGGGCCCCTCGCGTTTTGACCAGACCGCGAAGACGATTCCGGTCAGTTTTATAAGACTAAGCTCCGACCAGCTCAACATTGAAGGCAATCCGAGTGGAGGCTCGGCAGCCGCGTCCGGTCTGCTGGCGGATGCGGTGAAGCTCACCGGTGCCCGGCTTAAGACGGGCACTGGAGGCCTCATCAAAGCCCGACTTCCCTACATTGATGCCCAAGGCGTGCCCACATCAATGCCTGGCGTGGTGTTCGACATCCTGCCGGCGGCTTTGATTGCTCAAGGCTTCGGTTCCCCGTCGCAAGGTGACTGGATCCGCATCCAAATTGGAGACGAAGGGCGTGGCGGATTTGTGACGCTCAACCCAAAAGGCGCGTTCCGTCCAGATTTCGCAGTATTTGCCGGTGGCTCGACGAGCCAGATTCCGTTCTACGACGGCACTAACGTCAGTACCGAAATTCAGATCTTCTATAACGGCGCCCTGCCGCAGTCCGCCAACCTCGTTGGCGCGCTGACCGCGGTATCGGCGGTCGCTGAAGATGCGAGACGCCAGAAAATCGAGGATTCTGTAAGGACAGAGAACGTCACGCGACGCCTCCGCTCAGGCGTTATCGCCGAAGTTGGGCCCGGACGGCCTGCCACCACGGACATTGATGGACTGCGCCGGCCCGAGGTCTGCGAACCGGATGCCGATTCACTGTCATGCAAGTAGTCGTAATCCTGCCATGCGTGCAGAATATCGATCCTGCATCACGCCATGCAGGACGATGACTCCGGAGGGAAAACGTGAACATCGATGAAGCGCTCAAGCCAGTATCCGAATCTTCACCTTGCGGGCCAAATCTTGAGTACGACCCGGAGTTCCTTGAACTGGAAGAGGCGGCCAAGGCTCAGCCCGATCAAGAGTTCGGTACAACTGATGGCTCTGGCGTACGCCGTATCGAGGGAAGTGGTCCAGATTGGGGGCTTGTTAGTCGCCTTGCCTCGTCGTTGCTCACCCGCTCTAAAGACCTCCGGGTGGCAATGCACTACCTCAGGGCGGCAACCCACATCGAAGGCTTTGCCGGATTCGTTCAGGGTGTCACGCTGATCCAGCGCCTGCTCGAAACCTATTGGGATGGCGTGCATCCGGAGCTGGACGCCGAGGACGACAATGACCCGACGATGCGCGTCAACGCCCTGACACCCCTCGTTGCCATCGATGCCGTTGTCAGCGATCTGCGCGAAGCTTGGTTGGTGAGAACGCGCCAGGCAGGACCGGTCACGGTAAGAGATATTGAAGTGGTTGGCGGGCGTCTGCCGCCCCGCTCCGAGAATCCCCTTAGCGAAACGCAAGTCAGCGGCATGCTCACCGCGGGCCTTGCGGACGACCCTGATTTGCCAGCGCGCGTTCGTAGCGCATTCGAGGTCGTCAAGTCGATTGAGAGCTATGTCGCCGACAAGGTTGGCGGTGCCCAGTCGCTTGATCTAAAACCAATCTTGGGGACGCTGTTTGCCGTGCGTCAGTTCATTGATCGACTCGCGCCACAGACAGCTACGGCTGACGCCGACTCTGACGCAACGGGGGGTCCGGCCGACGCGACAGAACATCAAGGGCGGGTGGTAAGCAAACCAGGCGAAATTCGTTCCCGCGAGGATGTTGTCACGACGCTGGAAAAGATGTGCGAGTACCTTGCCAGAACGGAGCCGAGCAACCCGGTACAACTGGTGCTGCGGCGGGCTCAACGCATGATGAACATGAATTTCCTTGAACTTCTCAACGATCTCGCGCCGGACGGACTATCGCAGGCAGAAAAGATCGTTGGCGCGAAGCTTGATAACGAGTGATGACCATCGCGGTCCCCAAACTGGGAACCACGCTAAAACCCTGACCGGAGGCAGACATGGCCGATAGCAGCCAGAAGTTCATTGCGCGGAACCGCGCACCGCGAGTCCAAATCGAGTACGACGTCGAACTTTACGGCGCGGAAAAGAAGGTACAGCTGCCGTTCGTGATGGGCGTGATGGCTGACTTGTCCGGCAAGCCGGCAGAGCCCCTGGCGCCAGTGGCCGATCGCAAGTTCCTTGAGATCGATGTCGATAACTTCGACAGCCGCCTCAAGTCGATGAAGCCACGCGTCGCGTTCGCTGTGCCGAACACCCTGACCGGCGAAGGCAACCTGAATGTCGAGCTGACTTTCGAGAGCATGGACGATTTCTCGCCGGCCGCAGTCGCTCGCAAGGTAGATGCTCTGAACAAGTTGCTTGAGGCACGTCAGCAGCTATCGAACCTGATTACCTACATGGACGGAAAAACAGGCGCTGAAGAACTCATTTCGCAAGTTCTCAACGATCCCGCCCTGCTCCAGACCCTCGCCGCGGCACCGAAGCCGGCTGAAGAGTCGGGCAGCTAAGCACAGATATTTCGTCCATTCACCGAATCACGCCGGAGGAAACCCTAATGGCCGATCCCCAAATGCAAACGGAATCGCAAGCCGCAGTTGCGGCTGAAGGAAGCGAGTTTTCATCGCTTCTCCAACGCGAATTCAAACCAAAGACAGATGAGGCCCGCGATGCCGTAAGCCGCGCGGTCCAGACCTTGGCGCAACAGGCGCTTTCGCAGACCCAACTGATCGGCTCCGACGTCATCAAGTCGATCGAATCGATGATTGCGGAGTTGGATCGCAAGCTGTCCGAACAGATCAACCTGATCATGCACAGCGAGGACTTCCAGAAGCTGGAAGGTGCTTGGCGCGGTCTGCACTATCTGGTCAACAACACCGAGACCGATGAGCAACTCAAGATCCGCGTCATGAACATCTCGAAGGCTGAGCTGGGCAAAACGCTCAAACGCTACAAAGGTACCGCTTGGGATCAAAGCCCGCTGTTCAAGAAGGTCTACGAGGAAGAGTACGGTCAGTTCGGCGGCGAACCTTTCGGTTGCCTGGTTGGCGACTATCACTTTGACCAAAGCGCGCCGGATGTAGAGATGCTCGGCGAGATGGCCAAAGTTGCCGCCTCCGCGCATGCGCCATTCATTGCCGGTGTATCGCCGACAGTAATGCAGATGGGTTCGTGGCAAGAACTTGCCAACCCGCGAGATCTCACCAAGATCTTCTCGACGCCGGAATACGCTGCATGGCGCTCGCTGCGCGACTCAGACGACGCCCGTTACATTGGCCTCGCAATGCCGCGATTCCTCGCACGTTTGCCGTACGGAGCAAAGACGAGCCCTGTCGAAGCATTCAACTTTGAAGAAGACACTGGCGCAGCGGATCACAGCAAGTACACCTGGGCCAACTCCGCCTACGCAATGGCCGTAAACATCAACCGCTCCTTCAAGGAGTTCGGTTGGTGCTCGCGCATCCGGGGTATCGAATCGGGCGGTGCGGTAGAAGGGCTGCCGGTGCATAGCTTCCCGACGGACGATGGCGGCGTGGACATGAAATGCCCGACGGAAATCGCGATCAGCGAC
Source organism: uncultured Uliginosibacterium sp. (assembly GCA_945957295.1). Lineage (GTDB taxonomy): Bacteria > Pseudomonadota > Gammaproteobacteria > Burkholderiales > Rhodocyclaceae > Niveibacterium. The sequence continues at coordinate 4,999 of CAMFLH010000145.1, forward strand.
CGGCGGGAAGCCGAACTTGCTAAGTGCGGCTTCATGCCGCTGATTCACCGCAAGAATTCGGACTTCGCGGCTTTCATTGGTGCCCAGTCGCTACAAAAGCCTGCCGAGTACGACGATCCAGACGCTACCGCGAACGCAAACCTGGCGGCACGGCTGCCCTATCTCTTCGCCTGCTGTCGCTTTGCGCATTACCTGAAGTGCATCGTTCGCGACAAGGTGGGGTCGTTCAAAGAGCGCGACGACATGGAGCGCTGGCTGCAGAAGTGGATCATGAACTATGTCGACGGCGACCCCGCACATTCGTCGGAGCAGACGAAAGCGCGTCGTCCGCTCGCAGCGGCAGAAGTCAAAGTTGAAGAGATCGAAGGTAATCCGGGTTACTACTCTTCGAAGTTCTTCCTGCGGCCGCATTATCAGCTCGAGGGCCTCACTGTTTCGCTGCGATTGGTATCGAAGTTGCCGTCGCAGAAGAGTGCCTGATCGCAACGCCGCGAGGCATCGGAAGTTGAGTCATGTGCCGCTCGCCACGTCGGCGACGACGCACATCAAGTAGTGCCCCGCCCCAGATGGGGCGGGTCGGATCTGGGCGGGCACGCCGTCTCGTGCTCATGACGTACCCGCCCTGAACGGGCGCGAACAGCAGGCAACCCACTAAGGAGAGGCACCATGGCAGTTGATATGTTCATGAAGATCAAAGGCATCGACGGCGAGTCGACCGACAAGTCGCACAAGAAGGAAATCGACGTGCTGGCCTGGAGCTGGGGCATGTCCCAATCGGGCACCACCCACATGGGCGGTGGCGGTGGCTCCGGCAAGGTATCCGTGCAGGACATCTCCTTCACAAAGTGGGTTGATGCTTCCACCCATGCGCTGATGCTTTCGTGCTGCAACGGCGAACATCACGACGAAGCAGTTTTGGTCGTGCGTAAGGCGGGTAAGGATCCGCTCGAGTACATCAAGATCACGATGAACGAAGTCATCATCACTTCGGTGAGCACCGGCGGAAGCGGTGGCGAGGATCGCCTTACCGAAAACGTCACGCTCAACTTCGCGAAGGTGAAGTTCGAGTACCAGCCCCAGAACGAAAAGGGCGGGCCGGATGGCGGTCCGAAGATCGTTGGCTGGAACATTGCCGAAAACGTCGCCTTCGGTTAATGCAACGACGGCACCTCGGGTTCGGGGTGCCGTTCTTTCTTGGATTTTCTTGATTAACGCCCTGACTGGAGCGCCTTACCCATGTCAAACCGCGACATGTTCGTGAAGATCGAAGGTACTAAGCAAGGCGTAATCAAAGGCGAGTCAGTCGACCCAAAGCACCCAGATGAGATCGACGTCATCAACTGGTCCTGGGGCATGGATGCATCGCAAGAAGCGCTCGGCCAGCGCGGCGGCCGAACGTCTCTGCAAGAGCTTCAGATATCCAAGCGAGTGGACTCGGCGACCACAGCTTTAATGGCGGCTTTACGCAGCAATGAGGTGATTAAGAAGCTCACGCTCACCGTCCGCAAATCAGGCGGCGTTGACGCACTCGACTACTTCTCGATTACCTTGGAAAAGGCGCGGATTACACACCACCACATCGAAGGCGGCCTCGACTCGGATTCAACAGTGCTGAGCGAGGTGTTCCATGTCGGCTTCCAGAAGATCGCGGTCGAGTATCAACCACAGACGAAAACCGGCGGCTCACGCGGCGCGATGATTTTCGAAACCGACGTAATCCCTGACTGACGTGCAAGGCGCGAGACCAATCCTATGAATCCGGTTGCCGCAGCAGAACAAGCAATTCGCAATGCCGATCCTGATCTGGCATTAAAACAGTTGCAGGATGGCATTAGGGCCAATCCTGCTGACCCGAAGCTTCGTGTCTTTCTGTTCCAGCTTCTCTCTGTTCAGGGACAGTGGGATCGCGCGTTGAATCAACTCAACGTTGCCGCCGAGCTGGATGCTTCCACCCTCGCAATGGCGCAGATGTATCGCGAGGCACTGCGCTGTGAGGCGCTGCGCAATGACGTGTTTGCAGGGCGACGTTCCCCACTGGTATTTGGCATGCCGGAGCAATGGCTGGCACTGCTGATTGAATCCCTACTTACCGCTGGTCAGGGCGATGCTGCAGGCGCAACAGCGCTGCGTGAGCGAGCGTTTGAGGAAGCGCCCGCGACGGCCGGCACGATAGACGGCGAAGCCTTCGCCTGGATTGCAGACGCTGACATGCGTCTGGGGCCGGTGTGCGAGGCAGTCATCAACGGCAAGTATTACTTTGTGCCCTTCGCGGCACTGACAAAGGTCAACATCGAAGAGCCAGAGGATCTGCGCGATCTGGTGTGGATGCCTGCACATTTCGAATTCACGAATGGCGTTGAGGCGGTCGGCGTCATTCCAACGCGCTATCCGGGCTCAGAGCAGGATCCCGATCCTCTGGTTCGCTTAGCGCGAAAAACCGAGTGGGTAGAAGTATCGGATGGGGTGTTCCATGGACTTGGCCAGCGCGTACTTACGACCAACGTCAGTGAGAAACCGCTGATGAACATACGGGAAATCATCTTCTCGCCGACGTCGGTCGCTTGACTATGGCAGAGCTGACACCGCTCGACCGCCTGCAACCTGCCCTGCTGGACCGGCTTACCGACGACGAACCGGGGCTGCAGACAGAGGCGCGCGAGCGGCGCGTTCTAACGAAGAGTCAGCTCCGCGCGGCGGTTCTGCGTGACCTCGCATGGCTGATGAACGCAACCCGCCTGTCAGCCACTGAAGATTTGTCGCTGTATCCAGAGGTCGACGCCTCGGTGGTCAATTTCGGGTTACCCGCCTTTTCTGGCGAAACAGCGTCAACGCTGGAGGTCGGTGATCTGGAACGCGCGATTCGGGAAGCAATTGTGCGCTTCGAGCCCCGTATTCTCCCGGAAACACTTCAAGTGGAAGCCGTCACACAAGACAGCGTACTCAACTGGCACAACATCGTCAGCGTGCGCATTTCCGCGCAACTTTGGGCACAACCTGTGCCACTTGAATTGTTGTTGCGCACCGAAGTCGATCTTGAAACCGGCCAAGTCGAGTTGGCCGATACGAACGCCTGAACAGCCGAATGGATCCCCGCCTACTCCGGTATTACAACGACGAGTTGCGCCATCTTCGTGAAATGGGGGCGGAGTTCGCCCAGCAATTCCCGAAGATCGCCGGGCGACTCGGTATCGACGGCATTGAGGTCACCGATCCATATGTAGAACGAATGATGGAAGGCTTCGCCTTTCTCACATCACGGATCCAGCTTAAGCTCGACGCCGAATTCCCGCGATTCACGCAGCGACTGCTCGAGATGCTGTACCCGCACTATCTCGCGCCAACACCGGCGATGCTGGTTGCGCAGCTACAGCCCGAGCTCGGCGACCCGAACCTGGCGACGGGGATCCTGATCCCAAGAGGTACAGCCTTGCAGGGTGTGATTCCGAAGAACGAGATCACCCCGTGCGAATTCACGACTTCGCAGAACGTGACGCTCTGGCCGCTAGAGGTTGTCAACGCACGGTACTTCTCGTTTGCGCCGGACATTCCGCTTCCGCGACTGCCTGCAGGAACACGCGTTAAGGGTGGCGTTCGGCTGCAGTTGCGGACCACCGCGGGCCTGAATTTTTCAGATATCCAGGCGGGCCAACTGCGATTCTTCCTTGCTGGCGCTGACGAGGTCGCCTACCGGCTTCATGAGTTCATTGGCGCCAGCTGCCTCGGCGCCGTTGTTGCGCCCCCTTCCGGCGCACAGGCATGGAGCGAATATCTCGAAGCAGACAAGGTTCAACTCGCGGGCTTTGACGATACCGACGCCCTGCTGCCGATATCGACACGTTCTTTTGGCGGATACCGCCTGCTGCAAGAGTATTTCTCGTTTCCGCAGCGCTACTTGTTTTTCGATGTAAGTGGTCTCGCGCGAGCGTTCTCGCGATGTTTAACAAACGAGATCGAGATCGTCTTGTTGTTCGGTCGTGGTGACGTAGCACTGGAGGGTGTGGTTGAGGCGAACAATTTCGCCTTGAATTGCACGCCCGCGATCAATCTGTTCTCTCGTCGCACTGACCGCATTCACCTTGATGACAGCAACCACGAATTCCAAGTGGTAGTTGATCGAACACGACCGATGGATTTTGAGGTCTATGACCTGGAAGAAGTCACGGGTCATGGTTCGGGGCCAGATAGCGAGCAACGATTCGAGCCCTTCTACGCTGACGTCAGCACCACCGATACGGCGTCACATGGTTTCTACACATTGCGCCGGGAGCCTCGGCTTTACTCCGAAAAACAGAAACGCGTTGGCGCGCGTTCAAGTTATATCGGCAGTGAAGTCTTCATCTCGCTCGTAGATCCGAACGAGGCGCCCTATCGACCCGATCTGCGGCAGTTGTCGCTTAGGGCCCTTTGTACCAACCGCGATCTACCGATCCTGATGCCCTTCGGGCTGACTCGCAGCGACTTCACGCTCGACATTTCGGCGCCGGTATCGGCGATCCGGGTCATCAAAGGGCCGTCGAAGCCCTATGCCGCGATCGCCGATGGCGTGACTGCATGGAAGCTCATCAGCCATCTATCGCTCAACTACCTGTCGCTACTCGACACTGATAAGCAGTCTGGCGCCGCAGCCTTGCGCGAACTGCTCGAGCTTTACGCCAGCACCAACGACGCTGGCATGCGGCGGCAGATCGAGGGCGTACGTTCGGTTGAAAGTACCCCGGTCGTCACCCGCCTACCGATGGCCGGCCCGCTGTGCTTTGGCCGTGGCGTTCAAATAGCACTCACTGTCGATGAGTTGGCCTTCGAAGGAGGAAGTGCGTTCCTGCTTGGCGCCGTTCTGGAAAGATTCTTCTCCCGACACGTCAGCCTGAATAGCTTTACCGAGACCGTGTTGCATTCCATGACACGCGGCCAACTGATGCACTGGAGGGCGCGATGCGGCTTGCGACCGACGCTCTGACCCACGCTGGCCGCGAAGCGTTGCTGGGTTCCATTGCGGAAGCCCCGTGGAAGCACGACTTCTTTCAGTCCCTACGCCGACTGGAGTGCCTATACTCGGAACGGCCACGTTGGGGCGCCGCGCTCAAGCCGGGTGACGAGCCGATTCGGCTTGGCCAAGAGCCTGCCATGTCGTTTGCGCCAGCCAGCCTGTCGTCCTTGGTACGCCCGGCCAATTCGCCCACGCCGCGGTTGGAGGTAAGGTTTTTCGGGCTCTTCGGTCCGAACGGCCCTCTACCCCTGCACCTCACGGAGTACGCACGCGGTCGCCTGATGAATGCAGGCGATCCCACCTTCGCGCGTTTCGCCGACATTTTTCACCATCGTCTGCTCACGCTGTTCTATCGAGCGTGGGCGCAAGCGCAGCCAACGGTAAGCCTGGATCGGCCGAACGAGGATCGCTTCGGTTACCAACTCGGGGCACTTTTTGGCGTCGGCTTACCAAGTCTGCGCAATCGGGATGCACTGCCCGACTTTGCGAAGCTTCACCACGCTGGGATTTTGAGCCGGCAAGTGCGAAACGCCGAAGGGCTAGCCCAACTGGTTTCCGGCACCTTTCGGATACCCGCGCAGGTTGAGCAGTTCGTCGGCCACTGGATGCAGATGGAAATGCGCGACCGCAGCCGCCTAGGCGGCCGTGCAGCCAGCCTCGGGCGTAACGCGCTGGCCGGGCAACGGATCTGGGATCGTCAGCACAAATTCCGCCTGCATCTCGGCCCGCTATCAATCGCTGATTATGCCGCCCTGTTGCCTGGAACGGCCGGCATCGAGCGGCTTTCGGCTTGCGTGCGCAACTACGCCGGTGACGAATACGCGTGGGATGCGAGGCTTACGCTCAAACGGCAGGATGTTCCCAATCTGTCGCTAGGCCGCACCGGGCGGCTTGGCCTCAGCGGTTGGCTTGGATGCCGAAGAAGAACGCGCGACGCGAACGACTTGATTCTGGACGTAGAACGACTCATGCGGCGAAAACCATCGCCGAGCAGCGCACCGACCTGACCCCTAAAACCCTATAGCCGACAGCGAGACAGTCATGAGTGAAATCAGCCGAGTCGCACTCTTCGGAAAACTCAACAGCCTGGGTTACAAAGCCATTGAAGGTGCCACGGTTTTCTGCAAGCTGCGTGGTAATCCATATGTAGAGTTGGTCCACTGGATTGCACAGATACTGCAGAACCCAGATTCAGATGTGCATCGAATCGTGCGCCACTTCGAACTCGATAGCGGCAAGCTCGCCGGCGACATCACCGCCGCGTTGGATCGCCTGCCACGTGGCTCAACGGCGATATCCGATCTATCCGAGCATGTCGAGAATGCGGTTGAGCGTGGATGGGTCTATGGCTCGCTGATGTTCAAGGATAACCAGGTGAGAACCGGCCACCTGATCCTCGGCGCAATCAAGACGCCCAGCCTTCGCAACGCACTATCGAGTATTTCAAAGCAGTTCGACCGCATCAAGCCAGACACGCTAAGTGACGATTTTGGCCGCATCGTGGCCGGATCGCCTGAAGACGGTGGCGTGCCCAGCGATGGCAGTGGCGCCCCGGGTGAGGCGAGCGGCGCGATCGCCCCAGCTGCACTCGGAAAACAGGAGGCACTGAAGAAGTTCACGGTCGACCTGACCGAACAGGCGCGGGGCGGGAAGATGGACCCGATCGTTGGCCGCGACGACGAGATCCGCCAGGTCGTCGACATTCTGATGCGCCGCCGACAGAACAACCCGATCCTTGTTGGCGAAGCCGGTGTCGGCAAGACCGCTGTGGTCGAAGGCTTTGCACAACGCATCGCGCGTGGTGACGTACCGCCCAGTCTGAAGGACGTTGAACTGCGTTCGCTCGATGTGGGCCTGCTGCAAGCGGGCGCCAGCATGAAAGGCGAGTTTGAACAGCGCCTCCGCTCGGTCATTGAAGAAGTGCAATCGAGCCCCAAACCGATCATCCTGTTCATCGACGAGACGCACACCCTTGTCGGCGCGGGCGGCGCGGCCGGAACCGGGGACGCGGCGAATCTGCTCAAGCCTGCACTTGCTCGCGGCACCCTGCGCACGATCGGCGCAACGACTTTTGCGGAGTACAAGAAACACATCGAGAAAGACCCGGCGCTGACACGGCGCTTCCAGACGGTGCAAGTCGATGAACCCGATGAACCGAAAGCCATCTTGATGATGCGCGGCGTCGCTTCGACGATGGAGCAGCATCACAAAGTCCAGATTCTCGATGAGGCGCTTGAAGCCGCCGTCAAACTCTCGCACCGCTACATTCCCGCGCGCCAGTTGCCCGACAAATCCGTGAGCCTGCTCGACACGGCGAGTGCCCGCGTTGCAGTCAGTCTGCATGCAGTCCCTGCCGAGGTCGATGACAGTCGCAAGCGTATCGAAGGCCTGGAGAC
>CAMFLH010000146.1 GCA_945957295.1 uncultured Uliginosibacterium sp.
GATAGGCTCCGGTCTCGTGGGCTCGGAGATGTGTATAAGAGACAGGTTCACGTCCTTCAGCGCAACCACGCCCGGAAAGCGCTTGGTGATGCCGCGCATCTCGAGGATGGATTCCACTCTGCTCCTCCGATTACCGGGCACGCGGCGCGCCGCCCGCCCGGTTTCAAACGCAGCGGCGCCGCATCACGCGGCGCCGCTCCCCGGCTTACTTCAGCTGATCCGCGGTGTAGTAACCGCTATCGATCAGGATCTGCTTGTAGTTGCTCTTGTCGACCGAGACCGGCTTGAGCAGGTAGGACGGTACGACCTTCACGCCGTTGTTGTAGGTCTTGGTGTCGTTGATGACCGGCTGCTTGCCGGAGAGCACCGCGTCGACCAGGTCAGCGGTGACCTTGGCGAGCTCACGCGTGTCCTTGAACACGGTGGAGTACTGCTCGCCGCGCAGGATCGACTTGACCGATGGCACCTCGGCATCCTGGCCGCTGACATAAGGCCACGGCTGGCCGGCGGTGCCGTAACCGACACCCTTCAGCGACGACAGGATGCCGATCGACAGGCCGTCATACGGCGACAGCACCGCGTTGACCTTGTCCTTGGCGTAGAAGGCGGACAGCAGGTTGTCCATGCGGGCCTGCGCAACGGCGCCGTCCCAGCGCAACGTCGAGACCTTGTCCATGCCCAGTTGCTTCGAGCGCACCACGAGCTTACCGCTCTTGATGTACGGATCGAACACCGACATCGCGCCGTTGTAGAAGAAGAACGCGTTGTTGTCGTCCGGCGAGCCGCCGAACAGCTCGATGTTGAACGGGCCCTTGCCCTGCTTCAGGCCCAGCGCGTTTTCGATCGACTGCGCCTGGATCACACCGACCTGGAAGTTGTCGAAGGTGGTGTAGTAATCGACGTTCTTCGAGTTCTTGATCAGGCGGTCGTACGCAATGATCTTCACGCCCTTGTCGTGCGCCTTCTGCAGCACATCGGTCAGCGTCGTGCCGTCGATCGAGGCGATCACCAGCACCTTGACGCCCTTGGTGACCATGTTCTCGATCTGCGCGAGCTGGTTCGGGATGTCGTCGTCGGCGTACTGCAGGTCGGTCTTGTAGCCACGGCTCTGGAAGACCTTGACCATGTTGTTGCCGTCAGCGATCCAGCGCGCCGAGGACTTGGTCGGCATCGAGATCCCCACCAAGCCTTTGTCGGCCGCGCTCAATACGGGCATGTAGGCGGCTGCGGCCAAGGCCAGCGCGGTCGCCAAAGCGGTTCTGCGTTGCATCTTTTCGTCTCCTGTCTTGTTTCTGTCCGAAGTGACGCGCCCGCTTTCGCATTCGCGCCCACCTCCCTTGTCCGGCCGCCGGGTCGGCATGCCGCCTCCTGCATCACCGCCGCCCCCGGCAGTGACTCTCTCCACATCCGGAGTCCGCCTTTCGTCCATATCGACGCACCCCGCATCCCACACAAAAATCCATAAACAGGCACTTTCGACGACAGCCTCTGCGCTCAAAAACGCTGCCTACGGCCATCGACTTACCCGCAGCACGACCGTTTTCGAGGGTGATCGCAATCGCCCGGAAGCCCGGGCGGCGCAACACAGAACACCATCAAAACCTTATCAGCACTGGATTTCTGCACTTTCCAGAGCAAGCAGAAAGCGCCGCTCCGGAATGTGGATCGGATCATAAGTCCCGATGATCGACCCATAAAAGGCTCTTCAAGCCCAAACAAGCCCACTCAGCCGTTTTATCCATAACTACGGCAGAACTCAGTCAGTCGATCCATTTACTGCGCCGCAACATCGGGGGTCATAGCTGAAAAGTGCATGAAGCCAGCCGCCCCCTCCTGACACCCCCGTGAATCGAACTCCTAAGGTTCGCTCCATCGATGGCATCAACGCGATGCCGCTGTCTGGAGATTCGATTCGTGCAAGCAAGCCCAACAAGCGCCATAGCGATTGGCCTCGATTTCGGCAGTGATTCGGTACGTGCGCTGGCGGTGCGTTGTGCTGACGGCGCCGAGCTGGCGACCCATGTCGCTTGGTATCCGCGCTGGAAGCGTGGCCAGTTCTGCGACCCGGTGCGCAACCAGTTCCGCCACCATCCGCTTGATTACATGGAGTCGATGCAGGAAGCGGTGCGCGAAGTCGTCGCCCAGCTCAGCGCTGAGCAACGCGCAGCGGTAGTGGGCATCGGCGTGGATTCCACCGGCTCGACACCCGCCCCGGTGGACGCCGCCGGCCATGTGCTGGCGCTGCACCCCGACTTCGCCGACAACCCCAACGCAATGTTCGTGCTGTGGAAAGATCACACCGCGATCGACGAAGCCGAAGCGATCAACGCGCTGGCACGCAGCGGCGAGTTCCGCGACTACACCCGCTACATCGGCGGCGTGTATTCCTCTGAGTGGTTCTGGGCCAAGATCCTTCATGTCACCGCAGCAGACGAGCGCGTGCGCCGCGCCGCGGTGAGCTGGGTCGAGCTCGCAGACTGGGTGCCAGCCCTGCTTTCCGGCACCACCCGCCCGCAAGATCTTCGCCGCGGCCGCTGCGCCGCCGGCCACAAGAGCCTGTGGCACCCGGAATGGGGTGGCCTGCCGGAACGTGGCTTCATCGAAGCCCTCGATCCGAAGCTCTTCGAAACGCTGCAATACCCGATGTTCGCCGACACCTGGACAGCGGAACGTCCGGTCGGCCGCATCACCGCAGAATGGGCCGAGAAGCTCAACCTGCCCGACACGGTGATCATCTCCGGCGGCGCCTTCGACTGCCACATGGGCGCGGTCGGCGGCGGTGCCGGCCCGCATACGCTGGTCAAGGTGATCGGCACCTCTACCTGCGACATCCTGATGGCCGACGCCGCCACGATCGGCGAGCGCGCGATCGCCGGCATCTGCGGTCAGGTCGATGGCAGTGTGCTGCCGGGCAAGATCGGGCTGGAAGCCGGGCAATCCGCCTTTGGCGACATCTATGCCTGGTACGCGCGCCTGCTCGGCTGGCCGCTGGAATTCGCCGCGCAGCACAACCCGCTGCTCGCCAAGCCGCTGGCCGATGCGCAAGCGCAGCTGATCCCGGCGCTGGCCGAAGCCTGGGCCGCCTCGCAGGATCTGGATCACCTGCCGGTGGTGCTGGACTGGTTCAACGGCCGCCGCACGCCTTTCGCGAATCAACGCCTCAAGGGCGTGATCACCGACATCAACTTGGGCACCGATGCGCCCGCGCTGTTCGGCGGCCTCGTCGCCTCAACGGCCTTCGGCGCCCGCGCGATCATGGAGTGCTTCATCGACCAGCAAGTCGCGGTGAACAGCGTGCTCGCGATGGGCGGCATCGCCCGCAAGGCACCGACGGTGATGCAGGTATGCGCCGACGTGATGCAGCGCCCGATCGATGTGGTGGCGTCAGACCAATGCTGTGCGCTCGGCGCCGCGATCTTCGCCGCCGTGGCGGCCGGCACCTACGGTACGGTGGAAGCGGCGCAGGAGAAGATGGCCAGCCGCATCGAACGCACCTTCACCCCCGATGCAACACGCACTGGCAAGTTCGACGCGCTTTACCAGCGTTACCTCGAATGGGCGAAAGCGGGCGAGCCGCTGTATGCGGGCGAAGGGCATTAAAGATGAGCACGCTTGCCCTCCGCGAAGCGGTACTCGAAGCCAACCTCGCCCTGCCCCGCCACGGCCTTGTCACCTTCACCTGGGGCAACGTCAGCGGTGTGGATCGTGAGCGCGGCCTCGTTGCGATCAAGCCCTCCGGCGTCGCTTATGAACACATGACCGCCCGCGACATCGTGGTGCTGACGCTGGCCGGGGACAAGGTTGAAGGCGAGCTGCGCCCGTCATCCGACACACCGACGCACCTGGCCCTGTACCGGCGTTACCCCGAAATCGGCGGCATCGTGCATACGCACTCCACGCACGCCACCGCGTGGGCTCAGGCACACAAGCCCATTCCCGCATTCGGCACGACGCACGCCGATTACTTTCACGGCGAGATCCCCTGCACCCGCCCGCTCAGCAACGCCGAGGTGGAAAGCGAGTACGAGCTGAACACCGGCAGCGTGATCATCGAAACGCTGGGCGAACGCAGCCCGCTGGCGATGCCCGGCATTCTCGTCTCGGAACACGCGCCCTTCGCCTGGGGCAAATCGGCGGATGACGCGGTGCATAACGCCGTCGTACTCGAAGAGGTCGCGCGCATGGCGCTGCTGACGCTTTCACTGAACCCGCGGCAGGGGCCGATCGCCGACTACCTGCTCGACAAACACTACCTGCGCAAGCACGGCGCCAAGGCCTACTACGGCCAGGGCCGCGGCTGACGCACGCACCCATCCAAGGAAGGACATACCGTGGAACGCTACAAGCAACTCGAAGTCTGGTTCGTCGTCGGCAGCCAGTTCCTGTACGGCCCGAAGACGCTGCAACAGGTTTCGGACAACGCCACCAAGCTCGTCGCCGGCCTCAACGCCGAAGCTGGCCTGCCGCTGAAGCTGGTGCTCAAGCCCACCGTGAAGAGCGCGGAGGAGATCCTCGCCGTCTGCCGCGAAGCCAACAACGCGCCGAACTGCGTTGGCCTGATCACCTGGATGCACACCTTCTCGCCGGCAAAGATGTGGATCGCCGGCTTGCAGGCGCTCAACAAGCCGTGGATGCAGTTCCACACGCAGTACAACGCATCGGTGCCCTGGGCAACGATGGACATGAATTTCATGAACCTGAACCAGACCGCCCACGGCGGCCGCGAGTTCGGCTTCATCGGCGCACGCATGCGCAAGAGCTATGAAGTGGTGGTCGGCCACTGGCAAGACCCGGCTGCGCAAGCCCGGCTCGCCCGCTGGATTCGCGTGGCGGCCGCAGTGCACGACATGCGCCAACTCAAGGTCGCGCGCTTTGGCGACAACATGCGCGACGTGGCGGTAACCGAAGGCGACAAGGTCGAGGCGCAGATCAAGTTCGGCTATGCGGTGGATGGCTACGGCATGGGCGACCTCGTGAAAGACATCGAGGCCGTGGAAGACGGCGCGCTGAAGGCGCTGGTCGACGAATACGAAGCCAGCTACACATTGGCCGACAGCGTGCGCGCGGGCGGCGAGAAGCGCGTCAACCTGCTCGAAGCCGCGCGTATCGAACTGGGCATCAAGAACTTCCTCGAACGCGGCAACTTCGGTGCCTTCACCACCACCTTCGAAAACCTGCACGGTCTGGTGCAACTGCCGGGCCTCGCGGTGCAGCGCCTGATGCAGCAAGGCTACGGCTTCGGCGCCGAAGGCGACTGGAAGACCTCCGCGCTGCTGCACACGCTGAAGTTCATGAGCGAAGGCCTGCCGGGTGGCGCCTCGTTCATGGAGGACTACACGTATGACTTCGCGATGTCGGGTGACCTCGTCGTCGGCTCGCACATGCTGGAGGTCTGCCCCACCATCGCGGGCGACGTGAAACCCAAGCTCGACGTGCTGCCGCTGTCGATCGGCAAGAAGGACGACCCCGCTCGCCTGATCTTCAACGCCAAGGCCGGCCCCGCGGTCAACGCGAGCCTGATCGACATGGGCAACCGCTTCCGCCTGATCGTCAGCGAACTCGACGTGATCGACCCGCCGCACGATCTGCCCAAGCTGCCTACCGCGCGCGCCGTGTGGAAGGCGCTGCCGAACCTCACGGTATCGGCCGAGGCGTGGATTCACGCCGGCGGTGCGCACCACGCCGTGTTCACACAAGCGCTGGACGCCGACACGCTGCGCATCTTCGCCGACATGCTCGACATCGAGTTCCTGCAGATCGGGCGCGAAACGCGCATCGACGCCTTCCGCAACGAAATTCGGTGGAACGAACTGGCCTATGCTTTAAAGCATTAAGTCACCCGAAGATTGACTGGTTGAACGCCGCGTCCAGCGGCTGCGCACTTCAAATCAACTCAAGGCGCCAAAGAGCGCCGCAATACCGGAGCAGGAAACACAGGCACATGCGGTCGGAGCCCCGCCAAAAAGGCCCCAAACACCAAAGGAGACAAGAAGATGAGCATCAGCAGACGTTGTGTCCTCACGCTGGCGGGAGGCTTGCTGCTCGCAGCAACTGCCGGCGTGCAGGCAGCGGACAAGAAGATCACGCTTGGTTTTGCGCAGGTGGGGGCAGAGAGCGAGTGGCGCACGGCCAACACGCAGTCGATCAAGCAGTCGGCCAAGGAAGCCGGTATCACCCTCAAGTTCTCCGATGCACAGCAGAAGCAGGAGAACCAGATCAAGGCGATCCGCTCCTACATCGCGCAGAAGGTGGATGTGATTGCCTTCTCGCCGGTCGTGGAAAGCGGCTGGGAAACCGTGCTGCAGGAAGCCAAGGCCGCGAAGATTCCGGTGATCCTGACCGACCGTGCCGTCAGCGTGAAGGACGATTCGCTGTACGTCACCTTCATCGGTTCGGACTTTGTTGAAGAAGGCCGCCGCGCAGGCAAATGGCTGCTCGACAACTACAAGGGCCAGGGCGATGTGAACATCGTCGAACTGCAAGGCACCGTCGGCTCCGCCCCGGCGATCGACCGCAAGAACGGCTTCGAGGAAGTGATCAAGGCCCAGCCGCGCTTCAAGATCATCCGCTCGCAAACCGGCGACTTCACCCGCGCCAAGGGCAAGGAAGTGATGGAAGCCTTCCTCAAGGCCGAGGGCAAGAAGATCAATGTGCTCTACGCACATAACGACGACATGGCGATCGGTGCGATCCAGGCGATCGAAGAAGCTGGCCTGAAGCCGGGCAAAGACATCATCATCATCTCGATCGACGCCGTGAAGGGCGCGTTCGAAGCGATGATTGCCGGCAAGCTCAACGTAACCGTTGAATGCAACCCGCAACTCGGCCCGCAGCTGATGGAAGCCGCCAAGGCCGTCGTCGCCGGCAAGCAACTGCCCAAGCGCATCGTGACCAAGGAAGGCGTGTTCCCGATGGAAGTCGCGGCCAAGGAATTCCCGAACCGCAAGTACTGAGCCATGCCTGAGCGCACCGGGCTCGCCCGGTGCGCGGGCTGACGCGCAACCGGTTCCGCCGCGGGGTACCCCCGCGGTAGTGGCCCGCTGGGGCCCCGCGACGGAATCCTTTCCAGCAAGGGACGGTCATGGTCGTCAACGCTTCACAGCCGGTGCTCGAAATGCGGGGCATCGACAAGCGCTTTCCGGGCGTCAACGCGCTCTCGAAAGCCGCGCTTCGCCTCTTCCCCGGCGAAGTGCATGCCCTCATGGGGCAGAACGGCGCGGGCAAATCCACGCTCATCAAGGTGCTGACTGGCGTCGAGACGCCAGACGCCGGCGAGATCCGCCTCGGCAACGAACTCGTGCATCCCGAGTGCGTCGGGCACGCCCAGCAGCTGGGCATCAGCACCGTATATCAGGAAATCAACCTCTGCCCCAACCTCTCGGTGGCGGAGAACATCTACATCGGCCGCTTCCCGATGCGCCACGGCATGGTGGACTGGAAGCGCATGCAGCAGGACGCGGTAGCAGCGCTGAAGGCACTGAACGTCGATGTCGACGTATCGCTGCCGCTCGGCCACTACCCAGTCGCGATCCAGCAGATGGTCGCGATTGCGCGAGCACTGTCGACGGACGCACGCATCCTGGTGCTGGACGAACCGACTTCCAGCCTCGACGAAGACGAAGTTGCGCGGCTGTTCGATACGCTGCGCGGGCTCAAGGCGCGCGGCATCGCGATCCTCTTCGTCACGCATTTCCTCGATCAGACCTACGCGTTTTCCGACCGCATCACGGTGCTGCGCAACGGCGAGTTCGTTGGCGAATACCTCGCGGCCGATCTGCCGCGCATGGCGCTGATCGAAAAGATGGTTGGCCGCGCGATTGAAGAAAGTGCCTTCGCGCGCCCGGCTGAAGACAACAATGCCGAACACGCCGCGCAGGACACTGGCGCCCCGCTGTTCAGCGCACAAGGGCTGGGCAAGCGTGGCGCGGTGCAACCGCTCGATCTCGAATTCCGCGCTGGCCGCGTGCTGGGGCTCGGTGGCCTGCTGGGTTCTGGCCGCACCGAAACCGCGCGCCTGTTGTTCGGCATCGACCGTGCAGACGCCGGCAGCGTGGATTGCGGCGGCGCCAAGCGCCAGTTCCGCAGCCCGGCAGATGCGATCCGCGCCGGCATCGGTTTCTGCCCGGAAGACCGCAAGACCGAGGGCATCGTCGCCGAGCTGTCGATCCGCGAGAACATCGTGCTCGCGCTGCAGGCGCGGCGCGGCATCTTCCGTTACATCCCCAAGCGCAAGCAGCGCGAGATCGCCGACCGGTTGATCGCGCAGCTGGGCGTACGCACGCCAGACGCCGAAAAGCCGATCGGCCAACTCTCCGGCGGCAACCAGCAAAAGGCGCTGCTCGCGCGCTGGCTTGCCACCGAACCGAAGATGCTGATCCTCGACGAACCGACGCGCGGCATCGATGTGGCGGCTAAGCTGGAGATCATGGACATGGTGAAGGCGCAGTGCCGCAAAGGCCTCGCGATCCTGTTCATCTCGTCCGAAATGGCCGAAGTGCTGCGTGTGAGCGACCGCATCGCGGTGCTGCGCGACCGCCGCAAGGTCGGTGAAATCGACGGGGCCGGCGCGCAGGAGCGCGATGTGTTCCGCCTGATCGCCGGAGCCGAACAATGAAAGCCGAGACCATGCCTCAACCCGCCCGCTTCGCACTGCCGGCCCCGCTGCAGGGGCTGACCCGCCGCCGGCTGTTCTGGCCCTGCGCCACGCTGGCGCTGCTGCTGATCATCAACGGCGCGTTCAATCCGAACTTCTTCAGCATCACGGTGAAGAACGGCCACCTTTACGGCGCGCTGATCGACATCCTCAACCGCGCAGCACCGCTGATGTTGGTCGCAGTCGGCATGACGCCGGTGATCGCCACGCGCGGCATCGACATCTCGGTCGGTGCGGTAGTCGCGATCTGCGGCGCGGTGGCGGCAAGCCTGATCGGCGGCACGCTGATCATCCAGAACGGCACGCCGGTCTATGTGTCGCAAACCCCGATGGTGCTGGCGCTGCTGATCGCGCTCGGCGCCGGCCTGCTGTGCGGTTTGTGGAACGGCGCGCTGGTCGCCGGTGCCGGCATGCAGCCTATCGTCGCCACGCTGATCCTGATGGTGGCGGGCCGCGGCGTCGCGCAGCTGATCACCGAAGGCCAGATCATCACGGTGTACTACGAGCCCTTCTTCATCATCGGCAACGGCTTCCTGTTCGGCCTGCCGGTGTCGCTCTACATCGTGGCGGCCGTGGCGCTGTTGATGCTGCTGCTGGTGCATCGCACCGCGCTCGGGCTGTTCATCGAAGCGGTGGGCATCAACCCAGTCGCTGCGCGCTTTGCGGGCCTCAACGCACGCCGCATCCTGATCATGGTGTATGCGTTCTGCGGTTTGTGCGCCGCGATCGCCGGGCTGATCGTCGCGTCGAACGTAAAGAGCGCAGACGGCAACAACGCCGGCCTGCTGATGGAACTGGACGCGATTCTCGCCGTCACGCTCGGTGGTACCTCGCTCGCGGGCGGGCGCTTCTCGCTTGCAGGCAGCCTGATCGGCGCGCTGATCATCCAGAGCCTGACCTACGCGATCTACTCGCTGGGCGTGCCGCCGGAAATCAACATGGTCGTCAAATCGGTGGTGGTGCTCACGGTCTGCCTGATGCAGTCCGACAGCTTCCGCGCCACCTTGCTGCAACACCTGCGCCGGGAGCCCCGCTGATGAGCCGCAACCGCCTCTTCAACCCCGCCCTGCTGCCGCTGGCCGTCACGAGCCTCTTGTTCGTGCTGACCTTCGGTTACGGCGCGGTGGCCTACACCGGCTTCCTCTCCAGCCAGGTGTTCCTCAACCTGTTGATCGACAACGCCTTCCTCGTCGTGGTTGCGATCGGCATGAGCCTGGTGATCCTCACCGGCGGCATCGATCTGTCGGTCGGCTCGATCATCGCGCTGGTCACCATGGTGTCGGCGAGCCTCGTCGAGCATCACCACTGGCCGGTGTATGTCGTGGTGCCGCTGTGCCTGGCGATTGGCGCGGGCTTCGGCGCGCTGATGGGCTGCCTGATCCACTTCTTCCAGTTGCAGCCCTTCATCGTCACGCTCGGCGGCATGTTCCTCGCACGCGGCCTGTGCTACGTCATCAGCATTGATTCGATCGAGATCACCGACCCCGCCTACATGGCTATCGCCCACCACAAGATCATGCTGTGGGGCGAGAACTTCATCTCGATCAACGTGGTCATCGCGCTCGCGGTGGTCGCGCTCGGCGTGTTCCTTGCCCACTACACCCGCTTCGGCCGCACGGTGTACGCGATTGGCGGCAACGAGCGCTCGGCGGTGCTGATGGGCTTGCCGGTCGGCCGCACCAAGATCCTCGTCTACACCTTCAGCGGCACCTGCTCCGCGCTCGCCGGCGTGGTCGTCACCTTCTACATGCTCTCGGGCTACGGCCTGCACGCGCAGGGCATGGAACTCGACGCGATCGCCGCGGTGGTGATCGGCGGCACGCTGCTCACCGGCGGCGTCGGCTATGTCGCCGGCTCGCTCGTCGGCGTGATGATCCTCGGCGTGATCCAGTCGCTGATCACCTTCGACGGCACACTCAGCTCCTGGTGGACGCGCATCGCCGTCGGCGTGCTGCTCTGCGCCTTCTGCCTGCTGCAACGCGGCCTCGAACACGGCGGCAAACGGCAACTCGCCGCCGCCTGAAAGCACCCCGTAACCCTCGGGACGTTGGCACCCCCGCGAACAGCGCCCGCGTCCCTTTTCCTCCCGCCCGGCCCCACCCCGCCAGGCGCTACGGCGACCCCGGATCCGTCCGGGGTCTTTTTTTCGGTGTCATCTGCGTGTGAGCAAGGATGTAGGCAGCCGACGAGGCTTGGGGCAAGATCAGGTTTCGCCGGGTCTTGAACGGGAAACTGTTGCCAAGAAGGGGTTGGTGGCAGCGTGGCGAGAGTAAGCAAAAGCGCCGCCTTTTAAACACACCGTCTCCGACATCGGAATACCGTGTAGAGGCTCGCCTGCGCCCCCGCCCTGACAGCAACGAAAAAAGTACATGCAGATTGCCCCCCCCCAAACGAACCATGTGAATCTGCGTCTCTTAGCGGGACTGGGTGTGCTGATTCTCGTTTTTCTCTCTGAATGTGCCATCCATCGAGACATGAAGAAGAACGAAAACTGGCCACCTGACAACGCCCTCTTTCGTGAGTTAGTTGAGCTTCCCATTTCAGGAGCGAAGAATATTGAACGAAGCGCCTGCGAATACTACGAAAAGACCCTTATCACCTACGGATGTCTAGTTGATCCAGTCGACTCCTTTAGTGAGTTGGAATCAAAAATGACTGCTGCTGGTTGGAAGTTCGTTGGTGCCGGAAATTTGGCCGGACGCACCCAGACATCTCGTTTTTGCAACGGCCGTAGAGTCATCGAGATGTATTTCGATAGCACTGCCTCTAAGGCTGGGATGCGCGTCGTAATTGCGCCAGACATATCGGTGAGCCCGCGGGGGCTGAGATGTGATTACTCCAGGAACTGAGGGCAGTTGGCTGGACTGAGGCTCTAGCATCCGCTCCTTGTTTGAAGGATCTCGAAGATTCAGTTTTGTGGTACCCAACCGAATATGCACTATCGGACCTCGTCCAAACCGCAGCTGTAAAGCCACGAGCATCATGAGATTCGATGGCACGTTGACGAAATGGAACGATGACCGGGGCTTTGGTTTTGTGACCCCGGATATCGGCGATGGTGAGTTATTCGCGCACATCTCCGCTTTCCCGAAAGGCGGAGCGCGCCCGATGATCGGGGAGCGTGTTTCGTTTGAGGTTGCGGCGGACCCAGCAGGCAAGAAGAAGGCCCTGAACATTGTGTATCTGGAGCGCGCTGCGCAACGAAGTGCTGCGCGGCCAGCGCGGCCCCCCGCCGCTCGATCGTCCCGAAGTGGTTTGATCGGTGCGATCTTGGTCATCGCCATTGTGATCGGGGGCTACTACCAGTACCGGGCGAGAAGTCAGGCAGCGCCGCTGCAAACCGTCGCCGAACCGTCGGCGGTAGCGCCGTCGTCGCGCTTCTCATGCGACGGCCGCACGCATTGCTCGCAGATGACCTCATGCGCTGAAGCGAAGTATTTCCTCAGTCACTGCCCTGGTGTGGAGATGGACGGTGATCACGATGGTGTGCCCTGCGAGCAACAATGGTGCACGACGCCCTTCTCGGAATAGTGGCGAAGCTCACGGCGCGATATCGGTGCTGCCTTCACGTCGCCCCGATCCGCAAACCATTGCGCCCCTTGCGCAGCGGCACCGACATCGCCCCAGCTGACATTTCCGAACGGAAACGCCATGACCCTCAACATTCTGACTGTCTCTTATACACATCTGACGTTGCCGACGAATTAGACGGTGTAGATCTCGGT
>CAMFLH010000147.1 GCA_945957295.1 uncultured Uliginosibacterium sp.
GCCAAAAGAAGTAACCAAGAAAAGGCGACCCGGCGTTCGCGGTCAGGCGCTGGGCGCCTGACTTCCCTCGCATGCTCGCGAAGTCGGGCGGCTGCGGAACTCGCGTCGGGCTGCGCCCGCCGCTCAGACAGTCCTCGCCGTCGGCGCTCCGCGCCGATCCCCCGACCCCGCTGCGCCACTCGGCGCTCTCGACGGGACCCAAGGTCAAAACCATCGGTTGATCGACGCGTGCGGGTTGTTCGTCGCCTGGAAGCGGTGCAGTCGAATCCGGGGTGTCCCCCGCACTTCCCGGATCGCGGGGCACGACAATCGGACAGCGGAGATACGTCGACGCCTTTTCCTCCCCCTCTGAAACGCCGAGCAGCGCAGCGTTGCCGGGTTCCGACGTGCGTAGCACGGCGGGGCCGAGGACTGTTTGAGCTCCGAGCGCAGCGAGGGCGAGTTCCGCAGGCCCCCGGCGACGCGAGCAGCACAGGGAACCCCGCTGCAGGCGGGGCGTTGAAGCGGGGCGACTTTCTTTGGGTACTTTCTTTGTTCGCACAAAGAAAGTACCCCGCCCGCCGGGGCGGGACCCGGCTTCAGCGGGAAGGCCGGAGCGAACCGTCAGCGCAAATCGCAAGCCGCGCGAGCAGTGTTGGGCTTCGCCAAGCTCAGCCCACCCTCCGCAACAATCACTCGCAGCGCCGTTGCGCCCAACAACAAAACCGAAAGTCATGACCCGCCCCCCTTCTTCTTCAAGATCGGGAAACAGATCGCAAAGAACGGCAGCCACGCGAAGATCATGTCGAGCAGCGCGACCATCACCAGCAGCAGGATCAGCGCGCACAGCGTGATGATCGGAATCGACAGCGAACAGATCATGCCGAGCTGGTTGGGGTCGTTCTTCGAA
This sequence comes from uncultured Uliginosibacterium sp., assembly GCA_945957295.1. GTDB lineage: Bacteria > Pseudomonadota > Gammaproteobacteria > Burkholderiales > Rhodocyclaceae > Niveibacterium. The sequence goes on from CAMFLH010000147.1 coordinate 890, forward strand.
CACGGCCCCATGTCGCCGACGTCGAGGTCCTTGTGCAGCGGCCACGGCAGCACCGAGCGTACGAGGTCGATCAGGCCCAGCCCTTTGGCGCGTGCGACCTGGCCACAGAGCAGATCGCTCATGACGAAGGCGGTGTTCTTGTCGAACTTGCGCAGGCCTGCGGCGCTGGTATCGACCGGCAGGCCGATGCGGATCGGCCGTGCGGGCGCGTCGGGGTCGAAGAAGCTGGCGAGCTGGAACGCTTCGGTGGGTGCGGAGAGCAGCGCGCCGTGCTTGAAGCACTCCGGCTTCAGATACACGCAACGGATGACGAACCAGTTCTCCGCGTCGAGCCGCGGCGGCACGGTGACGTTGAGCAGCTTGGCGCGATCGGGCGCCGCAGGCAGCGCGGCGGTGGCGAGTTCGACGAGCCGGTTGAGCGCGCGGAAATGGCGGCGGTCGAGCGGCGAAATCTCGAAGGCGGCGTCCTGCTCCGCCAGCGGCATCGGTAAGGGCGCATCGGTGGGTACGATGCCGTCGGCGAGCGGATAGAGGAAGCCCGGCCAGCCACGCCGCGCCGCGAGCCCGGTCCACGCGAACACGCCTGAAACGGCTTCCAGCGCACTACGCGCCGCGTCAGCCGCGACCAGCGCGGCACACAGGGATGACGGCATCGCGAACAAGCGCTGGGCGTTCTCGACGACGGACTTGCTCGCGTCGTAAGCAAGCCCCTCCGGGTTGGCCTGATACGCGTTGCCGACCGCCTGCGCCAGCGATGCACCAAGCCCGCCCCCCACCTGCGCCGCATCCAGCGCATCGAAGAACGCACGCTCCTCGACGCTCAGCGTCGGCAGCGCACTACCGGTGGCGCGCGCCCGCACCGCTTGCCAAACGTCCGGGAGCTCCGCTGCCAGCCAGCCTGCGAAGTCGGTCAGCACATACCAGCTACCGATCTGCATGGCCTCGCGCAGCCGACGACGCGCGAGCGTCGAACGCCCCTCTTCGTCGTCGAGGAATTTCTGATCGACCGCCACCGGGCTGCTGCGTTCGTGGCGGTTGTAGTGCGCCCAGCCCTGTTCGATCAACTGGCGCCAGGGACCGGTGACCGTCTTGCGCAGCAGCGTGAGGCGCGCGTCATCGTCATCCACCGCAGCGCTGTCGCTCGCCGGTGGTGCCGCCGCGTCGTCGATCGCGCCGCCCAGGTAGGCCTCGCGCTTGCCGACCGGCACCAGCCCCGCCCACATCCGGCGCGGCCGCTCACCGTTTGGGCCGGCCTCGCGCCATGCGAGCGGGAACAGCGGCAGCATCTCTTCGCCCTCCGCCGCAGCATCGCTCGCCGCTGCCACCCAGCGACCGCCGAACCACGCGTGCTCCTGCCACTGCTGCGGGTCGTAGGCTGTGTGCGTCGGCTTCGCGAAAGCACCCGTGGTATTTGCGGTGGTCGGCAACAAGCGCCGCACGACGAAACGCACCGCCTCCTTCTTCGCGCTGTCGAGCGCGCGATCCGGCAGACCCGGCACGCCGCAAACGAGGCTCGCGCCAACCAGGTAGTAACGTTGATGCGCGGGCTGGAACAGCTTCAGCGGCCGCTCCACCGGCGTCGGTGCGGCTACCGCTGGAGCATCAGCCTGCACTTTGAGACGCAGCGGCTTGCCGATGCGCGCCGCAATGCGTCGCGCCAGCGGTGGCGCTGCCGGCGCCGCCTTCGGCATCGCCGGCATGCCATCGCGCCAGGTTTCACCACGTGCCTGCAAGGCGGCCAGCGCCGCAGCACGCGCGGCCGAATCCGGCTGCGCAAGGATCGCCGCGATGCGCTCCATGAAGTCATCGTCCGCAAAGCGCAGCAAGGCCGGCCGCAGCGTGCGCTCACGCGCCCCGCCCCACAGCGGCGCAGGGGCCTGCCAGACGCTGTCGTGATGAGGGAAGCGCGCGCGGTCCATGGCTACCAGATATTTCCCGCCCCCGGCGTGTAGCTTGCGCTGATCACCGAGTTCGAAATCAGCGTGTCACACTGAACCACGCCGGAGAAGCGCGACATGCCGGCGTTCACCGTGACCATGCCGGCATTCACCTCGACCGATGCACCGGCATTCACCGTGACCTTGGCGGCCGCCTCTATCGTGATGCCTGCAGTTTCGAGCTTGATCGAGTTGCCGTTGGAGTCGACCACCTCGACCTTGCCGGGGCCATCCTGCAGCGTGATCTTCTGGCCGCCCGGGGTTTCGACGATGAACTTCTCCTGCCCGTCCTGATCGTCGAGCGTGAGCTTCACGCCGTTGCGCGAGCGGATCACCTTGCGGTAGTTGTTGCCAGCGCCGTCCATCGAATCCGGCGGTGCATCGCTGCCGTTCCAAAGCGCGCCGACCACGCAGGGGTGGCGCACGTCGCCGCCCACGAAGGCCACCAGCACCTCGTCACCCACATCGGGAATGAACCAGCTGCCGCGGTTGTTGCCGGCCATCAGCGTGGTCAGGCGGGCCCAGCTCTCGTAGTGCGCGCTGCCGGAATCCGGCACCCAGGGCAGCTTCACGCGTACGCGGCCCTGGCCGTCCGGGTCCTTGATGTCGGTGACCTGCGCCGGATACACGCCGTACCAGGGGCCACCAAGGCCGCTCGCAGCGCGGGTGCGGAGCTCGTCGGCGGCGATCATGAGGCGTCTCCGATCCACGCGCGTTCAAGTGCGATGTCGCTGCGCAAACCGATTCGGTTGTCGAAACGATGCGTTACGCCAACAAGGTCGTATGCACCCGAGAAGAGCGGGCCGATTTCGGCGATCTCGATCCGCGCACCGACCTTCAGATCAGCCGTCGTTTCCGCGACACCGTGCGCGACGACGAAGCGCCGCGCGCGTGCGGCGAGCCAGGCACGGGCGATGGCGTCGGCCTCGGATTGCGTCGCTGGGAAGGCATGCGAGACAACCTCGGTGCGAGACGAGAGGGCCTGCGAGATCAAGTCCGCACCGCGGGTACCACCGCCTTCGGATGACAAGGACGAGGCGGCAGCCTCGCCGCTCAGCGCGTCCTTCGCCGACACATCCCAGCCGCCCACGCGCACGGTGTCGACCTGATGCGCCAGATCTGCGACGACGCGGAAGCTGCGCAGGCTCGCACCGATCGTCAGCGTTAGCGGGGAACCACGCCGGCTGCTGCGCTCGGCGGCGTGCAGCGTGGTGTCGTCGGCCCACAGCTCGAAGCCGCCGCGGCGCGCACGCTCGCGCAGAAAGCGCAGGTCGGTGTCGTTCACCTGTGCGAGCACACGATGCGTATCTCCAGAGAGATTCACCTCGGGCTGCAGACCGTGATCGTTGGCGATCTGGCGGATCACATCGGCGTCGCTCATCTGTTCGAAAACGCGCGTGCGGCGCGCCATGCGCAGGCTTTGCAGGCGGTCTTCCGCGAGCACGGTGATGCCCGGTGGCGTGCCCTCTTCAAACGCCGCCTCGATGGCGCTGATACGGCCGCGGAACAGCGTGGCATCGCCGACGCGGATCTCGATCTTCTTGCCGAAGTCGAACACGCGGCGGTCGAAGTACAGATAGTCCGGCGTGCCGTTGCGCGGGCCCCAGTTCTCCAGCGTCAGGCTGCAATGCGCAAGGCCGGCGTCGCTGTCGCTCACCGCCAGCTCGCGCAGCCCGCTGGCGACCTGCGGGTAGGTCTCGCCATCGATCACGACGGTCGGGCGTGCAGAACGCAGGGCTTCCGGCGGCGGCATGCTCAGTCGTCCTTCAGCCGATCACTGCGCGCGGCCAGCCAGGCCAGCACCCCGGCGAGGGTTTGCGGGTCGGCCGCCGGCGCGCTGCTGGCGGCAGGCGTCTCGGGCGCCGCGCTGGCCGCACCGGTCGGCGCAGGCGCCGTCACCACTTCGAAGTCGTTGATCACGATCGCCATCGCTCAGCTCCGCCCGATGTTCAGGTTGATCAACTGCCCCGGCGCAAGCAGGCGCGGGTTCTCGATGCCGTTGGCCTGCGCGATGGCGCGCCAGTCGCCACCCTGCCCGCTCGCGGCAGCCATCTGCTGCAGGCTTGCACCGGTGGGTGCGGCGGTCAGCGCCTGTGCCCCCGGCCCAGTGCTGCCGGCACCGGCGCCGCCAGGTGCCGTGGCGCCCGAGCCACCACCGGTGAGCGGTGTGCGCGGCGCGGCATCCGGCCGCCCAACAGGCTGCGCGAACTTGAAGGCCGAGATGCGCGGCTGTGACATCGCCAGCGAGACTTGCGCGCGCAGCGGCTTGCCCTCCGGCGCGAAGAACTCGAGCGATTCGTCCATCGAATCGATCATGCCGTTGAACTGGAAGGTGCCCCAGAAGAAGGCCACCGCCGGCGGCACGAACTTCTTCTTGTCCTTCGGTGCTGGCTGCGGCGTGATGAACCAGGCCACTTCCTGCGTCAGCTTGCGCACATCGTCCACCTTGCCGGCACCGCGTTCGGCCTGCGGCAGCGCACGCGCCTCGATCGGCGCCGTGGCGTCGAACCACAGCTGCACAGTGAGCTTGGTGGTGCCTGCGCCGACGAACTGGATCGACGGCGGCGCGCCAGAGTCGCCTCCGCCCTGCGGCTGCTGCACCTGGTTGGCGAAGCTGACTTTGAGGCTTTCCGGGTTGAACTGCACGAACACGCTGCGGCCGCCGGACTTCACGGTTTCGAAGTCCGGTTCGAGTTCGACCAGGCGTGCCTTTTCAAGCGGAATCGCGACCGGCATCAGCGGCCTCCCGGCGGTTTGAGCGACAGGGTTTCGTAAGCGAGCTGCAGTTCTTCCACCGCAACCATGCCGTCTTTGGCGTTCAGCGCGGGGGCCTTCAGCTTCACCGGCAGGCAGCGCGCGGCAATGAAACGCACCCGCTCGGTGCTGCCGTCGGCGGCGAAGATCACTACCTCGCAGTCGGCGCGCACACGCGGGTCTTCGACGGTCTGCTCGACCCATTCCCACAGATCGAAGTTGGCCGTCATGCCGCGCTTGAGCGTCAGCGTGCCGTAGCTCACTGGCGAGGCGAGCCGCACCAGTTGCCCGTTCGCGCCGCCCTCGCGGATCGTCTTCGCCTCCATCGTGATCTCCAGCCCATCGCATTCGGCGAAGGACGCGGCCGCCATGCGCTCGGCGCTGCCAGCACGATTGATCTCGACCGCGAAGTTGAACGCGGTGAAGGGATACACGACGGTTTCGGGCCGCGGGTTATCCATCTCAAGCGCCTTCAATCCGCAGGGCATCGCCATTCCGGACGAGGCGCACGGTCAGAAACTCCAGCGGCGTCGCCGGTGCGAAACGCAACTCGACGACGAAGCGGCCGTCGTCGCGATCGCGCGGCTGCCCCGGGTTGAGCGTGAGCTGCCACGCCTCGGCCGGTTTGCGCCCCGCAAAAGCGCCGCGCGCATGCAGTTGCGTGAGCCATGCTGTGAGGCCGCGCTCGACCGAACGCTCCAGCGCCGGGCCGTTCGGCTCGAAAACCCACACATTGCCTTCGCGGATCAGCAGCCGGCGCAACAGGCTCATCAAGCGCCGCACATTCAGTGGCACCCAATCGGGGTCGAGACTCAGCGTGCGCGCCCCCATCAGCCGCACCCGCAGGCCGTCGTAACGCCACAGGTTGGCACCGGCACCGAACAGGCGCAGCGAATCGGCCGGTGGGCGTTCGAGGCCAATCGCGTCGGCCACCACTTCGTTCGCCGCGGCGATCCAGGCGCCGCGTGACAAGGCCCGCCGCGCGATCAGCCCGCAGGCAGCGCCTTCGGGCGCAAACGCGACGACGCCATCGGCACGGCGGCGGCGCAGCCAGGGGTGGTAGATCGCGGCGTAAGACAAGGCGGCAACTTCATCGTCGCCCAGCAAGGATTCGTCACCCCTAGGGCCGTGGCGCGACAGCGCAGCGATGTGGCGCTGCGCATCGGCATCGTCCATCCAGGCCGGCGCACCGAGCACCGCGAGGCTGTCGGCTCGCGCGGCAGCGATGCGCAACATCGCGCGTTGCACGCGCAGCGCGGTACGAAGCCCTTCGGGGGCATCCGGTTGAACGGCCCAGCCGCCTGAGTCCGCTTGCGGCACGATGGCGCCGGGCGACCAGTCGCTGTAGCAAGTCGGCGCCGCGACGCGCACCCGCAGGTAACGCCAGGGCGTGGGTTCGCTGTCGAACGCCCAGTGCGTATCGCCGCCCTGGTAAAGCACGACGGCGTCCCGCCAATCCGGGTGTCGCGCGCCTTCTAGGATGAATTGATCGGCGAGCGGGTCCGCGGTCCACTGCGCGGTGAGGCGTGATTCACCATCGACCACGATCGTCAGCGCTGGCGGCGCCACTCGGATCGGCACGCAGGCAACAAACGGCAGATCCGCTCGACAGGGACCCGTAGGCCCCGCAACCGGCTCGGAGGGCATCGGCGCGGGCCAGCTCGCCGTATGCGTGGCACGCCACGGCGGCAGGGCGAGATCCGGTGCGGCCAACAGCGTCGCTTCTTCCAGCGCGAGCAGGCTGTGCACACCCCGCACCGCGCGCGCCGGCATGCGCGCCGGATCGAGGGGGAAGCGCAGCGCCTCAGCGCGCGCTACGAGGCTGTGCATCGTCGCGTCGGCGAGGCGCGGATCGAGGAACAGCGCTGCCGACAAGCGACGCAGCCCATCTCGCGCCATGCCGCTGCGTGCATCCTGCACCGCATCGAGCCAGGTCGGCGCGGCCCAGGGCAGGCCAATCGGCAGGCAATCGCCGAGCTCGCGGCCGGCGACAGGGAAGGCGCGCGCGCGCGCCTCAGCCCACAGCCCCACATGCTTGGCCGGAATCAAGACCTCGTGCGCCGGATCCGCGCTCCAGCGTGCGTCGTCGCGCGGCAGTGCCTGCCACGCGCGCGCATGGCCGGGGCACAGGCCGATGTCGGTCAGCGTGCACGCGCCTTCGAGTTCGTCGTCACTCACCAGCGTAATGCGCAGACGTTCGCCGAGCGGATCGTCATTCAGCGCGCAGGGCGCGGGCAGTTGCTCGAGCAACGCCACCTGAGCCTTGAGCGTGACGGTGCTCGCATCGCGCGCGGCGAGCACGCAATCGCCCAACGTAGCCAGGAAGACGCGCGCACCGGCTCGCAGCCGCAGCGGGTGGCCAGCCTGAGGCCAATCCGCGCCGCGAAGAGTGGCGGGCAACTCGATGCGCAGCACGCCGCGCCACTCGGGGCCGATCGAGGCCGACGCAGCCGTTTGATCGTCCACCACAAAGCTGACCGTCACCGCACGTACTCGCGGCAGTGAGAGGCTGCCGTCGAAGCTCAACGGCATAACCTTAGGTACGCCGAACCACCACGATTCTGCGATTCGCGCGTCGACGCGCGTGCCGTGCTGGCCTTCGTTGCGTTTGAGCACGCTGGCAACGCGCAGGAACACGACGACGCGCGAGAAGTCCGCCGCCACAGAAGCCTCCGGCGCGTCGCTGACGAAGCGCAGCAGGTCGCCCGCCTCCGGCAGCGCAGCGCTCGCCGGGTCCAGCGCAATCCGGTGCGGCGCCTGCCCATCCCACGGATTGCCGGCACTGAGCACGCCGAGTGCCGCGCGTTCCAACCGCACACCGGCGCGCAACCCGAAACCCCAACGTCCCCCGCTCGTCGCGCGCGCCTGCACGGCGCGCCAGCCGAGTTTTGTTTCAATCCACAGCCCCGCCAGCGGCAGCTTCGCCGCGACCGGTCGCAACGCGACCCGCACCACCCAGCAGCGCCGCCCGCCGTTGGCGAAGAAGCTCTGCACCGCAGGCGCGAGTTGCGCGGTGACCGACGCACCGCTGGCCGCGTCGATGAACAGGTCGTGCTCCGGGCCGAACACCGAAGTGAAGGCCGTGTAGTCCTCGCACAGTACCGGTCGGTCAATCGGGCCGCGGCGCGCGAAACCGACAAAGAGCGCGATGTCCATGCGGGGGAGGCGCTCGTCGAGGGCGACGGGGGCAGCTTCGAAGGCTAGACCGGGCAGTCGGAGGCTCATGGTTATGGCATCCGATGCCGATTCGGGTGCTGATGCGCGTTGCGCCGCGCCAGCGTTTTCGTGGGCAGAGCTGAGTTCGTCGAAGCCCAACGCGAGTGGCGACCGCTGGTGACTATCAACCGTTCGGTGGCCGGGGTCCCGCCCCCGGCGGGCGTGTTACTTCTTTTGCTTCGCCAAGAAAAGTAACCAAGAAAAGGCGACCCGAAATAGTGCAGTGTTTGCACACACTGCCCGCTCCAGCGGCGCGGAGCAGTGCTCCGCGAAACCCCGCTTACGCCGTTCGCGGTCACGCACTGCGTGCCTGACTCCCCTGCGTTGCTCGCGCGACCGGGGGCCTGCGGAACTCGCCCTCGCTGCGCTCGGAGCTCAAACAGTCCTCGGCCTTCCGCCCGGTCGCGCTCCGCTACTCGGCGCTCTCGACGGGGCCCAAATTCAAAACCATCGCCGTTTTCACGCACCGCGAATCTGCAGAGAGAACAGTTGATCGTCGACGCGCCTAGTTCCCCCTCTGAAACGCCGAGCAGCGCAGATGCATCGGGTTCCGACGCGCGTAGCGCGGCGGTGGCGAGGACTGTTTGAGCTCCGAGCGCAGCGAGGGCGAGTTCCGCAGCCACCCGATGCTTCGAGCAGCGCAGGGGACCGTGCGCGAAGCGCGCGGCGTTGAAGCGGGGGCCGCTTCTTTGGTTCCTTTCTTGTCGGCACAAAAAAGGAGCCCGCCCGCCGGGGCGGGACCCGGCTTCAGCGGGAAGGCCGCCGCAAACCGGCAGCACAAATCGCAAGCCAGACGCTGACAGCTGGGCTTCACCAGACTCAGCCCAAACTGCACCCACGACCGCGGTGGCTACGGAGGAGAAACCATCCCGTGCGAAAAGCACGACGCCTCCCCTCACTCCATCTCCAGCCGCTCGTACGCGAGCACCAGTTCCTCCATCGCCACATCAGTGCCCTTGGCGTTCATCGGCCCGGAGGTGTGCTTGATGATGCGGGCGCGCAGCAGCTTCCAGGTCTGCACGACTTCGGTGTGATCCTCGTTCTGCAGCTGGATCGTCACCGTGCGCATCGCGTTCTGGTTACCGTTGCGGATTTCGTTGAGCCAGTTGTAGAGGCGCAGCGAGCCGATGACGCCACGCTTCAAGGTGACGTCGGTGCTCTTGTTGAGCCCGGTGATCTTGCGCACCGAGTTCTCACGCTCGTTGCCGTTGCGGTATTCGGCGACGGTGACTTCCATGCCGATACCGGATACTTCCTGGAAACCCGCATCGGGGCCTTCGGTGTTGCCGTCACCGAGGTCGACGAGGAAGTTAAATTGCACATAGGGGCGATCGCGTAGCACGGCCATGGTCGGGGTCTCCAGTTAGCGACGTGCATCGGCAGTCCACTGCCCGATGCGGAAGATGACGAATTCGGCGGGTTGGAGCGGCGCAACGCCGATCAGGCAGATCAGGCGGCCGTTGTCGAGATCGTTCTGCGTCATCGTCGAGCGGTCGCAGCGCACGAAGTAGGCCTTCTCGGGCCGGTCTCCGAGCAGCGCGCCGGACTGCCATTCGTTGAGCAGGAAGTCTTCGATCGTGCGGCGCACATTCGCCCACAGCCGCTCGCCATTGGGCTCGAACACCGCCCACTGCGTGCCCTTGTCGATCGAGCGTTCGAGGTAGCAGAAGTAACGGCGGATGTTCACGTACTTCCACTCGGGATCGGAGCTGATCGTGCGCGCGCCCCACAGCCGCATGCCGCGCCCCTCGAAGAAGCGGAAGCAGTTGACGCCTTCGGGGTTCAACACCTCTTGCTGCGCGCGGTTGAGCATCAGCTCGAAGCCGATCGCGCCACGCACCACCTCGTTCGCCGGCGCTTTCCACACCGCGCGTTCGATGTCGTTGCGCGCGTAGATGCCGGCGACGAAACCGGAGGGCGGCAGCATCAGGTCTTGCCGCGTGATCGGGTCGCGCACCTTGACCCACGGGTAGTACAGCGCCGCGTAGGTGGAGTCGAAGCGGGCGCGCATGGTCCGCACGGCAGCGATGGACTGGTCGTTGCCACTGTCGAGCACCGCGATGCGGTAACGCATGCGCGCTGCGTGCGCGATGACGGTATTGAGGATCGCCTGCGCGTTGCTGCGCGAGGTGTCCGACAGCTCGTAGCCAAAGGTGCTGCCCGGCGCCGCGACGATCGAGATGTCCTCGATGTCTTCGAAAGAAGCGAGACCGGTCTTGTAAGGGTCGGTCAGTTCGGCGCGGCCGGTGTATTCGGTGGCGGTGAGTGGCGCACCGTCGTTGCCACCGGCCAGGCGGATCTCCATGCTGCCGAGCGCACTGTCAGCATCCGGCGCACGCAGTGCATTCGACAACGTGTTGGTCGGGTCGGCGGTGACACCGGCACCCAAGGGGTTAGCAGCGGCGTGCGCGCCTTCCAACGCTGCAATCACCGCGAGCGCGTCGTCGAGGTCTTCACCAGCGAGCACTTCAATCGGGATCTCACGTGCTTGCGGGTCGGCCGCCGGCAGCACGCGGAAGCGCGCGCTGAGGGAATCCGGGGCGCCGCTACGGGTATGCGCCAGGTCGGCCGCCAGGCCCTCCCACACCTCGGCGCCGCGCGAGCCATCCATCGGCTCCACCGCCACCGATAGGGTCAGCACGCGGATGCGGTTGCGCGCGCTCGGGTCGCTGTTGTCCGGGTCAAGGTCGGCCAGTTCCACATCGGCGCCGCCATCGGCCGGCTCGAAGGACCAGGTGCGCGTTTCGGCATCCCAGCGGGCGCGATGCAGTTGGCCATTCTCGCCATCGGCGGTGTCGATCAGCACCAGATCGTTGTGCAGCAGCGTGGATACACCGGGCGCGCCATCGCGCAGGCCGAGCACGTTCTGGCCGTAGCGGAAGAACACGCGGATGCGGTAGTTGCCGGCACGGCCCGGGAAGCGGGCGCGCAGCTCCAGGCTGCCACCGAGCACCCGATCTTCCAGCAGATTGGCCGCCGAGCGGGCCGCGGTCACTGCGGCGGTCACGTCGTCCGGTACCACAGGCACGGCGTTGGCCGCTTCCGCGGCGGTAGCCGCTGCATCGCTCGCGGCCTTCGAGGTGTCGTGCAGAGGGGCGGCAGCGAAGATTTCGGCCAGCGCATCGGCGGCCGCTGCCGCCGCGGCCGTGGCGGCAGCACCATCACCGCTGGTTGCAGCGCTGGCGGCTTCGCGAACCTGGCGCACGATCTCGATTGCGTTGATCGCGTCTTCCGACACCAGCAGCGCGCGCGCATGGCCGTCGCCCTGCTGCGCACCGACCTCAGCAAGCAATGCGCCCTCGGCGTCGTCGCTGAGGGTGGCAGGCGGCGGGCCGTAGGGCAGCGGGTTGTCCGGGTCGGTGTCGTCGAGGCGGCGGAAGATGCGGCTGATGTAGAGCCGCTTGCCACCTTCCTCGAAGAAGCTGCGCGCGGCGTGCCACAGGTAGTTGGTGCCGCCGACCGGTGTGCCGCTGTCGTCGAAGGCCAGCGCACGGCCGTCACCGTAGAAGCTGTCTCTTATACACATCTCCGAGCCCACGAGACCGGAGCCTAT
>CAMFLH010000148.1 GCA_945957295.1 uncultured Uliginosibacterium sp.
GGCTCGGAGATGTGTATAAGAGACAGATGCTGCTCCGCTACGCCACGGAAGTGCCGCTGGTGGTGACCGGGCGCGACCTCGAAGGCCCGAACCTGATGAGTCTGCGTTTCGACGATTACGTCGGCGCACGCATGGCCACGCAACACCTGATCGACCTCGGTCACAAGCGCATTGCGCACGTTGCTGGCCCGCTGGACCACTTCGATTCGATCGAACGCCTGCGCGGCTACCGCGAGGCCTTGATCGACGCAGGCATCCGCCCCGACGACGACCTGATCGTGCATGCTGACTTCCATGAACCGGGTGGCCTGCTTGCGATCAACCAGTTGATCGCGGCGCGCACGCCCTTCACTGCAGTCTTCGCGGCGAACGATCAATCGGCGCTCGGCGCACGCCTGGCCTTGCACAGCCACGGGATTCGCGTGCCGGAAGACATTTCGGTCGTCGGTTTCGACGATTTGCCGGTCTCCAACTATGTCGTACCGCCGCTGACCAGCGTGAAGCAGCCCGCTTACGAGATGGGCGAGATCGCCGCGAGAGCGCTGGTCGGCATGATTCACGGCCAAACGACGCGTGCCCACCTTCCACAGCCCGAATTGGTCGTGCGGGCCTCTTCGCGTCCGCTGCGCCGCTAAGGCGAACTCAGCGCGTCGCCGTTCGACGGCGGCGCACCAAAGCTCATCCGCCGGATCGACAAAGCCCACCCCACGCGCCACGCGCGGCTGAGTGCCCGTATCGCACACGCTCGGCCGTCCTCAGCTCACGCGTCGCAAGACGATCAGGGACGCTGCGGCGCGCCCGCAGCAATGCGTTTGCCAAGGATGATCGCGCTGACTTCATCGCGATGCGCATAGGCAATGCGCTCACCCTGGATCTCGCCAATGCCGACCATGTCGGCAGAGATCGCCTCGTGGTCCTCGCGCGAGAAGGGCGCCTGGTAGGTCGTGATGACCCCGAAGACCGGCGCCTTGAGCGCTTCGAGTGCAGCACGTACCGCATTGCGATCCGCGCTCTGCGCCTGTCGGCTCGCCGCAGCGAGCAGCAGCATCGCGTCGTACCCCTGCGCAGCGGCCGGCAGTACCGCCGTTGCCTCGGCACCACCCTGCCGCTTGAGTGCAAGCAGGAATTCTTGGCGGCGCGAATTGATCGGGTCGGCGACCAGCGTGGTCGGCATCCGCACGGCCTGGCCGGACTTGCCGGCGCCCTTCACGAAGGCCGCACTCGCGAGATCGCTGCCGCCGATGATCGGAACATTCCAGCCCATGCGCGCACGGGTGCGCACGATCGCCGCAGTCTCCGCCGTCTGTCCCCACACCACCAGCGCGTCGATCTGCGCCGCTCGCGCCTGGTTCAGGAGGCCGACCATGTCGGTCTGACCGATCTGGAACTGGGCGACGAAGGGCGCCAGCATGCCGCCTTCGGCATCGCGAACCCAGGCCCGCAAGTCGTCGGACTTGCCGTTGTACGGCGGCGCGTAAAGCCGCTTGCGCAGGCGCTCGCGCAGCATGTCGCGGCCAGCGTTGCCGTAGGGCGAGGCTTCAACGAGGATGCCGAGCCGCTTGTAGTGCTGGCGATCGATCGTCTCACGCACGATCAGATCGGCCTGCGCAAGGTCGTTCGCGGCGACGCGGAAGATGTAGTTGAGTTTGTGCATCGGCGGCTCGAACAGCCGCGTCAGCGATGAATCGGAAGCACCTGAGATCAGAACCGGCACACCGGCTTCCTGCAGGGGTGTCAGCGCGCGCATGGCGACCGCGCTGCTGGTGAATCCAATCGCGAAGTCGACCCCGCCGCGTGCTGCGAGCCGCTTGGCTTCGTCCTCACCGCGATCCGGATCGTTCTGGTCGTCGACTTCGACAAGGACGATCTTGCGGTCCGCAAGGCCGCCCTTCCAGTTGAGTTCTTCGACAGCGAGGCGAACGCCTTGCCGCATTGACAAGCCCGCTTCTGCTGTCGGGCCACTGAATGTACCGATGACACCGATGCGCACCGGTGCCGCAGTCTGTGCCACCGTGTGCTGCGCAACGCATGCCAGCCCGATTGCCAGCACAAGCGCGAATAGCCTGCTCATGGCCATCTCCTCCAAACGTGGTCTTTAGTCTGCGCCCGCCTTTATTGACAGCGGGTCGTGGGGCGCCCGGTGCGGACGGCGCAGAGCCGCCCGCACGCGAGTCAGCACCCTGCAGCCGCCCAGAGGGCGACTGAGGGGTACCGGGTCATGCCGATCAGAAGTGCATCAGCCAGCCAGCTTCGAACTTGGTGGCGCGGGTGTCGGCCTCGAAGCTCGAGATGTCAGGCGTGGTGTACTTCTTGCTGATCGTGTTGATGCGCAGGAAGGGCTGAGCGCCAACACCAAGGTTGTAGAGCGCCCAGAAGTCCAGGTTCACGCGCTCGGTCTTCAGACGGTTGAAGGTCTTGCCAGCGTCGTCACCCACGCGGATCGTGTAGGCGGCGCCCCAGGCAGCCGGCGTGTTCCACTTCATCGTTTCGAAGCTGGCGTAGCCCTGCAGGCTCCACGACGAGATGTCGTAGGTCGCCTTGAAGGTCAGGTCGCCCTCTTCAACGAAGTTCTTGCTGCCGTACTGCTGCTCGAAGTCCTTCGGACGGTTGTAGCCATAGTGGTAGGTCGCCGCGAGGTTGACCGGGCCAAGGCGCGTCTTGCCGGTGAAGCCGTAAGACATGTGGTTGACCTTGCCGCCGCTCGACGTGACGTACTTGTCGCCGAAGTCGCCGTCTGCGTACAGCAGGCCAGCGCCGAGCAGGCTGCCGTTGCCGAAGTCATAGGTCATGACGCCGGTGTAGGCATAGCCGTTGCTCTGGTTGTCGCCGGAAGCGTTTGCATTGCTTTCCGTCTGGAACTGCAGCTCGACGCCAACCGGGCCAAAGCTGTTGCCATAGCGCAGCGCGTTGCCGCGGATATCGGACATCGCGTAGTAGCCGCGCTGGTCGCCCCAGACCGGATCAACCGTGGTCAGGTCATACAGCAAGCGCATCGGGTTCATGATGTTACCGACCTGCAGACGGCCGTACGGCGTAACCAGCGTGCCGTAAACTTCGTCGTTACACATCGGGCCCTTGCTGTCGCCGTTCACATCGCCGTACGACGAGAAACCGCCGTGGCCGTTCTGTGCGTAGTTGTCCTGAGCAGCGAAGAACGGGTCCCAGTTGTGCGACACCGGCAGTGCATTGCTCTGCCAAGCGCCGTTCGCACCGCTCACCGTCGTCGCCACGGTGTTGCAGTTGAAGCCGATGTTGTAGCCGTTCTTCAGATCCTTGGTACCCGACAGGAACAGCGCGAACAGACCATCGACCGAAGTCTTGGTGTTGTCGTAGCCGGTGTTCCAGTCACCAGACCGGGTCATCGTGCCGACGCGCGCCTGCACATCACCGCTGACCGAAATGTCGGCGTGGGCGCTGGTGGCGGCCATGCCGGCCAGGGCCAGTGCAACGGCGCAGACAATCTGACGGCGGCCGGTCGTAAGAGTGGTCCTCATTATTGCTCTCCTCACTTTTTGTAAATGCCCCGTTGGGGCGTTCAGGTGCCAAGCGCGCGTGGCTTGTGCGAACTACATTGCGAATGCGCTTTCATGACCGCATCCGCACAAAGAAGCTGGAAATCGTTGAAGTCAGAGGCGATGCAGGCTCGCGGTGCCTCACGGGTTTCGCTGCAAATGACAGCGCTTTCATTCATCAAACAAAAAAAGAGGCCGGATGTCCGCACTGCAGCGCCCACCCGCGCAGAGAAAGGCGGGCAGACCTCCGGTGACGGGAGGTCTGCCGCGAAATAGCCACAGGAGTGGCAGGAGGTGGGCAGTTCGGTGGTCCGCGCGGGCTGGCCGCGCAACGCCACATCAATGCAGAGCGTGTTCAGGCGCATGGCTCTACTGGCGCGTCAGGCTGCGGCCGTCGGCCGCAAACAGGTGGAAGCTGCCGATACGCGGCATCAGCCCGATCCGTGCGCCGGCCTTCACTTCGGCCGGGAAGTCGCCCGCCTTCAAGGTCAGTGCCTGGCGCGACACGACATCCGTCGCATACACGATCGTCGCATCGCCGAGATGCTCGACCAGATCGACGGTGGCCGGCAGCCCGAGCCCTTCGCCGACGACCAGCAGGTCTTCCGGACGAACGCCCAGTTGCAGCTGGTCGCCGTTGCTGGGCGCAACCATGCCGGAGAGCGGCACACGCCGCACGACATCGCCGAAGTGCAGATCCAGCGAATCGCCATGCTGCAAACCCGCACGGCATTCGATGAAGTTCATCTGCGGGCTGCCGAGGAAGGCGCCGACAAACTGGTTCACGGGCTGCTTGTAGAGATCGAGCGGTCGACCGACCTGCTCCACCTTGCCGCCGTTGAACACCGCGATGCGGTCACCGAGCGTCATCGCCTCGACCTGATCGTGGGTGACGTAGATCATCGTGGTCTTGAGTTCGGCGTGCAGCTTCGCAAGTTCGATTCGCATCTGCACACGCAGCGCGGCATCGAGGTTGGAAAGCGGTTCGTCGAAGAGGAAGACTTTCGGCTTGCGCACGATCGAGCGGCCGATCGCAACACGCTGGCGCTGACCGCCAGAGAGTGCCTTCGGCTTGCGGTCGAGCAGGTGCGAAATCTGCAGGATCTCGGCGGCGCGGCCCACGGCGGCCTTCACCTCTTCCTTCGGCTTGCCGGCGAGCTTCAGCGCGAAGCCCATGTTCTCGCCGACCGTCATGTGCGGATACAGCGCATAGCTCTGGAACACCATCGCCACACCGCGTTGCGAAGGCTGGATGTCGTTGGCGCGCACGCCGTCGATCATCAGATCGCCGTCGGTGATGTCTTCGAGGCCGGCAATCATGCGCAGCATCGTGGACTTGCCGCAGCCCGACGGCCCGACGAAAACCATGAACTCGCCGTCATGCACATCAAGGCTCAGTCGCTTGACGACCTCCGGCCCCTCGTTGTCATAACGCTTGCTGATCTTTCGAAGAGAAACACTCGACATTTTTCTATCCCTGCGTCGTCGCGCCGTTTCGTTGCGCGGTGATGTAAGCGGCGTACCAGCGCGCGCTGTCCTTGAGTACGCGACGCTGCGTCGCGTAATCCACATAAATCAGGCCGAAGCGCTTGGCGTAGCCAGAGTCCCATTCGAAGTTGTCGAGCAGGCTCCAGTGAAAGTAGCCGCGCACATCAGCGCCCATGGCGATCGCGGCGCGCAGCGCTTCAAGATGGCGCGCGAGGAAATCCACCCGGGCACCGTCATGCACCGCATCGCCTTCAAGTACGTCGGCACAGGCACAGCCGTTCTCGGTGATGTAGATCGGTGGTGGCGTGTAGTCGCGGGCGATCCGCACCAGGTGCTCGGTGAGCCCCTGCGGGTAGATCTCCCAGCCCATGTCAGTCACACCGAGCGCACACGGCGCTTGCTCGCCGGCTGCGGCACCGGCCCAGATGCGGCTGTAGTAGTTGATGCCAAGGAAGTCGATCGGTGCAGAGATCAGCGCCATGTCACCCGGCTGCACGACCGGCGCGTCGGCCCCGAGGTGCGCGAGCAGATCGGCCGGATAGGCGCCGCGGAACAGCGGGTCCATGAACAGACGGTTGCACATTGCATCGGCAAGGCGCGCCGCAGCACGTGCGGCTTCGGTGTTCGCGGCCGCATAGGCGGGCGACTGGTTCAGCACGATGCCGAGTTCGGCCCCACTATCGACGGCACGCATCGCGCTCATTGCAAGACCATGCGAAAGCAGCAGGTTGTGCGCAACCTGGTAGGCCGCCTTGCGATCTTTCAGGCCCGGTGCAAAGCGGCCCTCTTCGTGACCGATCATCGCGGTACACAACGGCTCGTTGTGCGTCGCGATCGTCCTCACGCGGTCGCCGAAGCGGCGTGCGAACTCCGCCGCGTATTCGGCGAAGCGTTTGGCTGTATCGCGATTGCGCCAGCCGCCTTTGTCTTCAAGCGCCTGCGGCAGATCCCAGTGATAGAGCGTGGCGTGCGCAGCGATGCCCGCCTCGTCGAGCGCATCGAGCAGACGGGCATAGAAGTCCCAACCCTGTTCGTTCCATGCACCGGCGCCGTCCGGCTGCACGCGCGGCCAGGCGATCGAGAAACGATAGGCGCCGACGTTCAGCGACTGCATCAGCGCCACGTCTTCGCGGTAGCGGTGATAGTGGTCGCACGCAACCGCACCGGTATCGCCGCCGACCACCTTGCCCGCCTGCGCGGCGAACACATCCCAGATCGACGCGCCGCGCCCGTCTTCGGCGGCAGCACCTTCGATCTGGTAGGCACTCGTAGCGACACCCCACACGAAGTCAGCCGGGAAGGGCTGATTCGTGAGGTTTTCGCACAGAGGAGAGGCTGTGGGTTTCATGGCGCGCTGGCGTTGTTCTGGCTCAGGGCCTCAGCCCTTGATGGCACCCGAGGTGAGGCCGGCAATCAGGCGACGCGACGAGATCACGAAGATCACCAGCAGCGGCAGCACGGCGATCGCAGAACCGGCGGAGATCGCACCCCACGGCACCTGGCCGGTGCCTTGCAGTGCGCGCAGTGCGAGCGGCACGGTGAACATTTCCATATCGCGAATCACGATCAGCGGCCCGGCAAAGTTGTTCCAGGTGCCAATGAAGGTGACGAGCCCCAGCGTGCCGAGTGCCGGCGTGATCAGCGGCAGCACGATGCGCCAGTAGATGCCGAACTCGCTGCAGCCATCGATGCGTGCCGCTTCGGTCAGTTCCCGCGGAATCGCGGAGCTGATGTACTGCCGCATCATGAAGATGCCGAACGCGCCGCAGGCTCCAGGGATGATCAACGCCTTGGGCTGGTTCATCCAGCCGAGCCAGCTCATCACCAGCGCGGTCGGGATCATGCCAACGAAGGACGGCAGCATTACCGTGGCCATGATCACCGCGAAGAGCCGCTCCTTGTACTTGAAGTGGTACATCGCGAACGCATAGCCGGCGAGCGAGCAGAAGAACAGGTTCAGCGCAGTGACCGCAATCGCGATGTAGAAGCTCCAGCCCAGGTTCTTCCAGAAGAACGGCAGCTTATCGAGCAGCAGATTCAGGTTGCCGATGAACGCATCGCCGAACCACACCGGTGGCGGCACCGAGAGGATTTCGGTGTTCGTGTGCGTGGCGAACACGAACATGAACCAGAACGGCGCGAGCATGATGATCGAGCCCGCCGCGACGGTGAAATAGGCGAACCAACGGGTCGGGCTCACGCGCTTGGTGACGATAGCCATGGCCTCAATCCTTCTGCGAAAAGATCTTGTTATTCACCACCGTCAGCAGCGCGATCAGCATGAAGAGCACCCACGCAACGGCGCTGGCGGTGCCGAAGTCGCTGTCGACGAAGGCGGTGTTGTACATGTGCATCGCGGCCGTCTTGCCGGCCTGATCCAGGCCACCGGTGCCGCTGGTGATGATGAAAGGCTCCTCGAACAACTGCAGGTTGCCGATGATCGTCATCGTCACGGCGAGGAACATCATCGGCTTCAGGAGCGGGAGCGTGATGTACCAGAACTGCTGGCGACGCGAGGCGCCGTCGATCGTGGCGGCTTCGTACAGATCGTGCGGAATCGTCTGCAAGGCCGAGAGGTAAAGCACGGTATTCCAGCCGACATATCGCCAGAACACGACGAACGCGATCATCGGCTTGGTGTATTGCGGCTGGCCCCAATCAATGTTGGTGGTCGGGAACAGCCATGAGAGCGGATGCAGACCGGCGACTTCGAAATTGCCGATCGAAGTCAGCACCACGTTGACGATGCCGAAGTCACGCGAGAACAGCGAGTTGAAGACCAGCGCAATCGCCACGCTCGACGTGATGAAGGGCAGGAAGTAGATCCCTACAACCGTGTTGCGGTACTTCGCGAGATAGGTGTGTGCAAAGAATGCCAGCGGAATCGCGACGAGGTGCTGCGGCAGGCCGGAGGCAATCGCGAGCCAGAAGGTGTTGAAGAGCGACTTGTGGAACCACTCGTCGCCCAGCACGAATTCGTAGTTTTCGATGCCGACCCAGGTCATGCCACCGAGGCCGGTTGCCGCATCCCAGGAGTGGAACGACAGCCAGACGGAGAACAGCAGCGGGAAGAGCCCGAAGCACAGGAACAGGATGAAGAACGGGCTGATGAACACATAAGGTGCCCATTCCCACGGCTGCAGCCTGCGGCGGCTTTTCGCGGGCGCAGCAGCACCCGACCGATCAATAGACATCGGCGCTTCCATTGCGATACTCCGAAAGAAAAGGTGGCCGGGGTGATTCTCGGGAGAGGGGGGGTGAGAGGGACAAGCCCACCCCGGCCGGGGGAACTTAGCGTCGGCGGGCGCGCCGCTCGATCAAGGCCTTGGCATCGGCCAGCGCCTTCGGAATGTCCTTGTTCTGCTCGATCACCTTTTCGAGCTCGGCATTCACGATTTCCTGCGCAATCGAGTCGTACTTGTCGACATCAATCGCCGGGATCTTCTCCGCTGCAACTTTCCACAACTGGCGCGCCTTCTGGCCACCGAGGACGTCGATCGGCTGGTCGATGAACGGATCGTTCTGCGCTTCGATCAATGCGGGGAAGGCATCGAGCTTGCGGAACGACTCGATCTGCATCTTCTTGTCGAGCGTGAGGAACTTGATGAATTCCCACGCTTCGGTCTTGTTCGCGGCCTTGGTCGGGATCGCGTAGAACGAACCGCCCCAAGATGCAAAGGCACCCGCCGGCAGTTGGGCTGCACGCCAGGCACCCTTGGTGTTCGGCGCCAGCCAGGTTTGCAGGTGGCCGGCGAGCCAGGCACCCATCATCTGCGTACCGATCTGGCCGCGCTTGAAGCCTTCCGACCACTCGTTGCTCCAGGCGCTGATCTTGCCATCCACGCCTGCGGTGTGCGCGGCCTTCGCCAGTTCAAACGCCTTCACGAAACGCGGCGTATCCACCACGCTCTTGCCGGCCTTGTCGAAGTACACGCCTTCGCCATCCTTCAGGCCGGAGCGGATGTAGATGTCCTTGATGTCTGCCGCGCTGGCGACCAAGTAAGCACCAGTGGCGGCCTTGAGCTTCTTGCCGGACTCGATGTACGACTCCCAGCTCTTGGTCAGGTCGGCCTCGGTCACGCCGGCCTTGTCCATCAGATCCTTGCGATACAGCAGCGTGCCGGGGCCGATGTCTGCCGGGATCGCAGCCAGGCTGCCGTTCGGGCCGGTGGCCTGCGGCACGGTGAAGCGCGCAAACTTGTCCTTGAACTGCGCCGCGTTGTACGGCGGCTTGCCGAGATCTTCCAGGCCACCGGATTCGGCGAACTTGCCGATAAAGCCCACTTCAACCGCCATCACGTCGGGCAGGTTGGCGCCGGTCGCGAGCGAGGTAGTCATTGCCACATGGTGGTCGGCATAGGCCAGACTCACCAGCTTGATCTCGACATCCGGATGCAGCTTCTTGTAGAGGGGAATCGCCGCCTTCACCGCCGCATCGAGGGCGGGGAATGCCGCCACCGTGATGGTCGTCGCGGCATCTGCCGCCGATCCGCACAGCCCGGCCACAACGGCCGCCGCAATGACGCGGCGCTTGATCAATACACGCATGCTCATCTCCTCTGGATTTGGACGACCTGAAAGGCTGTTTTATGTTTTGAAAGCGCTTTCAGTACGGCGCCAGTGTAGCGCTCCCGGGGTAAGGCCCGTCAACCCTCCCCGACGCAATGGCACAAGCCGCGTCACCTGCCCCCCTCGATCTTGCTTTTCCTGCGCAAGAGACCAAGGCGAATGTCAGAAGCGTGGCCGACATCGTGTCAGCGTGCGGCAATCTCGCGCGCCAGCGCGACGAGGCCAGACTCACCAACGCCGATGCGCAGGTCCGCTGGCAGCGGCTCGAGATACCAGCACACGGGATAGCTGATCTGTTCGCCCGGCGCGAGCAACACATAGGGGCCGTGGTTTTCCAGCTCGACGTAGAGCGCCTCGTCGTGCCCCCATATCTCAACGGCGCCCTGGCCCGGCGCTAGTGCGTCGCGCGGCGTGACCGGGAAGGTTTTGACGAACAGCAACCGCTGCCCTCTGCCCACATGCGCAAGCCAGCCCTCGCTACCCAACTCGAAGAGCTTGCGCCCCTTTTCGAGCACCGCCGGCGCAAAGGGGTACCAGCAGATGCCGTCTTGGCGGACGACCGGCTGCAGGTCCGTCGCCGGCAACCCATCCGACGGGTCGAAGGGAAAGAAGCTCAACCCGCCGGCGGTGCGGGTGACCTCCCACGGCGCTACGCGCACCGGCGCGTCGGCGCAGTTGCTGATGCGGTATTCCAGTTCGATCCGCTCCACGCCCGGTTCGACGCGAATCCGCTTGGTGAAGCGCAAGCCACAGGGATCGACACCGCTTTGGAGCACCAGCGTATCGCCATCGTGACTGACGCCGTAAGGCTCGATGTCGAGCACCGCGCGCGGCGGCCAATCCCAGGTGCGCTGAGGGGAGTCCCACAGCGTAGAACCGTAGTTGTCAGGGTGCACCGACGCTGGCGTCAGGATCTCTTCGCCATTGCGGGAGAAGGATACGATCCGCCCGCCACGGGCCGCATCGACCCCCAGCGCGAGATCGCCGGCAACAAGCCATTGCAGCCGCTGCAGACAGGCACCACGCAGCGGAACGAAGGGGGTAGTAACAGGCATGCTTAATGACCGATGGTTGGCGAAGGTCTGAACAAGTGGCCCCGACAGCACATTCAGGGCACCCACATCGGCAACGACCCTTTCGAACACTGCGGTCGCTGCACGCGGACGCCCGAAGCTGCATGCACGTCACTCACTGGTCAGCCCTTTGTTAAGGGATGTCCTGTGCGGTCAGGCCTCGGCGGCCCAATTTCGGCGGTTCGCGACGAGACCAGTGCGAGGCGCGGCAAAGCCTTGCCGGGCAATGCGCTTGGAGCCGGCGCACGCAGTCGCGCTGCAACGCCAAATGAAACCGCTTTCACATTTAAGCATCGTTCCTAAGGTGCGTCACGCAAGCGCCGCAGCGAAAACCGACGGAATCCCGCACCCTTTCCGCTGCAAGCCGTGCAGCCACTTCAATCGAGCCCGGAACAGGGTTGTGCACTTTCAGCAAGACGGATCATTTCCTGTGCAGTTAGACTGCCGCCAGATGTAAGCGCTTTCATTTTGATTTTTCGGCCAGCGCCAATCGCCCCGAAGCAAGGGTTCGGCGCTTGGCGCTCCCCTACACATTCAAAGATTCCGAGCACACATGAGCACCTCAAGCGGCAGTTTTGTCACCCTGGATGGTCGGCGTTACTACGAGATTCGCGGCTACGACGAACTGCCGCCCTTCTTCATGACGATGGTGTCGGCCAGCGATCTCTGGCTGTTCATCTCCTCGCACGGCGGGCTCACCGCCGGCCGCGGCGCGCCGGAGCAGGCGCTGTTCCCCTACAACACCTCGGACGTACTGCATCGCAGTGGCCTGCATACCGGCAGCCGCACCTGGCTGCGCGTCGGCGAAGGTGAAGCGGCACGCGAGTGGGAGCCCTTCAACCTTGAGCAGCGCGGTCGCTACCGGCTCGAGCGCAGCCTGTTGAAGGACGAACTGGGCATGCGCATCGTGTTCAGCGAAACCAACCACGACCTCGGGCTGTGTTTCGCCTACACATGGACCAGCGCCGGCCGCTTCGGCATCGTGCGTGAAGCGAGCGTGCATTCGCTTGCGGCGCCGGTGGCGTTCGAACTGGTGGATGGCGTGCTGAACCTGCTGCCGGCCGATACCCCGCGGACGCTGCAAAGCCGCGCGAGCAACCTGATCGACGCCTACAAGTGGAACGAGCTCGAAGCGAACGGCCTGGCCACCTACTCGCTGTATGCGCGGATCAGCGATCGCGCCGAGCCGGCCGAGTCGTTGCTCGCCACGGTCGCCTATGCCGTGGGCCTTGAAGGCGCCGAGATCTACCTGGCCGCCAGCGATTTCGACGCCCTGCGCCGTGGCGAGCAGCTCGCCCCGGGCAAGCTGCGCCGCGGCGTGGCCGGCGCCTTCCTGCTGCACACCCGCCTGGCACTGGCCGCGGGCGCGACGCAAAGCTGGCGCATCGTGCTCGATACGCCGCTCAAGCAAAGTGAAGTTGTTGCCCGTGTGAAGGAGCTGGGCGACGCCACGGCACTCGCCCGCGCACTGGATGGCGCGCAAGCGGAGGATGAAGCGGCGCTGCGCCAGTTGCTCGCGTCGGCCGACGCCTTCCAGTCCGTCGCGGACGAGCGCACAGCCTGCCACCACATCGCCAACACGCTGTTCAACGTGATGCGCGGCGGGGTATTCGATGATCAGTACCACAT
>CAMFLH010000149.1 GCA_945957295.1 uncultured Uliginosibacterium sp.
GTCTAGGGCTGCATGTTGCACACAATCTCGTGAACGGGGTGCTCGGCGGCGAAATTCATATCGATAGCCGCTTGGGGGCGGGTACGACGGTGGCGATCCAACTGCCACTCAGCGCCCCGCTGCGGGCGTGATTACTGGAGCGGCGCGAAGCGGGGCTGCACCACGCCCTCGTGCGTGATCGTCTCGACGAACATCGCGTAGGGCCGCACCCATAGGCCGCTCGCGTTGTACAGCGGGCGATAGAGCACCAGTGCCTCGAGCGTTTCGCTGTGGCGCGCGACGCCCAACACTTCGTACTCGCCTCCCTTGTAGTGGCGGTAGCGGCCCGGGCGCAACTCCGGAAGCGGCGGCAGATCCCTGGATTCCATGGCGGCAGCGAGGCGATGAAAGCCCCGATTATGGCGCCTTCATCGTGTGCGCGGCGTACTACAGGCCCAGCAGGCCCTTGAGCTTGTAGGCGGTATCGATCGCGGTGGTGGCGCTGTCGATCACCGAGCGTGTGGTATCCGCGGCGGTTTTGCCGCTCTCGCCCGCGTTACCGTTAGCCGGTGCCGGTTGTGCCTGCGGCCGCGGTGCGGTGCGGTTGGCTTGGGTTTGTGTCGCAGCGGTGACCGCCGGGCGCTGCACGATGATCTCGACTCGGCGGTTCTTTGCGCGGCCGGCGTCATCGGTGTTCGCAGCGAGCGGCTGCGTTTGGCCCATGCCGCGGGCGAGCATGCGCGAGGCGTCGATGCCGGCGCGGCTGAGCGCTTCAGTGACGGCGCGCGCACGTGCTTCCGACAGGCGCTGGTTGGCGTCGGCGCCGCCCACATCGTCGGTGTGGCCGACCACCTCGATCTGCAGCGTCGGGTTCTCCTGCAGTACCTTGCCGAGTTCCTTCAGTGTGGTTTGGGAACTGTCGCGCAGCACCGCCTTGCCGGTGTCGAACTGGAAGCCGTAGAGATCCACACGACCCTGGTCGCTGAGCGACTTGGCGATCGGGCTTTCGCCACTGATCGCCATCTGGTTGTCGTCCAGACTGCCCTTCTCGACCACGAACAGCCATGCGTTGGGTTCGCCGAGGTCATTGACCCACAGCGACACATAGGTGTTGCCCCGCTTGGCGGCCAGATACTGGTTCTCGCGGCTGCCGTTGAGGTAGAGGTCGCGTGCCTTCATCAACGTCTTGAAGCTGCCGAGGTTTGCGTCGGTGCAGGGGCGCTCGCAGACGAACAGTTCGTTGAAGCCGGAGCGCTTGAGTGCCGACTGATAATTGCGGAAAACCTGCAGCGCCGAGGCCGTCTTCGGCATCTCGTAGTGGATGTAGGTGACGCGGCCTTCCACCGGTAGCACCTTTTCCGCCGTGTATTCGCCGCCGCGGTTGATCGGGCGGCTCAGGATCAGCTGCGCCTCTTCGTATTCCTTGAAGTCGTAGCCTTCGATCACGGCGCCGGGGTAACGGCTCACCTCCGGATGATCGGCGCCTCGCTCTGCATGGGCTTGCGGTGCCGCGGCGGCCAGCATGAGTGTGGTCGCAAGCAGGGCAGGGGTGATCTTACGCATAGGACGACTCCGATTATTCCGATGACATCGCGCGATCCTAGCATCGCCCCTTGACGGTATGGCGCGGAAACATTTCTCATTTCGCGCTTTGGTCGTATCTTCGACGAACCGGTGCATGGCGCCGCGGTCTGAACAGAGCCAACCCGGAGATCACCGACGATGAATGCCCCTGACGCCCTGCTACGCCCGTTCGAACAGTTGAGCTTCGACGACCTGTTCGTGCGCTCCCATGCAGCCGATCCGGGTAGCCACAACGTGCCGCGTCAGGTGCCTGGTGCCGCTTACAGTCGCGTCACGCCGACACCGGTCGCCGCGCCGCGCTTGTTGGCTTGGTCCGACGTACTTGGCGAATCGCTTGGTATCGTGCGCCCGGCGCCAGGTGGCAGCATCGTTGCCGATGTACTGGGCGGCGCCCGGGTGCTACCCGGCATGCAGCCCTATGCCGCGCGCTACGGCGGCCACCAGTTCGGCCAGTGGGCCGGGCAACTGGGTGACGGGCGCGCGATCACGCTCGGCGAGATCATCGACCGCGCAGGCCAGCGGCAGGAACTTCAACTCAAGGGCGCCGGCCGCACGCCGTACTCGCGCCACGCCGATGGCCGTGCGGTGCTGCGTTCTTCCTTGCGCGAGTTCCTTTGCAGCGAGGCCATGCATCACCTCGGCGTGCCGACCACGCGTGCGCTGTCGTTGGTCGCGACCGGCGAGGGCGTCGTGCGCGACATGTTTTACAACGGCAACCCACAGGTCGAACCGGGCGCTGTGGTGTGCCGCGTCGCCCCCAGCTTCGTGCGCTTCGGCAACTTCGAGATCTTCGCTGCCGAAAACGAGGCGAAGAACCTGCAGACATTGGCGGACTGGGTGATCCGTCACCACTACCCGCAGCTGGGCGAACCAGGGCCGAAGGCCTATGCGGCGTGGTTCGATGAGGTTTGCGGCCTTACCGCGCTGATGGTGGCGCACTGGATGCGTGTCGGCTTCGTGCATGGGGTGATGAATACCGACAACATGTCGATCCTCGGCCTCACGATCGACTACGGCCCCTACGGCTGGCTGGAGGGTTTCGATCTCGACTGGACCCCCAACACCACCGATGCCGAGGGGCGCCGTTACAGCTACGGCCAGCAACCGCAGATCGCATACTGGAACCTCACGCGGCTCGCGGGCGCGCTGAGCGCTCTGGTTGGCGATGATGATGCGCTGCGCGCGGGGCTGGAGCGTTACCGCATCGACTTCGGTACGCACTGGTCGCAGATGCTGGCGGACAAGTTTGGCATCGCCCCGCAGGTGGGCGATGATCCGCTGATTGTTGATCTCTTCGGCCTGCTGCAACAGACCGAGACCGACATGACAATCTTCTTCCGTCGCCTCGCCGACGTGCCGAGCGATGCTGACGCGACGGCGGAGCAACGCCTCGCACCGCTGCGCGAAGCGTTCTACGCCCCGGGCGCGCCGTCTGGCGAGCATGGCCGCGCGCTGGCCGACTGGCTCGCGCGCCACGCGCAACGGGTGCGTGACGAGGGCGAACCGCCCGCGCAGCGCATCGTGCGCATGCAGCGCAGCAACCCGAAGTATGTGTTGCGTAACTGGATCGCGCAGCAGGCGATCGACGCCGCCACGCAGGATGACATGACCCCGACCGAACGCCTGCTTGAACTGCTGAAACGGCCGTACGACGAGCAGCCGGAGCACGCAGACTTGTTCGCCCGCCGCCCGGAGTGGGCGCGCTTCAAACCGGGTTGCTCGGCGCTGTCCTGCAGCTCCTGAACAACGCAAGTACGTTCAGCGTGGCGGGTTGGGCGCCTTCAGCAGGCGCTCGCGCCAAGCGTCGAGAATGCGCTCGATGCTACCGTCCGCCAGCATCGCGGCGTAGCCCTGCTCGAAGGCCACCAGAGCCAAGGCGCCGTCGCGATGACGAACGCTGAAGCCGATGTGGCTGTCCAGCGGCCCGAAGTCGCAGGCCACCTGCAGCGGCGCCTGCGCGCCGGCTTGGCGCTGAACGTAGTCCAGCGTCTTGAGCGAATCGAGTTGCAGCACCAGCGCGTCGATGCGGCCTGCAATCAGCATCCGCAGGCCTTGAGGTTCGGAGCCAAGCTCGCTGACCGAAGCGCGCGTTGCCGCCAGCGCCTGCTCGAAGCGTGGGGCGTATTCGTAGGCATTGACGCGGCCGACGGTGGCGGAAGCCGGCCAGGTGTGCGCGTCACAAGACCCGATCGGCGCGTGCTCGCGCGACACCAGCACGGTGCGTACGCGGTAAAGCGGCGTTCGTGGCAGGCGCGCGCGGGTGCCGAGGGCTTCGTTTGCACCCACCGCGATGCAGCCGGCCACACCGCCTGCCAGCATCTCGGCCTTGCAGCGTGCGTAGGGCACGGTGTGCAGCCGAATCGGCACACCGCTGCGTGCAAAGGCTTCGCGCACGATCTCGTTTGCCGCACCTGCGCCGTCGGCCTGTGACCACGGTGCTGCAGCATCTTCAGCGTCGATGTCGATCACCGGCGTCCCGGCAGCATGGGCGGCGGGATGCAAGGTGATGAGCAGCACAAGCCCGCGGCCGACACACTTCCACAGCGGCAAAACCGGCATCGAACCCCCGATGAGCGATGGCGGAGAGTGAGGCAATCAGCGGATGAGTTGGGCGATCACCCAGTCCGCATCGTCCAGTGGCAGATCATGGCCGGCGGCGGGATGGACCGCAAGGGGGCGTTGCCACGCGCGCGCGATGGCTTGTGAACAGCGGGAGTCGACCAGCGCATCGCGCTGGCTGCACAGCAGCAAGGCAGGCACCGGTGGTGCCTGCAGCGGCGCACGGAAGCGCGCTGCCGCAAAGAGCTGGCGCAGTGCATTGCGGGTGCTGCAGGGGTGCTCGGCGCGCAGTGCCTGCCAGTGGTCCAGCACCGGCTCGTCGTGAGTGATCAGCCGCGTCGTCGCGCGCAGGATCGCCGCTTCACGCACACGCGGTGGCGTCGGCAGCAGGGCGAGCCGCAGCAGGGTTGTGTACTGCTGCGGGCGCAGCCGCTGCCAGAAGGGGCTGAAGGGGCGCAGGCTGGTGTTGATCAACACCATGCGCGAGAGCTCGTCCGGATAGCGATTCGCCCATGCCACGCTGACCATTGCGCCGAGCGACATCGCGAGCACCGCGTAGGGGGGCTTGGCGCCTGCGGCGCGCAGCGTGGTGCGCACCACATCGGCCATGGCCTCGACGCGGGTTGGGCTCTGCAGAGCGTACAGGCTGCCGTTGCCGGGTAGATCCGGCATCAGTACCTGCGCGCCGGGTAGCGCGGTGCGCAAACGATCGGGGAATTCGCCCCAGTGACCTTGTTCGCGCGTGAGGCCGCGCAGCAGCACCCAGGTGATGGGTGTCGCGCCGCTCATGCCGCCCCCGCCGCGGTGTGTGCGCCGTACCAGTCGCGCATCGCGATCTCGTAGTGCCGCGCGCGTGCCGCCGGGTCGGGCAACCACAGCGTAGAGCTGGCCGCAGCGCGCGCCATGAAATCAAGCCAGGCCATGTGCCGCCGCAGCACGCGTTGCTGACGGTGCGCCTTGCCGGGGTTGAACATGCCGTGGCGCGAGAACAGCTGGCGCGGGTTCTTCTTTACCCACAGCCAGGAACCCATTTCCAGCGTCAGTGGCAGGAAGACCCGTTCCGGCGTCTGCGCGGCACGCAGGTAGAGGTAATCCCACAGGTCGCCGTGCGTCAGGTAGCTCAGGCTCTGCGGCTCCAACACATAGCTGTGGTGTGCGTGCGCCTGGTCGAAGATCTCTTTCAGCGCATGCACCTCGGGCAGGTGGCGGATCGGTTCGGCGGTGTGCGCATACGGAAACCAGATGCGGTCGCGCAGCCCGAAGCCGGAGTGGCAGTCGAGCGACAGGCTGAAGCGCCGCGGCAGTAGTTCGCGCTCGACCACCCCGCACAGCGCGGCGCTCTCCGCCTCCATCGCCGCGCCGCGCGGGCCGCGATACCAGGGCAGCCAGCGGCTGAGGCGCTGCCCACCGACGAGGAAGGGCACTTGCTCAAGCGCATCCACCGGCGCGTTGCGCATCAGGTCCACACCGCGCCCGTTGGCGCGCGTGCCGCGCCACACGCCAGCCGGGTTCACCAGCGGCATGAACACCATGCGCAGTGATTCGAGCTGGCGATGTAGCAGGCTGTCCCAGCGCAGGCGTGTGATGAGGCTGCGCAGGTACTCGATCACCACCTCGGCGCCGATCCGCTCCAGCCCATGCACGCCGCCGAAGAAGCCGATCGCCGGAACGGCCGGGTCAGGGTTGCCAAGCGTGATCGCATACACCGGCAGGCGGGCGTGGCCCGCCTCCGCTTCGCAGACGACCTGCGCATCGACATGCCCCGCGGCACGGCGGATCAGGTGTTCGAGTTCGCTGAGCAGAGGCAGTTCGGGGCGCGTCATCAAAGGGCGGGGCGGACGAATCTGCAACCCAGCATACCGGAGCGCGATGTCAGGAATTCGAGGCTGAAATATGACAGTGCGCGCGGCGCGGATCAGCGCCGTCGCCGTTCCCGCTGCGCGGTCTTGGCGAGTTGCTGTGCGAAACCGGTGAAGTCCAGATCAACGCGCTGTGCCAGTGCGCGCGCCTCGCGTTCCACCGCCGCCCAGTCGGGCGGATAGCCTTCGTCGTTGAACGCGAAGGCGATGCGATTGCCGTCGCCGGCCACTTCCTGAACCACCACCCGATCGCGAAACACTTCTCGCAGCAGTTCGATATGCGCGGCACTCTCGTCGCCCTTCACCGCGAGGTTGCACACCAACAGGCCGGCGGGCTTGAGGCGCGCCCGGATCGCCAGGTAGAAGCGCTCGTCGCAGAAGGCCGGCACGATGCCGTTTTCGTCGTAGCCGTCGAGCAACACCACGTCGGCGCGGTCTTCGGTGCTGGCGAAGTACTCGACCGCGTCGGCGCACACGATGGCGTGCCGCGCATCATCCGGCGGCAGTGCGAACTGTTCGCGCAGCGCGATTACATCTTCGTTGATCTCCACCGTCGTCACACGCGTACGTGCGAGGTGCCGGTGGCAGAACTTGGTCAGCGATCCGCCGCCGAGTCCGACGATCACCACATGCTTGGGCCGCGGCAGGAACAGCAGGAAGGCCATCATCTTGCGGGTGTAGGCCGCATGCAGTGCGAAGGGATCGGCCACGTCCATCTCGCTTTGCACCAGCGCCAGCGTGAAGTGCAGGCGCCGCAGTTTGCCGTCGTCGATCACGAAGGGGCGCGGGTATTCGCCATCGCGCAGCAGGCGGATCAGTCGATGCACGTCGGCGTCCGCCGCTTCGAGCAGGCGCACGACGCCGCGCTCCTGCAGGAAGCTGGCGGGGAACTCGAGCAGGCCATCGGCCGTGATGCGGGCTTCGACGCCCTGCACGGCAGCCGTACGGCTCAAGACCAGATCTCCGACTCCTGCCAACCGAGTTCCGCGAAGTCCTCTGCGCGCAAGGCGGCCTCGCCGGCGCAGAAGAATTCGTCGAGCTGTGGCGGTTCGACGGGCGTACCGGCCAGCATTGCATGCACTTGGCCCCGGTGGTGGATCTGGTGCTGGAGCAAGTGAGCCAGCAGCCGGGTCCGGGTGTCGTGTTGCGGGGCGCCGGGGCGTGCGATGGTGACCATGCGATCCAGGTCGGCATCGCGTTGCGCCTTGCAGTAGGCGAGCAGGCGCCGGTCCACCGCGGCCTGCTCACGCTGCAGAGCCGCGCAGGTCTCGAACGGCTCGTCCACCGCGAAGAAGCGGTAGCAATCGGCGTTTGGCGGCTCGCCGCGCCACTCCCGTTCCAGCGCGTCGACGTAGAACCAATCCACGGTCAGCGTGTGGTTCAGCGTGGCCTTGATCGACGGAAAGAAGCTGGTGCGCGTTGCGACGAAATCCTCCTGGCTCAGCGCCGCACAGGCCTTCAGCAGGCGATGGTTGGCCCAGGCGTTGTTGCAGGCCATCGTGAAAAAGTGATGTGACAAGGGGTTCGACACGATCCGTTCCTGCGTCAGAGCCTGCGTACTTTCACGCGGCGGCCCTTGATCTTGCCGTTGCCGAGCCGGCGCACGGCTTCGTCGGCGATCTCGCGCTGCACCGCGACGTAGGTGGAGAGCTCCATCACGCTGATCTTGCCGACCTGTTCGCGGGTGAAGCCCGCCTCACCGGTCAGCGCGCCGAGCACGTCTCCGGGGCGCATCTTCTCCTTGCGCCCGCCGAGGATCTGCAGTGTGGCCATCGGTGCGAGCAGCGGCGCGGCATCGGCCGCGAGCTCCGCCAGTGTGTGCCATTCCGGTTCGAAGTGTTGCGCTTCGGCGATCGCCGCGACGCGGCGCTTTTCGTTTGGGCTCACCACGCTCAGCGCCCAGCCATCGGCGTCGCCGCGGCCGGTGCGGCCGATGCGGTGCAGATGGATTTCGGGGTCGGGCGTGACGTCGACGTTGATGACCGCTTCGAGCTGATCGATATCGAGCCCGCGTGCGGCAACGTCGGTTGCCACCAACACCGGGCAGCTGCGCTGCGCGAACTGCACCAGAACCTGATCGCGTTCGCGCTGATCCAACTCACCGTGCAGCGCGAGCGCCGCGATGCCTGCGGCCTGCAGCGTGTCGACCAGGTCGCGGCATTGCTGGCGCGTGTTGCAGAACGCGAGCGTGCTGACCGGGCGGAAGTGGCGCAGCAGCTGCACCACCGCGGCGAGGCGTGCGTCGTCCGCGACCTCGTAGAAGCGCTGGCGGATCTTGTCGCTCGCATGCTGTTCGATCAGCTTCACGGTCCGCGGCTGATGCAGGAAGCGATCCGCGATGCGCGCGATGCCGTCGGGGTAGGTGGCGGAAAACAGCAGGGTCTGACGCACTGCAGGGCAGGCCTGCGCAACGTCGGCGATGTCGTCGTAGAAACCCATGTCGAGCATGCGGTCGGCTTCGTCGAGCACCAGCGTGCGCACCTCGTCGAGCGCCAGCGCACCGCTGCCGAGGTGATCCAGGATGCGGCCCGGCGTGCCGACGACGATGTCGGCGCCGTGCGCGAGGCTTTCGCGCTGCGGCCGCGCCGGCGCGCCGCCGCACAGCGTCAGCACCTTGAGGTTGTCGACCGCTCGACCGAGCCGGCGTACTTCACCGCTGACCTGTTCGGCCAGTTCGCGGGTCGGACACAGCACCAGCGCCTGCACGCGGCCGCCGCGTGCGCTGAGCCGCTGTAGCATCGGCAGCGCGAAGGCCGCTGTCTTGCCGGAACCAGTTTTTGCCTGCGCGAGCAGATCGTGGCCCGCGAGCGCGACCGGTAGCGTGACCGCCTGGATCGGCGTCATCGTGAGGTAGCCGAGCTGCGTGAGGTTGGCCAGCGTCGCGGCGGGCAAGGGCAGTTCGCTGAAGGGCGGGCCGCCTGCGGCGGCCGTTGCTTCGGGTGTCGGGGTCGTTTGGGTCATGCGCAATTATCGGTCCTGAGCGTGGGTTTCGCCTGAAATGTGCGCGGGCGAATTTCGCCCCGCCAAAAATAAAGATTGCTTTATGTTCGGAAAGGGCGCACCGTTCGCCTCGCGTTAATCAAGCAGTGTCTCTGTTGTTCGCTTATACCTCCGGTATTCCTGCCTTCATCGTTCCGCCGCCTTGACGACCGCCCAACCAGGGCAAGACCCTGTTCATCATTTTTATTCAGGAGTTTCATCATGGCTGCAGGTACTGTGAAGTGGTTCAACGATTCCAAGGGCTTCGGATTCATCACCCCGGACGGCGGTGGTCAGGATCTGTTCGCGCACTTCTCTGCCATTCAAGGCAATGGTTTCAAGAGCCTTCAGGAAAACCAGCGCGTCACGTTTGACGTGACCAAGGGCCCGAAGGGCGACCAGGCTTCGAACATCCGCCCGGAGTAAGCATGACGCTGGCGGGCATCAAACCCGCCAACGCTGCGCGTACTTCGGCACCACGCAAAGCCTTATCGGCTTTGCGCGATGCCCCCGGAAAAGCCCGGCATTTGCCGGGCTTTTTCTTTTCGAATTGCCTGAGGAGTCCCCATGTCCAAGGAAGAACCGATCGTCATGAACGGCCAAGTCACCGAAGTGCTGCCTGATGCGCGCTTTCGCGTCACGCTCGACAACGGTCATGAGTTGGTGGCTTACACCGCGGGCAAGATGCGCAAGCATCGAATCCGCATCCTCACCGGTGACAAGGTGACGCTAGAAATGTCGGCCTACGATCTGAGCAAAGGCCGCATCACCTTCCGCGCGATCGAGAATCGCGGGCCGGTCGCACCGCGCCGCCGCTTCTGATTGTCGCGTCTTGACGCCGTGCTCCACGGCGTCGGATAGTCGGGCGATGAACCCGACTCTTGCCCTTCGCGGCGCCGCCCGGCGCCTGCTGCTTGTCACGCTGTGCGGCGCGCTGTGCGCTTGCGGCGGCATTGCCTACCATCTACCCGAGCATTCGGCTGAACGGATGTCGGTGCCGCAAACGATGCGCCCCGGTGAGCAGCGGCTTGCGCTGTCCACGCCTTCGCGCTTGCCGGCACCGGGTGGCTTCGAGATGGGCCTCGCCAGTGAGGATCCGGAAATCGTTGCAGTCGTCGTGCGCGAAGGCAGCATGGGCGCGGCCGATTCCAGCCTGGTTGCCCGTGCCAGCGGCAGCACCCGAGTGCACTACGTCAATCGCTTCGCATTGCCGCGCGACCCCGCCGCCGTTCCGCTCGACACACTGCGCGCCGTATCGCTCGGCAGCTTCGCCGTCACGGTGAAGTAGGCGTCCGGATCGGGGGGCAGAAACCTCCGCTTACGACATTTACATTTTGAGATTCAGCCCCGCGGCGGCTCAGGCGTTGATGCCTTCACGGGCGCCACATTCGCTGCGCCCGGCTGGAGACTCAAATGAAAACTCTGACCCGTGTGGCATTTCTGACCGTCGGACTCCTCGCGGCCGCTACCGCGTCGGCACATGGCTGGCATGACGACGACCGTGGCTGGGATCGGCATGAGCGGCATGAACGCGAATGGCGTGAGCAGGCGTGGCGCGAACACCAGTGGCGAGAACGCGAACGCTGGGAATACGAGCATCGTCGCTGGCGCCCCGCGTATGCACCGGTCTATGCTCCGGCTTACGGTTACCGTGAGTACTACCCGGTGCCCGCGCCGGTGCCGGTGTATTCGCGACCGGCAATCACGATCGGCATTCCGCCCATCGTGATCCCGATCCGCTGAGTCAGGCGGGCGGTGCGATCGCCTCGGCGTAGTCGTACAGCGCGCCGAGGATCGCCTCGCCGCGTTCGTCCGCTGCCTCGCTCAGCACATCGATGCGGTCGAAGAAGGCCGGCAGCGATCGCGCGCCGCCGACGCCCTGATGAAGTTGTGCGATGCGGTGCATTTCCCAGCGTGCCTGCTCGCTCTCGCTGAGTGTTGCCGGGAAATTCCGTGCGCGATAGCGGAACAGCAGTTCCTCCAGCCGCCCATCGGTGAAGCTCACCTTCTCGCTCGCCAGTTCAGTCGCATCCAGTGAACGCAACTGGTTGAGCAAGCGTCGGTCGCCGTTGCCGACAAAGCCGCCGTAGAGATCCTCATCGACGTCCACGAGCGTGTCCGTAGTCGGGCGCGCGAATACCTCGCGCCATAGCGTCGCCAGCGGCTTCATGTCGCGTTCGATCTCGGCATGGCGAATTGCCTGCGCGACGTCGATGCCCCATTTCTCGGCCATCGCGGGACTCAGTGTTTTCAGGTTGCCGATCACGACCGGCGACTTGTTGATGTGGATGGTCTTGATCGGCAGCCGTGTGACGCATTCGGGCAGCGCATCGGCGCGGGTGAACATGCGCTCGCGCACGGTTGATGCGTCGAGGCTGGCGAGTTCGGTGGGGTCCTGCGCCAGATCCCACACGATGATCTCGTTCTTGTTCGTCGGGTGGGGGCCGAGTGGCCACACCAGCGCGATGCAGCCGCGCTCCGGCCCGAACATGCCGGACACATGCAGGAAGGGTTTCGGGTTGGCGAGGTCGATTTCGGCCAGCACCGCATCCTTCTTGCGCAGCTTCAGACAGAAATCCCACAGCCGCGGTTGCAGGCCGCGGATCAGGCGCGCCAGCGCGATCGTCGCGCGCACGTCGGACAAGGCATCGTGCGCTGCTTCGTGCGCGAGGCCGTTCGCGGCGGTGAGGTGTTCGAGCTTGAACGACGGGCGGCCGTCGTCATGCTTGGGCCACACGATGCCTTCGGGCCGCAGCGCGTACATGCAGCGCACCACATCGAGCAGATCCCAGCGACCGCAGTCGTTCTGCCACTCGCGCGCATAGGGGTCGATCAGGTTGCGCCAGAACAGATGCCGGGTGACTTCGTCGTCGAAGCGCAGGGTGTTGTAGCCGACGCCGACGGTACCGGGCGTTGCGAGTTCGCGCTCGATCGCCGCGGCAAACGCATGTTCGGGCAGGCCGCGTTCGAGGCAGGTCTGCGGCAGGATGCCGGTGAGCAAACAACTCTCCGGATCGGGCAGGTAATCCGGCGCTGGCTGGCAGTAGATCATCTGCGGCTCGCCGACTTCGTTGAGTTCGGCATCGGTGCGCACGCCGGCGAACTGCGCGGGGCGGTCGCGACGCGGCATCACGCCGAAGGTTTCGTAGTCGTGCCAGTAGAAGCTCAGGTCAGCCATCGGGCGCTCTTTCGCGGAGATCAACCCGCGATTTTACGCACCCGCCCTACATTGCGCCGAGCCGCAACTGTTCCCACAGGAAGGGCTTGAGCTGCGGCCACCAGCGGCCGCCGAGCGAGAGGTCCACGG
>CAMFLH010000150.1 GCA_945957295.1 uncultured Uliginosibacterium sp.
ACGCGATAGGCTCCGGTCTCGTGGGCTCGGAGATGTGTATAAGAGACAGGTGAGGGCCTGCCCTACGACCGTTGCACGATCGGCGTGGTAACCGATGCATCGGGCCACGAATCGCTGGGCGAGTTCTACATCGACGACGCGGACAAGCTCGTAAACGTACTCCGCACCCAGATCGACGTGATCCTGCCGGATGGCTTCGCGGTGCTGAACGCCGCTGACGCGAAGGTCGCCGAACTTGCCCCGCTATGCGATGGCGCGGTGATCTTCTACGGCCTTTCCGAAACGCTGCCGGCCATCGTTGCACATCGTGCCGCTGGCGGCCGCGCGGTGTTCGCGCGGGACGGCCGCGTTTTCCTCGCCACCGGCGCGGAAGAGGAACGCCTCGACGAACTGGCCATGCTACCCGCTGCGGGCGCTGGCACGCTGCAGGCCGAGAACATCCTTGCTGCGGTCGGCGCAGCCTGGGCCCTAGAAATGTCGCCCGACCTGATCGGCGCCGGCATCGAAACCTTCGAAGCCGAGCAGACTGCCGCTCGGGCACGCGCACATTGAACGACGGTCGCCCAGACGACTGCGACAGATACAGGAAGATCGCTTGATGGAAGTTTCCCGCATCCGAGCCCTGCGTGGCCCGAACCTGTGGAGCCGCCACACTTCGATCGAGGCCATCGTTGCCTGCAAAGGCGCCGAGACCGAGATCGACACCATCCCCGGCTTCGAAGCGCGCCTGCGCGCGCGCTTCCCCGACCTTGGCCAACTGCAGCCGCGCGGCCACAACACCTCGGTCGCGATGGCCCATGTGCTTGAGGCCGCTGCACTGAGCCTGCAAGCCCAAGCGGGCTGCCCGGTCACCTTCAGCCGTTGTCATGCGACGCTGGAAGCCGGCGTTTACCAGGTCGTCGTCGAATATTCGGAAGAAGCCGTCGGTCGTCTCGCGCTTGAGCTCGCAGAGACCCTGATCCAAGCCGCGATGGACGACACCCCCTTCGATCTCGCAGCAGCGCTTGCGCGCCTGCGTGAAGTTGATGAAGACGTACGCCTTGGCCCCTCCACCGGCTCGATCGTGCAGGCCGCCGTTGCGCGCGGCATTCCGTTCCGCCGCTTGACCGAGGGCAGCCTGGTGCAATTCGGCTGGGGCTCGAAACAGCGCCGCATCCAGGCCGCTGAAATGGACAGCACCAGCGCAATCGCCGAGTCGATCGCGCAGGACAAGGAACTGACCAAGCGCCTGCTGCTCGCGGCCGGCGTGCCGGTTCCTGTAGGTCGCCCGGTCGCCGACATTGAAGACGCCTGGGTTGCCGCGCAGGAGATCGGCTTGCCTGTCGTCGTCAAGCCGCAGGACGGCAACCAGGGCAAAGGCGTCACCGTCAACATCACCAGCCGCGAGCAGCTGGAGATGGCCTACAAGGTCGCCTGCGAGTTCCGCGACGACATCATGGTGGAGCGCTACCTGCCCGGCTACGACTACCGCCTGCTGGTGGTCGGCGACAAACTCGTCGCGGCCGCACGACGCGACCCGCCCTTCGTGATCGGCGATGGCGTACACACCGTGCGCGAGCTGGTCGACCAGGTGAACGCCGACCCGCGCCGGGGCGACGGCCACGCCACCTCGCTGACCAAGATCCGCTTCGACGAGATCGCGATCGCGCGCCTCGAGATGCAGGGCCTGACGGCCGAATCCGTGCCGCCCAAGGGCAAGCGTGTGGTGCTGCGGAACAACGCCAACCTTTCCACCGGCGGCACCGCCACCGATGTGACCGACGATGTACATCCGGAAGTCGCCGCGCGCGCGGTGGCCGCGGCGCAGATGGTCGGACTCGACATTTGCGGTGTTGATGTGGTCTGCGACAGCGTGCTCAAGCCGCTCGAAGAACAAGGCGGCGGCATGGTGGAAGTGAATGCCGCGCCGGGCCTGCGGATGCACCTGAACCCTTCGTTCGGCAAGGGTCGTGCGGTGGGCGAAGCGATCATTTCGAGCATGTTCCCGAACGGTGAAGACGGCCGCATTCCGGTTGTCGCCGTCACCGGCACCAACGGCAAGACGACCACCGTACGCCTGATCGCGCACCTGTTCATGGCCAACGGCCTTACGGTCGGCATGACCAACACCGATGGCGTCTACATCCAGGGGCGCCGCATCGACAGCGGCGACTGCTCGGGCCCGAAGAGCGCACGCAACGTGTTGCTGAACCCGACGGTGGATGCAGCCGTGTTCGAAACCGCCCGTGGCGGCGTGCTGCGCGAGGGCCTCGCGTTCGATCGCTGCAAGGTCGCCGTGGTGACCAACATCGGCCTTGGCGACCATTTGGGTCTGAACTTCATCACCACGGTCGACGAGCTCGCCGTGCTCAAGCGCGTGATCGTGCAGAACGTGGCGCCGGAAGGTACCGCGGTACTCAACGCGGCCGACCCGATCGTCGCCGCGATGGCCGAAAGCTGTACCGGAAAGATCACGTTCTTCGCTGCCGACCGCCACTTGCCGGTCATGGCAACGCATCGGGCCCAAGGCAACCGCGTGGTGTATGTCGATGGCGATGTGATCGTCGCAGCCGAAGGCATGGTCAAGCACCGCGTGCCGCTCGCCGAGATCCCGATCACCCGCAACGGCACCATCGGCTTCCAGGTCGAGAACGTCATGGCCGCCGTCGCAGCGGGCTGGTCGGCCGGGCTGGAGTGGGATGTGATCTGCAAGGGTCTCGCCACGTTCAGGAATGATTCGGACAACGCACCGGGCCGCTTCAACGTGTTCGACTATCGCGGTGCAACGCTGATTGCCGACTACGGGCATAACCCTGACGCGATGAGCGCGCTGGTGAACGCTGTCGAGGCGATGCCCGGCAAGCGCCGCAGCGTGGTCATCAGCGGCGCCGGCGACCGCCGTGACGAAGACATCCGCCAGCAGACCGAGATCCTTGGCAAGGCCTTCGACGACGTGCTGCTGTATCAGGATGCCTGCCAGCGCGGCCGCGCAGATGGTGAAGTGATCGGCCTGCTGCGCCAGGGCCTCGTCGGCGCGCCACGCACCACGCATGTCGAGGAAATCACCGGCGAATTCGTCGCGATCGACAAGGCGCTCGCGCGCCTGCAACCCGGTGACCTGTGCCTGATCTTGGTCGACCAGGTCGAGGAAGCGCTCGCGCACATCGCCAAGCGGATCGCCGAAGGCTGAAGCCTGCTAGCATTGGCCCATGCCCCGCTCCGGCGGGGCTTTTCGCTTCTGGAACCGAATCCGCACGATGCCGACGATCCGCCGCCTGCCTGAACTCCTGATCAACCAGATCGCCGCCGGCGAGGTCGTCGAACGACCCGCCTCAGTGCTCAAGGAAGTGCTGGAAAACAGCCTCGATGCCGGCTCGCGCGCGATCGAGGTGCAGTTGCAGCAAGGCGGCGTGAAGCAGATCCGCATTGCAGACGATGGCTGTGGCATCGACAAGGACGAACTGGGCATCGCGCTCGAGCGCCACGCCACCAGCAAGATCGCCTCGCTCGACGACCTGGAATGTGTGGCAACAATGGGCTTTCGCGGTGAGGCGCTCGCATCGATCGCGTCGGTCGCCCGCGTCACCCTCACGAGCCGCGCGCAGGGCTCTCCGCACGCGTGGCGAATCCACGCAGGGGAAACATCCCCCTCACCGGCCGCGCTGAACGGCGGCACGGTCGTCGAGGTGAGCGACCTGTACTGGAACGTGCCCGCACGGCGAAAATTCCTCAAGAGTGAAGGCACCGAGTTCGGCCACTGTGACGATGCCTTCCGCCGCATCGCGCTGGCACGCCCGGAAGTCGCGTTCCAGTTGCAGCACAACGGCCGCGTGAGCTTGCGCCTTACGCCCGGCGACATGCGCCGACGCTGCGGCGATATCCTCGGTGAAGAGTTCCTTGAACACGCGCGCGAGATCGACGTCGAGGCCGCCGGCCTGCGGCTATCCGGTTTCGCAGCGCTGCCCGCCTATGCGCGCGCCAGTCGTGATGCGCAGTACTTCTTCGTGAACGGCCGCTTCGTGCGCGACAAGCTGATCCAGCACGCGCTGCGCGAGGCCTATGCAGACATCCTGCATGGCAGCAAGCACCCGGCCTTCGCGCTGTTCCTTGAGCTTGATCCGGCCGGCGTGGATGTGAACGTGCATCCGGCAAAGACCGAGGTGCGCTTCCGCGAAGCGCGCGCGATTCACCAGTTCGTCTATCACGCGGTCAGCCGTGGCCTTGCGGCCACCATCAGTAGCGTCGCCGCGTCAGCCCCACGCATCGAGTATCCGGCCACGCAGACGCCGCAGCCCGAGCAAATCAGACTCGCGGTGGAAGAGCCTCGGACGCCCTACCACTTCGGCAGCGCGGCGCCGGCACATGCACCGTCGGCCGGTTCAATGGCGGCATTCTTCCGCCCAGCCTCGCTCAACGCGCCGGCACCACAAAGTTTGCCGCTCACCGCTGCCGACAGCGAAGGCGCGCCGCTTGGCTACGCGCTGGCTCAGCTGCACGGCGTCTATGTGCTGGCGCAGAACGCGCGCGGGCTGATTCTTGTCGACATGCACGCTGCGCACGAGCGCATCCTGTACGAGAAGCTCAAGAACGTGCTCGACGGCGCCCCCAGCACGCAGCGTCTGCTGATCCCCGCCGTGTTCGGCGCAAGCGCGAAGGAAACGGCCTGCGCCGAAACGCAGCGCGACACGCTGGACCGCATCGGCTTCGAAATTGCCCCCGCAGGCCCGACCGAACTCGCCGTGCGCAGCGTGCCAAGCCTGCTTGCACGTGCAGACATCGTCGCCCTGACGCGCGCACTGCTCGGCGAGCTGGTCGACTATCCGGCCTCCGACGTGGTCTCGGCACGCCGTAACGAGTTGCTCGCCACGCTCGCCTGCCACGGCGCCGTGCGCGCCAATCGCAGCCTCACACTCCCCGAGATGAACGCACTGCTGCGCGAAATGGAAGCGACCGAACGCGCCGACCAATGCAATCACGGCCGCCCGACCTGGGTACAGCTCTCGATGAGTGATCTCGACAAGCTCTTCCTGCGCGGCCGCTGAACCCGCGCACATTGGCACCCGCTGACAAGCGGGGGGCCCGACGAGACAAGCCGGCATTGGTACGCCGAGCGGACAATGTTCCGAACGCCAACGCACACAATGCCGAGGCGGGCCGAACAGGAAATCATCATGTCCAAATCGAGCTTTGCGGCCGAGGTCAGCGCGACCGCCGATCGGCTACGCCGCTGCGGATTCCGGATCGAATGCTGTTTCGAGGGCAGCAAGGTGGCATTGACGCGACATGGCCGCCGTTTCGCGTTCTCGACGACGGCATCCGACCAGATGCTGCGGCATGCGAAAACCGTCTGGAGCGTCGCCGACATCGTCAGTTTTGAATCTGCCCTGCTGCATGTCGTGGCCAGACGCGCCGCGCTGATTCAGGAGCTGGTGCTATCGGATAGCGAGCGCGTCCGACGTCAGATCAGACCCCTGCGCTCGCAGCGCACGAAGCCTCTAGGCTTGGGCGACGACAGCACGCCGAGCGATATCCAATCAGCACGTTGCAGCGCAAGATGTTCGTTCGCCAACCGAATATTTCCGTTCGTCGGAAAGACGACCAAGCCTTGCCCTGCGGGCTATAAAGCCTGATGAATGTGATCGAAGTCGCTTGCTGCACCGCAATGCCGTGAGCATAATCGTCGCTCATTCATCAAAGCGCAACAGACGCACTGGCAGCATCGGCGCCTTCCCCCGCGTCGCATGCAACGAAAACGGAGACTCGCGCGATGGACAGTGTCATTCTCGCCATGCAGGTCAGTCGGGGCGCCGAAGCAGCACGCGCCGCCGGCATCAGTGTCAAGCCGCACCCGCTCAACGAGCACCTCGATGTGGAATCGCCTGATGGCGTAACGGTGCTTGGCG
Organism: uncultured Uliginosibacterium sp.; assembly: GCA_945957295.1. GTDB lineage: Bacteria > Pseudomonadota > Gammaproteobacteria > Burkholderiales > Rhodocyclaceae > Niveibacterium. The sequence goes on from CAMFLH010000150.1 coordinate 5,883, forward strand.
GCCACCTCGCCGCCGACATCGTTCGAGAAGCCCGCAAGCTGTGGGGCATTGCCGGCGTGGTCAGCTTTCAGACCGCGCTGCTCTACTGCACCGCCCTATACCTCTCGCAGCGCCCGCCGGCCTGACGAACACACCACTCAGTCGCTGCTGCTGAGCTGGCGCACGCGGAATCCGCGCCGCGCCAGCAATGCCGGGATCGCCTCGCGCCCGGCCAGGTGACCACTGCCGATCACGACAAACGCCGGCCGCCCCTCGCGAGCGAGCTTGGCGATCGCATCGGTCATCTCGCGATTGCGGCGGTCGAACAACTCCTCGAACATCGCCCGACTCGACGGGTCAGCCGCCTGCGCTTTGCGCAGCGCCTCGGCGAGGCCATTCGCGTCACCGCGCCGCCAGGCGCCAACCAGCTCGTCGAGCGACGCACGCAGAGAGCCGTCGTCCGCGGCCTTGAGGCTCGCACGCAGGGACTCGATCTGCTCGCGCTCAGAGCCTGCCGCGAGCGCCTGCATCTGCCGCTCCACCGTCTCGAGTTCGACCAACGCCTTGCCGTCGTGCTGCGCCCGGTTGATGAAGTGCACATCGATTCCATGCAGCGGTGACAGGCCGGCGCGGCTGGCCGCCGCCACTGCGACGAACACATTGGCCATGGCCGGTGACAAGGCGTCGACCGCTTCCTCCGGCATGCCCATCGAGGAGAGTTGTTTGACCAGGCGGCGCCAGTCAGCGTTGCCGAGCTGTTCGCGCAGCCCTGCGCCACCGCCCGACATGTCACCCAGCGCGCCGGCGATGTCGGCCCGCGTGGCATCCACTTCCACCGCAAGCACTTCGGCGCGGCGGAAGCGGGACTCAACCGCCGCGGGTAAAGGGAAGCAATCGGCGCGGCACACGTGCACCGAACCAAACAGCCACATCGGCGCTCCACCACCGCTGACTTCCCATAGCAGCAAGGGCGCTGCCTGCGCGAAACACGACATCGAAACACACAGCGCCGCCGTCAACGCGCGCAGAAGCCCGCCGCGCCCCCTAGAATGGCGCACCCCGACCACCGCTTCGCGCAACGAGCTCATCCGTGTCTTCTCCGTCTATCCGTCCCGATGCTATCGCGCTGATCGGCCCCACCGCCAGCGGAAAAACCGCATGTGCGCTGGATCTTGCACAACATCTGCCGTGCGAGATCATCAGCATCGATTCCGCACTGGTGTTCCGCGACATGGATATCGGCACCGCGAAGCCGACACGTGAAGAGCAGGCGAGTTGCCCGCATCATCTGATCGACTTGATCGACCCGACGGACGCCTACTCGGCGGCGCAGTTCCGCGCCGACGCGATTCGCCTGATCCGCGAGATCCGCGCACGGGGTAATGTGCCGCTGCTCGCCGGCGGCACGATGCTCTACCTGAAGGCGCTGCACGACGGGCTGTCGGACCTGCCGCAGGCCGATGCGGATCTGCGGGCGGAGATCGATGCCGAAGCACGCGCACGGGGCTGGCCGGCGCTGCATGCCGATCTTGCGCTAATCGACCCGGCCGCCGCCGCGCAACTGAAGCCCAACGACGCCCAGCGGATTCAGCGCGCGCTGGAAATCGTGCGTCTGACCGGCCGCTCACTCGCGGAGAACTACGCGCAGCGCGAAGACGACAGCGACACCCCAACGCTCGCAATCCTCGCGCTGGAACCCTCCGACCGCAGCGTGCTGCACACGCGGATCGCGCTGCGTTTTGAACAGATGCTTGCCGCCGGATTGCTCGCCGAAGTCGCCACGCTGCGGCAGCGCTACGCGTTGACGCCCGAGATGCCCTCCATGCGGTGTGTCGGCTATCGACAAGCCTGGGAGCACCTCGACGGCGACTACGACTGGGTCGAATTACGTGACCGCGGCATCTACGCGACGCGGCAGCTGGCGAAGCGTCAGATCACCTGGCAGCGCAAGTTCGCCGCCACATGGCCGGAAGTCACCCGCATCGATAGTCTGCGCAACGACCTCGTCAAGACAGTTCGGGACGAGGCGCTGCGCGCGCTTTCCGCCTGAGTGCCCTCACAGACTCATCCCGATTTTTGCTCCGAGAGCCGGATCTCGGTTGGCGCGTCAAACCGCGCGCTGTCATCGATATCACGCAACCAACGCTGCACACGCCGCTCGCGTAGCGCCTGCGCGTCGGCGTCCTCCGACAGCGCTCGCCAGGTCGAAGCACACAGACCCAACAGCACCAGCGTGAAAGGCAGCGCCGACACGATGGACATCGTCTGCAGCCCCTTGAGGCCACCGCCAATCATGAGCACCGAAGCGATCAGCGAGATCAGGATACCCCACACCACCTTGGTGGATGCAGACGGATTGAGCGAACCCTTCGACGACAGCATGCCGAGCACGAAGGTCGCCGAGTCCGCGGAGGTCACGAAGAACACACCCACCACGCCGATCGCCAACACCGACAACAACTGCCCCATCGGCAGAGATGCGAGCAGAAGGAACAGCGCGTTATCGACGTTTGCGCTGGCGGCTGCAGCGATCGGCACACCGCCGAACATTTCGAGTTGCAGCGCACTGCCGCCGAAGATCGAGAACCACAGGAAGCTGACCAGCGAGGGCACCAGCATCACGCCGACCATGAATTCCTTGATCGTGCGGCCGCGCGAAATACGCGCGATGAACATGCCGACAAACGGCGCCCAAGTGATCCACCAGGCCCAGTAGAACACCGTCCAGTCGGCCGTCCACGAGCCTTGCGTGAAGGGCGTCAAGCGCATCGATTGCTGGATCAGGCCACCGAGGTAAGCGCCAACAGTCGTCGTAAAGGCATCCAGCACGAAGAGTGTGGGCCCCATCACCAGCACCGCGATCGCCAGCAACGCGGCCAGCACCATGTTTGTGTTGGAGAGCCACTTGATGCCGCGTGACAGTCCGGTAGCAGACGACAGCAGGAACAGTGTTGTCGCGATGCCGATCACCGACAGCATCAGCGCGGTGGATTTCTGCAGACCAAAGACTTCACTCAGGCCACCCGAGATCTGCATCGCACCAAAGCCGAGCGAGGTGGCAACACCGAATACCGTGACGACGATGGCGAGGATGTCGATCGCACGGCCGATCCATCCATCCGTGCGGGCACCCAGCAGCGGCCGGAATGCTGCGCTGAGCAGGCCTGGCGCACCGCGATTGAACTTGAAGTACGCCAGCGCAAGGCCGACCACTGCATACAAGGCCCAAGGGTGCAGGCCCCAGTGAAAGAACGAGGCGCGTAACGCAAAGCGGGCGGCTTCAGGTGTAGCGGCCTGGATATAGCTGGGCGGAGCAAGGTAGTGCGACAGCGGTTCTGCGACGCCCCAGAAGACGAGGCCGATACCCATACCCGCGGAGAAGAGCATCGCGAACCACGAGCCGCGGCTGAAATCGGGCCGCGCATCCTCGCCGCCGAGGCGTATCCGACCGAAGCGGCCGAAGGCCACCACCAGCGCGAAAACGACGATACCGAAGACCACCAGCAGGTAGTACCAGCCGAAGTTATGGATCGTCGCTGCGAGCCACGCCGAGGTGGTGCCGGCAAGGCCGGCGGGCGACATCAGCCCCCAGCCGACGAAGGCGGAGACGATCAGCAGCGATAATCGGAAAACCATTGCAGCTCCTGGGCGGTGGGCGGACCTTGAGGGTACGACCCAAGGCCACCAGGAGCCACGTCCCTGCGTGCCAGGCAGCATGCGCTGCCGGCCACAAGGCGAACGGGGCAGGAAGCCCCGCCCCTGAACCGATCAGTCCTTGCGTTTGCCGCCCAGCAGCGCCGCCACAGCACGCAGCGCGCGCTGGGCGCCGCCGACCGGGGCGGTTTCCGGCTTTTCGGCGGGTGTCGCCATGGCGCGCGGCGCGGATTCAGCGTTGCGAGGGGTGCTTGCGTGGCGCGGCGGCTGCGAACGGCGCCCCTCGCCTTGCGGGCGTGCCGGGCGATCGCCCCGGCTCGGCGCCCCTTCTGCGGCGCGGGCACCAGGCGCCGCATTGCGGCCGCCGGGCTGCCCCTGCCCCGGGCGCTTGGGCGCTTGTGCGGTCGCAGCAGCAGGCTTGCCGTGGCGAGGGCCGGGTTGCTGCCCACGTGCCGGATGCTGCTGCGGCGACGCATTGCCACCGCGGCCGCCGGCGCTGCCCCCGCGACCGCCGCCCGCGTTGCGACCACCGCGCGTGTGCGCGGGCGCCGGGTGCGCCGGGCGGGCATGCGATTCACCACCGGCCGGCGCAGCCACCGGCACGAATTCCGCGTCGGTGACGCGGTCGATCTTGCGACGCATCAGACGCTCGATCGCGACGAGGTGCTTCATTTCCTCGTCATCGACGAGCGAGATTGCCGCACCGCTGGAGCCAGCACGGCCAGTGCGGCCAATGCGGTGCACATAGTCTTCCGGCACGTTCGGCAGCTCGAAGTTCACCACTTGCGGCAGCTGGTCGATATCCAAACCACGCGCGGCGATGTCGGTCGCGACCAGCACCTGCAGATCGCCCGATTTGAACTCGGCCAGCGCACGGGTACGCGCGTTCTGGCTCTTGTTGCCGTGGATCGCGAGCGCCGGGATGCCGTCCTTGTCGAGCTGCTCGGCAAGGCGGTTGGCGCCGTGCTTGGTGCGCGTGAACACCAGCACCTGGAACCACTGGTGCTTCTTGATCAGGTGCGCGAGCAGATGGCGCTTCTGCTTCTGGCCGATCAGGTACACCGACTGCTCAACCAGTTCGCTGGCGGTATTGCGGCGTGCGACTTCCACATAGCCCGGCTTGTTCATCAGGCCATCGGCCAGCGCCTTGATCTCGTCCGAGAAGGTGGCGGAGAACAACAGGTTCTGGCGTTGCTTGGGCAACAGCGCGAGCACCTTCTTGATGTCGCGGATGAACCCCATGTCGAGCATGCGGTCCGCTTCATCGAGCACCAGGATCTCGACATCGGCGAGCGACAGCGTCTTCTGGCCGATGTGGTCGAGCAAGCGGCCCGGCGTGGCGACGAGGATATCCAGCGGCTTCTTCAAACCCGCGATCTGCGGGTTCATGCCGACGCCACCGAACATCACCATCGAGCTGATGTCGACATGCTTGCCGTAGGTCTGTACCGACTCTTCCACCTGCGCCGCGAGCTCACGCGTCGGGGTCAGGATCAGGCAGCGCGGCTTGCCCGGCGTAGCGCGTTTCGGCTTGGTCGCCAGGCGGTGCAGGATCGGCAGCGTGAAGCCGGCGGTCTTGCCGGTGCCCGTCTGGGCCGCGGCCATCAGGTCACCGCCTTGCATCACGAGAGGAATCGCTTGCGCCTGGATAGGCGTCGGGTGGGTGTAACCGGCTTCGCCGATTGCACGCAAAATGGGTTCGGCCAGCGCCAGGCTGGCAAACGTAACTTCGGAATTCATCAAACAGCTCCAGCGACGGCCCGTCGCTGAAAACCGAGCGACACCAATCCAGGCAGACGTGAATGAGATCGAGCAGAAGGCCTTGAAGGGCCGGACGATCGGGAGGTAAGCAAAGACCGCTACGACGATTGGCGTTCGCAGGGTGGGCGCAGCATACCCGTGATTCGGGTAAAAGTCAGCCTTAGCGCAGGTCAGCCCCTGCGCCGCGCAGGCATCGACTTAGGCGATCAGGTCGAGCAATTTCTGCGGCAAGGGCGCGGATTTGCCGGTATTCAGGTTGATCCACACGGCCTTAGCCTCGCCGGTTGCGTAGGTTTTGCCATTCGCTGCGTCGACCAATTCGTAGCGCGTCTGCACGCTTGAGCGCCCCGGATCGCCGACGTAGAGCTTTACCCGCACGGTTGCGGGATAATTGATCGGTTGCAGGAAGGTGCAGGCGGCGTGAACGATCACCGGCACCTGTGGTTCGGCGGGGTCGCAAACGAAGCCCTGCTTGTCGAGCCACTCCACGCGCGCCTGTTCCATGAAGCGGAAGAACACGGTGTTATTGACGTGTCCGAGCGCATCCTGATCGCCCCAGCGAACCGGGATGTCGCATTCGTGCAGCAAGGTGCCTGCGTTGTCCTGCATGGTCTTTCTCCGGGTTTTCGCGCCTTGATTCGAGGCGCACGACGGGGGTAATCTACCATACCGTACCGTATGGTGAATGACGTTTTGCGGACACCGGTCGCGCAGACGGGCTGAATCTTCCAGGAGTATAGGAATGGAACGCGAGTCGATGGAATTCGACGTGCTGGTGGTGGGTGGCGGGCCTGCGGGCCTTTCGGCGGCGATCCGCATCAAGCAGCTGGCGCAGGAAAAAGGGCAGGAGGTCAGCGTCTGCCTGATCGAGAAAGGTGCCGAGATTGGCGCCCACATCCTGTCTGGCGCGGTGATGGACCC
>CAMFLH010000151.1 GCA_945957295.1 uncultured Uliginosibacterium sp.
GTCCTGATCAAATTTCAACCGGAACGCCCGGTCAGATTTCAAGCGGTGCCAACAACACATCAATTGCCGCAGAAGGACTCGGCACCCCACCAGCAAGAGCCCCAAGGGCGCTCCGAGCTGCATGGACCTCGAATTCGGCCTGGCGCACGGCGTTGTCAGCGTCGACCAGCCTTTGCGATGCACGCTGGTAATCGTTCTTCGCCATTGCGCCCACAGCCCATTGGCGTTCGTAGAGAGAGACCAAATCGAACGTAGATCGATAGAGAGAGCGCTGGATATCGAGTTGCTTCCTAGCTGACTGCTCCAAGATGTAGCCGCGCAGGATTTCAGCAGAGACGGTCGCCCTGACCATTTCGCGTCCGTCCTGACTCGCTGCAAAGCGTTCCCTAGCTGCTTCAGTAAGTGAAGCCACTCGACCGAAGAAGTCCGGTTCGAAGTCGCCGATCGAAACGGAACCGGAGGAGATCTTTTGCTCGTACCGTTCTGACAGGGCCGGATCATCGAAATGTTGGCGCGTGCGTTGGCCCCCTACGGAGACAGTTGGAAAGAGGCTGGCCCGCTGGATCCGGTAGGCACTTCGAGCCTCACCGACCTGAAGCGCAGCAGTTCGATAGTCGGCATTTCGGGCCAGGGCTGCGCCGAACCATTGCATGAGGTCACTGGAAGCATCCGCACCAAGAGACCGAATGAAGTCACTCTCGTATCGGGTGAGCGTCTCCGCTTTCGGAGCGCTAGCGGCGCGAGGACCTTCTGTGCTGCCAAGGGTTGCGGGTAGCGTCAATGCCGGACGTTCATAGGCCGGAGCTAGCGAGCAACCGCCAGTGAAGAGTCCCGCACCTAGCACGGCTAGTAGCCCAATCTTGGACAATGCCTGCGAGGGAAGACCCGGGTTTATGATGCGCATGTGAAGTGATGTGGCTTCTTCTGGATGACACGCGCTACTCTCTCACTCCTGTTTCAAGATCACTTTTTGTGTTTTTTAAGATTTCATCAAGCCCTTCGGAGAACCGACGATGAACGAAAGGACGGTCCTCGTCGTCGAAGACGATGTCGATTCCGCCAGTATCCTTGAGGCCTATTTGCGCAAAGACGGCTTCTCGGTGGTTCTTGCCTTCGACGGCGTTCAAGCGATACAGCTATTCGGGCAAGCCCGTCCAGACATTGTTCTTCTGGACATCATGCTTCCGCGAGTCAGTGGAATTGACGTGCTGGCGGCAATTCGCCGCTCCGGTGACGTACCGGTCATCATGGTGACAGCGGTAGGCGATGAGCCGGAAAAGCTCGGTGCGCTGAGATACGGAGCCGACGACTATGTCGTGAAACCGTACAACCCCAAGGAACTGGTCGCACGCGTGCACGCCGTCCTTCGGCGATCGACGCCGACGCGCCCAGCATCAGGTCTCCTCAAACACGGCCGCATAACAGTTAATCAAGAGGCCATCATTGCGACTGTCGAGAGTCCCGACGGTACCAGCCGCACCACCCTGGATCTCACGCCCACCGAGTTCCTGTTGTTGGCGACATTACTGCGTACGCCTTTCAAGGCTTTCACTCGGGGAGAGCTCTTGGACGCGTGCCTCCCCGGTAGCAACGCGATCGATCGTGTCGTTGACACGCATATGCATAACCTACGCCGGAAGCTTCTCGCCTGCGGCGTCAGTGACGTGCTAGTCACCGTTCGTTCTGTCGGTTACCGTTTCCAATAAGGAACACCAGTGCTTCGATCCCCGTCACAGCGGCTCTCCCTTGGGCTGTGGGTAGGACTTCGTCTTTGCGTGCTGGCCGCGTTAGCTGTTGTGGGCGCGGCGGTAGGAATGTGGTGCTATTTCCAGTACCACGATTACAAATTCCTCAGTAGTTTTCCTCCTAAAGTGAGAGAGGAATTGCTGGAGATGCGTAAACACCCAGAGGAAAACCGACGACAACTTTGGGAACACGTTTACCAATACTATGACGTCGCCGAGTTCTTTCCGGGGCTGTCCAACCCGGACTGGCTGATGGTGGGAGTAATGCTCGCATGCGAGTTACCCCTCCTCATTTGGTTCGGAATGCGCACCGCCCAGCCGATCTCGCGAGATGTCGGAGAACTTGCGAGGACCGCAAGGCGAGTCGCCAGCGGCGATTTCCAGGCCAGAATTCATCTACGCGACGGCGCTCCCCGCGACATCGAGCAGATGGCCGCGGACTTCAATGACATGGCTACGCGATTGGAGCAGTACGAATTGGAGCTGAGAGAGTCGAGTGCAATGCTCGCCCACGAATTGCGCACACCTCTGAACGCGGCCATGGGCAGGTTGCAGGGCATGCTCGATGAAGTATTTCCGCTGGAATCAGTGCAATTGGAGACGGTGCAACGGCAGTTGAACCAGATTAACCGACTGGTCAACGACCTTCACTTCATCTCTCTCGCGCGAGCAGGAAAAATGGAGTTAGTCACGGAACGATTCGCTCTACTGGCGCTAGTTTCGGAGCGAATATCTTGGGCCCACGATGCGATCAAGGCGGCCGAGATCAGATGTGAAGTCGATGTGCCAAAGGATCTCCATATCGACGCTGATCACGATCGCATCGGCCAGGTCCTCTCCATTTTGATCGACAATGCAACGCGCTATGGGGCCGCTGGCGGGCTGATTCAAGTCTATGCGCGAACCAAGGGTTCCGTAGTGCGGATCGTTGTGGGCGACCGTGGCGAGGGGGTGTCCGAAAGCTCTCTCCAACGGCTACGGGAGCGGTTCTGGCGAGCTGACGAGTCAAGGCATCGCAATTTCGGTGGCTCGGGACTAGGTCTCGCAATCGCTGATGCGATATGCCGCGCACATGGCGGCTCTCTGGCCTTTGAGAACCGCACCGGTGGAGGATTGCTGGCGGTTGTTGAACTGGACACCGCTAGACAACCCCGCCCCGGAGCGAAATCAGAATCTGCGTAGAACGCACCACAGTTCAGTAGCGCACCCCTTGCCCGCGATTGACGGCGCAGCGCTGCGCGATGCCATAAGTTTGCGTTCACCTACGACAGGGTGCCGTCACTGACGCTCGATTCGTCAGCCGCACAGCGCACGTACGGCCGCGGCCAAGTCCTCCCGCAGCGCCGCTCGGCGACGGTACTCCGCACGCTTACGACTCGGTGCCAAAGCCGGATCCCGATGTACGACTCCCCCCGTCAGGACAAAGACGCCCGACGCCGCGGGCCTAGCGCCAAGCTCCGACCAGAAGGCATCGTAGTCCGCCCGAACTTTGGCCGTATTGAAAACCCTTGTGCTGTTGCTCGTGAAGATCAACTGATTAGCCCTCGCCTCCACCGCGAATGCGCATAGGGCCTCAATCAGTAGGTTCTTGGGGCGGATCCCGAACATTGCTCGTGTCGAGCACTTAATCCGTGCGTCCATGGCCTCCGATGAGCCTCCTTGCAGGCAGCCCACAAAAACTGAACGCTGGCCATTCCAATATCCAATGGAAAAGGCTGTGCTCATCATGCGTTCGGTTGGAGTTCCTGCATAGAGGCTCAACAGGAGCTCACCCTCTCGGTCGAATCGCGACGTCCGTTCAAGCCCGAGTACCAGTCGGCCGCATCCAAGGGATGGCTCCGGGTCATAGCGCCACACTGGCAGCATTCGACCGGTCCGCAGTGCCTCCAGGGCTGTCGGCGTGAGCAGAAGCGGCTCCTCCCGGTAGTGCGTCAGTATGAGAGTCTTCCGGTCTCGCCAGTCGAACGCCCTGCTTACGTAGTGTCGGTAGGGTTTCAAGATCAGCCTGGGCCTCAGGCGCACGATTCCCTCTTCCACGCAGCACGCAACTGCGTAAGCCCATTTAAGCGCCTCATGTGGTCGCACAAGGCTACGCCCCAGGTAAGCGATAACCCGCCTCACGCGTTTCCGGCGGTCAATGCGGGAAACAGTTCGTACGCTCGCGGCGTAAGCCAAAAACAAGGCTGACCATGAAGGAACGGTAGTCCCGAAGTCGAATCCCAACTCAGCATGAGAGTTGGGACGATAGTTGGTGCAGGTGCGTTCTCGTCGCTGAATGTAGGGTTGAGAGTTCATACAGACCGCCGGTTCGTGGTAACGCGCACGTAATCCACGCGCGAGGGAGCCGATCGCCTGCATCGTTCTCATTGATTAACGTGGTCCTCGCGCCGGTCCGACGGAACAAACCACGGGGACGCCGCTGCGGCCGGGTAACTGCTTGACCCTGCGGCCACGGGATTTGGCGGCAAAGCGGCAGACTGTCCGTCGGCGGGCAGCTTCAGTTGAGAACTAATGATCAGACGGTTCGGTCGCTGGAGCTTCCCCCAGCCCGTTTCACAACCCGTTCAGATCTTCTGAATGTTTTCTTAAGAGAACATGCCCGAGCGCTCTTCCTCAAGGTGACGCCGCTCGTGAACGCAGCTTCGTCGCTTTCGACAACAAGGGCAATTCGAAATGGCGGGAGGGCGTGTCGGGAAGACAAAAAATGGCTCGCGTCACATGACGCGAGCCATCTGGGACGGACACCCCACGCGGCAGACGAGGGGCGGACGAGCGACCGCGAAGATTTTGAACTTATTGCGTAGGCAGCCGCGCGATGTATGAGGCGTCCGTGCGTCCGCTGCACTGGCCCCATTATCTGGGGAGCGAAATCAAGGAGCCTGCGCGGATGCCACTTAGGGTTCTACGCGTCCTCCGCTCTGGGTCTTCTGGAGGAACGTCAGGAGATGCTGCGTAATGTCACCGGTCGGCTTCCCGCCCTGGAGCGCGTAAGTGGTGCTCAGATCACACTCGCCACACAACCGGCAACGCCGCTACGGATGACGAGTGTCATGGCTCCTAGCGCCGACTCCGGTCGGCTGCTGCAATTGCCTCGGCTGCCGGTTGGAGAAGTGCCACCATCGCTTGGGAATTCTGGTTTTCCTGCGCTGCGCGGTTAACCTGAGCCCGAAGCCAATCCAGCTCGGCCGAGTTAACGGCTGCCGCTACACCTTGCCCATTAGGTGAGCCGAGAACCGCAACGACTCGGCGAGGATCTGCCGAGGTTTGCAGTGCGGCGAGCACCTGTGCATTGGCTTCGGCAGCGCCATTCGAGTTGAGCTGAGCAGTAAGCAGCAACCAGTTTGCATACGAGAACGCACTGGCGACTGAAGGATTACCTGACCCATCCACAATTGGGGGCTCGTGCTTAACCAGATACTCACCAAGGGCGCGCCTCGCACTCGGCGTAATTGTGGAAACCGCGTCAGCCCCTGACAGTAGTGAGGCCGCGAGTGACACGACGTTAGAAGCGGGAAGGTCGCCATCGGGAGCGCTCTCGCTTAACCCAATCACTGTCTTGACGAGCCCCAATTGTTCCTCGGCGCCCTTTGCCGCAGGTATCTGGATGAGCAGCTCTCTGACCGCGTCGGTTCTGTTAATCCACTGGCGCTCCTGCAGCGCGAGGAGGGCCTTTGTTACCTCATCGGTTGGGCCAATCCGTGAGAAGGTTAGGAGCGAACTGACGGCGACCTTTCGGTCGGAACTAGCGATGCCGGCGCGAAGAGCCTCCAGAATTGCTGCATTGTTGGCTCGGGCCTCAGGTGTTTGGTCGGCCCCGTTCGGGCTTGGATCCACAAATGCGGTGCCAATCGTTCGAGCAGCGGCAGCCCTGACTTCAGCGCTGTTTGACGGCTGTAGAAGCTCGCCAGCCAACTCTCTTGCGAGAGACGTCGGAGAAAGCATCGATAGGTAGTCCAAGATGCGCGCCTGATCCCGATCCCTCCCCTTTAGCCGATGAAGTGCGGCAAGAAGGAGGGCCTGCTTCTGAGCCTTATCCAGCTGCTTATTTTCAAGAAGTGCTTTGGCGATTGAATCTGCTTGTTCGAGCCGTCCATGCAGCAGTGCGTCGACAAGCATGGAGTCGGCATCTCCTCCGCCAGGGGTTTCCTCGGTGTCATGACCCAAGAATGCAAACTTGTCGGCGACGCTTTTTGGCAGGATCGAACGCATTAGCGAAGTCGATGCGGCCCCCTCCGTCCCGCTGGTAACCGCCCCCTCGTGGCGACTGAGGTACACCATGGATGCGACGCCTACCAGAAGTGCGACTGCCACCAAGCTGGCCAGGATGTATTTCCGATTCACGGTCTCACCTCGGCGTGAAATGATGGAACAACGTGACGGGCGTCTGCAGCGTCATCAACTCATTAGCGGGTACCGTTCCTTCTGTGTTCCATAGCGCCGAGACAAACGTGTCGCACCGAAACAGGCCCCGCTTGGGCCGAACGTAAATCGGTGGCGTGTCTATCGGCATCCATGGCTGGGGCGGAATCGTATAGCCCGGCTCTGGAAGACGGTACAAGGCAGTTGTCGTGTAGTCTGCTTGTACCGCGTACCAGAGCCCCGCTTGATACCTTAATCCGTACGGGGCCGGATAGAACCCCTTCTTGTCGCATAAGGTCATGTTGTTGCACAACGCAATGCGCGGCCGATTGGGAAGGTCAGGGTAATAGCGTGCCCCCCAATAGCGACTGCGACCTTTGAAGTTGGTCAGCGAATTAATCTTGATCACGCTATCGCCTTCATTGAGCACTTCGACCACTTCTTGACGATCGTACCCGCTAACCCCGACGTGACCAACGAAAGCCACCCCGTCATAGGTGACGGCTAGGTCGCGACCAACCATGTCAGCGATCTCGCCCGGTTCTGATGCGACGGTTGCGACCGTTTCGGTATAGGTGGTGGCGACTCCACTGGGGTTAGTGGCTGTCCATATACACACGGATGGATAACCAATCCAATCAGAGGCAGGTTCGCCGCCCGCCGTGCCGTTTACCGTAGTCAAGACGCTTGACGCGTTAAACCCGGTACCTGGAGCCGTACATCGGAACGACACGGACGACGCATTGGTCGTGGTCCAGCGGACCTCATATCTGCGGCCGGCAACCATTGGATTGGGCGTTCGAGTAACAGTGATCGTTGCAGGAGCCTCTGTTAACAGCAATTCAGAAGTCTTTGTGCTCCCGTATGGACCGTAGGCAGTCCAGCTACATCTCGATGGATTGCCAACCCAAGCGGCGTCTGCAACCCCTGTGGAACTTCCGCTGGCATCCCGGAATGAGCCGCTACCGACATAACCTCGACCAGAGGAAGTGCAGTCAAAGGTCACCGTAAACGCGTTCGTCGTCTTCCAGGTAACTGTATAGGGTCGCCCTGCCACCATGGGAAAAGGATTGCGGCTTACCGAAATCGTGGGAGCACTTTGGGCAAGAGCGCCCGCAGCAAACAATGAAAGGAAGAGGCTGGTAAGCCATCCGGCAACGCCGAGTGAACGCTTCTTGGATCGGTATGTAGAGAACATATTCTGGTGCCGTAAGTGGGGCCCGGTTCTCGGGCGAACGTCGTTGGAGATTCAACGTGGACACCGGAACATAGGCGTCAATAGACCGCATGGCGAGGGGCTATTTAACGCCACCGCTGCTCCCACTGGAACTGCCGCGGCAGCTGTTTGACATGGATCACAAGTCCGCTTCCAAACAGGCCCTTCGCCACGAAGGCGAAAGACGCCCACCGACGGCAACCAGCTAGCGTTGGACTGGGCGGAAGCAGGGAGAACGCATCAGAGCGGACCAAAATGCGCGCCAGTCTTGTGTCTTGATGTCGGACCCGAAACGCTCCGTCTGCTCGGACGGTAGTCCCCACCTGCACGGGCTGGGCACTTACGGGGCTGCTCCCGGCTAAGACCGCATGACCTCGGCGCGGCGGCAACGAACACCTCCAGTGGATCGATCTGTCTCGTCGATACCTGGACGTCACGCGCACGGATCGGCCATCAGCAGTCCGCCCGAACCGCAGTGGATCACTCGGTACGTTAGCGATCTCCTAAGCAGTGGGTTCACAGCATCGCCGTTGTGCGCCTTGGACAAGGCGTGTTCAGGCGACGCGGTGCTCGCACCACCGACGCCTGAACACGCTGCCAGGCCCCTCCCTAACGACTAGCCCCGTACTACAGGCGCACTTGGACGTTGGCTTCACGGCTGGACGACCCGAGCGGCGTTGCGACTCATTCGTATTTGCATTACTGTCCACCTCGCCAAGAAACTCATCAAAGAACAACATGCACAACACATTCGCCCAGTTGCCCGTTCAACGCTTCCGTCCGATCGCACTTGCGTTGATCGCGCTATCCGCATCGCCCGCCTTCGCCACAGAAACCCAACTCTCCGAGGTCGTAGTCAGTGCAAATCGGCGCGATAGCAGTGCAGCCGAGGCAGCCCAAACAATCACCCAGCGCAGCGCGGTCGATATCGAGACACAGCAGCCCGTCGACGCCACCGCCGCGGTGGCGGACGAACCCGATGTCGCCGTCGGGCGCGACCGCCGCCGCTTTGGCGCCACATCGTTCAACATCCGTGGCATTGAGGACAACCGGGTGCTGATTCTGGTCGACGGCGTACGGCTGCCGGACTTCTACTCCCGCGGCGGCCCTTCGAACATCTCGACCGCGACGCGCGACATGCCGGAGCAGGATTTCCTCAAGCGCGTCGAGATCGTGCGCGGCCCGGCGTCGAGCTTGTATGGTTCGGACGCAATCGGTGGCGTGGTCGGCTTCGTAACCAAGGACGCCGCCGACTTCATTACGCCGGGTACATCGCTTGGCGGTGAAGCCGCCATACATGCCACCAGTGCGGACAAAAGTTGGGGCAGCACCGGCAGCGTCGCGGCGAAGGGTGAAACGATCGACGCGCTGTTGATGGTGAGCCGCCGCGAGGGCCATGAACTGGGCAATCAGGGCGATGTGGACACCGTCTCGGTAAGCCGCACCACACCCAACCCGCAGGATTACAGCAGTACCGCGACGCTGGCCAAATTCGGCTGGGTGCCAAGCGCCGAGCACCGTTTCACGCTGACGCACGAGACGCGCAAGAGCGTGTCGGACTCCGAACTCCTGCGTCTATCCTCGTCCTTGCCACGTGTAACTGCGGCGAGCGGCAGTGAAGAGAACGAACGGCAGCGCGCAAGCCTGGGCTACACCTGGATGCCTGCCAGCGGCATCGTCGACCGGGTGGTCAGCAGTGTTTCGTGGCAGCACAGCGAGGTCATCACCGACACCCTGCAGCGCCGTAGCAAGACAAGCTCCACCTGTTCGGCTTCCGCGGCGGGCAGCAGTAACTGCGATGTGCAGTTGGGCTTCCAGTTCGCGCAGGAACAGTGGGCAGCATCGGTACAGGCCGAGCGCAGCTTCGATTGGGCCGGCACCACGCAACTGGTGATCGGCGGAGTCGACTGGCTCGACACCCACAGCGAGGAGATGCGCACCGCAACGCGCACCAATCTCACCACCGGCACGGTCGCCAACGCGCTGGCGGGCGAAACCTTCCCGCTGCGCGACTTTCCGCCTGGCAGCACGCAACAGTTTGGCGCCTTCCTGCAGGATGAAATCCGCCTCGCAGATGGCCGAGTGATCCTGACCCCGGGCCTGCGCTGGGATAGCTACAAGCTTTCCCCTGAGGCCGACCCGCTGTACGACACGCACACTGCCAAGCCAGCAGTCTCGAAGTCCGATTCCGACGTATCCCCCCGCCTCTCGGCATTGTGGCGCCCGAGCGATCCCCTCGCGCTGTATGCGCAGTGGGTTTTCGGTTTCCGCGCGCCCAACTACGAAGAGGTAAATGGCAGCTTCATGAACCTTGCGCAAGGTTACGGGTCGAGCCCGAACCCTGACCTGAAGGCCGAACGTAGCGAAGGCGTCGAAGTCGGCTCCCGCTGGAACAGCGGCAACCTTGCGTTGAGCTGGGCGCTCTATCACAACCGCTACAAAGACTTTATCGAGCAGGTCGTGCTGAACTGCCCAAGCGACCCTGCCTGCATTGCAGGACTGCGCACCACCTACCAATACCGCAACCAGAGCAAGGTCACGATCTATGGCACCGAGCTCCGTGGTGCGTGGCAGTTCGCACAAAAGTGGAAGGTGGATGGCGCAACGGCGTGGGCGCACGGCACCAACAACACCACCGACCAGCCGCTGAATTCGGTTGAACCGCTGCGTTTGAACCTCGGGTTGAGCTGGCAGCGCGACGACAAAGCTACGCTGGGCAGCAGCCTGCGGATGCGCGCGGCTGCCGGCGTCAAACGCGTCGATGACAGCAGCGGCGAGCTCTACAAACCAGGCGGATGGACCACCTTTGATGTGTATGCTTGGTGGAAGCCTCTTGCCAACACCCGTCTGAATCTGGCACTGACTAACCTCGCTGACCGCAAGTACTGGCTGTGGAGTGACGTGCGGCAGGTCGGGCTCGCCGCAAATGATCCGGGCGTGGATTTCTACACCGCGACTGGTCGCGCGGTATCCGCCAGCGTTGCGGTCAGCTTCTGATGCGTGCGACGTATCAAACGCGCTTCACGACGCTGCGCTTGCTGTGCAGCGTCGGACTCGTGGCGATGCTGCTGTGGTGCGCGATCTCACCCGCCGCCGCGGCCGTGCCGACGGTGCGAATCCTTACCGCCAACCCGGTGCCCGCGGCCAAGTTCGCGCTGCTCGCCGAGGCCGGCCGCAAGGCTGGTGTCGGCATCGAGCACCGCTACGCCGAACAGCTCTCGCAGGATGAGGCGGCCGGCTGGCTGGCCGGCGCGGCTTTCGTGATCGTCGATGCGCCGCGTGCCCACATCGTCGATTTCGTCATGAGCAAGCTCGGCCCAGCCTGGGCCGAGGCGCGCACCCCACGCGTGCTGCTGATGACCGAAGGCGCCCGCGCCTTCGGCGCCGACGCGGCTTTCGCCAGCACGCTCAACAGCTACTACCAGAACGGCGGTGTCGCCAACTTCGACGCCGCGATGCGCCTGATCGCCGCACGCCAGCTCAAGCTGCGCGAGGATGCGACGATCCCATCACCGATCGTGTTCCCCAAGGCCGCCTGGTACCACCCGAAGCTGCCGCAGGGCGTGAGCCCGCGGATGAGCGATCTGCCCGGTCGCAGCGATGTGCCGCAGATCGCGATCGCGCTGCATCAGGCCTATGTCAGCAGCGGTGAAACCGCGTTCATCGACGCGCTGATCCGCGACATCGAGGCGGCCGGCGCCCGCGCGCTGCCCTTCTACACCCCGATGATGGAGCCGGACGCCTTCACCCGCCTGCTCGCACCGGCCGGCAAGCCGGTCGCGCAGGTGCTGATCAACACCCAGATCGTGCTCGACGCGCAGGCCCGCAAGGCGGAATTCGAAAAGCTCGGCATCCCGGTGTTGCAGGCCATGGCCTACCGCAAGGGCGACGCGACTGACTGGGCGCGCGACCGCGAAGGCGTGAGCCTGATGGATGTGCCCTTCTACCTCGCGCAACCGGAAATCGCCGGCACGATCGACCCGATGGTCGCAGCCTCCGTCGCCAAGCCCAGCGGCCGCACCGAGCCGATGGCCGCGCAAGTGCGCAGCGTGGTCGGCAAAGCGATCAATCTCGCGCGGCTGCAAACCACGCCGGCGGCCGACAAGCGCGTGGCGATCCTGTTCTACAACTACCCGCCCGGCGAGAGGAACCTCTCGGCCAGCTTTATGAACCTGCCGGCCAGCCTGCACACCACGCTGGCCGCCATGAAGGCACATGGCTACAACACCGAAGCGCCCGAGGAGAAGGCGCTGATCGATCAGCTCGGCCGCCTGCTCGCGCCCTTCTACCGCGACGGCCAGCTCGACGCCCTGCTCGACGCCGGGCTCGCCACCTGGCTGCCGATGCGCGACTACCGCCGCTGGTTCGATGCGCAGTCGCCCGAGTTGCGCGCGGAAGTCAGTGCCCGTTGGGGCAAGCCGGAGGCCAGCCCGATGGCCTCCATCCGCAAGGGCGAAACCGGCTTCGTGATTCCGCGACTGGCGCTCGGCAATGTGGTGCTGATGCCGGTGCCGCCGCGCGGCGAGCGCGACGAAGCCAAGGAAAAGGCGATCTACCACAACACCAAGGAGCCGCTGAACCACTTCTACCTCGCCGCCTACCTGTGGGCACGCGAAGGGCGCGATGCGCTGGTGCACTACGGTACCCACGGCACACAGGAGTGGACGCCAGGCAAGGAGCGCGGCCTCGCGGTGAGCGATCAGCCCTACGTCTGTCTCTTATACACATCTCCGAGCCCACGAGACGTAGAGGAATCTCG
>CAMFLH010000152.1 GCA_945957295.1 uncultured Uliginosibacterium sp.
ACACAACCTTGTCGGTGGTGTAGCCGAGCACACCCTTCATCGGGCCTTCGGACGCGGCCTTCACGGCGGCGCAGATTTCTTCGTACGTGGCCGACTTGTTCAGTTCGACGGTCAGGTCGACCACCGAGACGTCCGAGGTCGGAACGCGGAAGGCCATACCGGTCAGCTTCTTGTTCAGTTCCGGGATCACCACGCCGACAGCCTTGGCAGCGCCAGTCGACGACGGGATGATGTTTTCCAGAATGCCGCGGCCGCCGCGCCAGTCTTTGTTCGACGGGCCATCAACGGTCTTCTGCGTGGCGGTGGCAGCGTGCACCGTGGTCATCAGGCCGCGCTTGATGCCGAAGGTGTCGTTGATCACCTTGGCAACCGGGGCCAGACAGTTGGTGGTGCAGGATGCGTTCGAGATGATCGCCTGGCCAGCGTAGGTCTTGTCGTTCACGCCGTAGACGAACATCGGGGTGTCGTCCTTCGACGGGGCCGACATGACAACCTTCTTGGCGCCCGCGGCCAGGTGCATTTCGCCGGTTTCCTTGGTCAGGAACAGGCCGGTCGATTCGACGACGACATCGGCGCCGACTTCGTTCCACTTCAGTTCGGCCGGGTTCTTGATGGCCGTCAGGCGGATCTTCTTGCCGTTGACGATCAGGGTGTTGCCTTCGACCGACACTTCACCTTTGAAGCGGCCGTGCACCGAGTCGTACTTCAGCATGTAGGCGAGGTAGTCGGGCTCGAGCAGGTCGTTGATGCCAACGATTTCGATGTCAGAGAAGTTCTGAACGGCAGCGCGGAAAACCATACGGCCGATACGGCCAAAACCATTGATACCAACCTTGATCGTCATTGTTTTCTCCTGGTAAAGGGGGTAGTGCTATGTCCCTGAACGACTGCCGCGCTGCGCGCGACCGGCACCGGACCGGGGGAGTCCATGTGCGCCTAAGAAATCACATCGACTTTACAGCAGCGCTTCGACTGCCTTTTTGACGTAATCGGGGGTAAACCCAAAATGTTTGAACAATTCGCCGGCCGGAGCGGACTCGCCGAAGGTGTCCATGCCGATTACGGCACCGTTTGAGCCCACATAACGGTACCAATGGGCCGAAACACCGGCTTCGACAGCCACTTTCGGCAAGTTTGCCGGCAGAACCGAGGCTTTGTACGCGGCATCCTGCTTGTCGAACAGGTTGGTGCTGGGCATCGAAACGACACGCACCGGCACGCCCGCGTCGGCAAGCTGTTTCTGGGCCGCCAGCGCCAGTGCGATTTCCGAGCCGGTCGCCATGATGACGGCCTTGGCTCCTTCGGCGTCGGACAGCACATAGCCGCCGCGGCGGATGTCCGCGATCTGCTGGGCGCTGCGCGCAACGAAGGGCAGGTTCTGGCGCGACAGCGCGAGCACGGTCGGGCCGTCGGCGCGTTCGATCGCGTTGATCCAGCCGGCTGCGGTTTCAACCGTGTCGCAGGGGCGCCAAACGTCGAGGTTCGGGATGATGCGCAGGCTGGCGACGTGCTCCACTGGCTGGTGCGTCGGGCCGTCTTCGCCGAGGCCGATCGAGTCGTGCGTGTAGACCATGATCTGACGTTGCTTCATCAGCGCAGCCATGCGGATCGCGTTGCGGGCGTAATCCGAGAACACCAGGAAGGTTGCGGTGTAGGGAATGAAGCCGCCGTGCAGCGCGAGGCCGTTTGCGATGGCGGTCATGCCGAACTCGCGCACGCCGTAGTTGATGTAGTTGCCGCCGGCATCGCGGGTCACGCTCTTCGAACCGGACCACAGCGTCAGGTTGGAGCCGGCGAGGTCGGCCGAGCCGCCGAGCAGTTCCGGCAGCGCGGGCGCCAGCGCTTCGATTGCGTTCTGGCTGGCCTTGCGGGTGGCGATTGTCTCGCCCTTCTCGACGATCTTGGAGAGCGCGGCGTCGCGCTTGGCCGACCAGTCGGCCGGCAACTCGCCTGCCATGCGGCGCAGGAACTCGGCAGCCAGCTCCGGGAAGGCGGCCTTGTATGCAGCGAAGCGGGTGTTCCACTCGGTTTCGCGGGCGGCGCCGGCGTCCTTGGCATTCCACTGCGCGTACACCTCGGCCGGGATTTCGAACGGTGCGTGGTTCCAGCCGATCACCTTGCGGGTGGCTTCGATCTCTGCCGCGCCGAGCGGGGCGCCGTGCGAGTCGTGGCTGTCGGCTTTGTTCGGCGAACCCATGCCGATGATCGTCTTGCAGATGATCAGCGTCGGTTTTGCGGATTCGGCCTTGGCGGCGACCGTGGCGGCGTCGATCGCGGCGGCGTCATGGCCGTCGATTGGGCCGATTACGTGCCAGCCGTAGGCTTCGAAGCGCTTCTTGGTGTCGTCGGTGAACCAGCCCTCGACATGGCCGTCGATCGAGATGCCGTTGTCGTCGTAGTAGGCGATCAGCTTGCCCAAACCGAGCGTGCCGGCCAGCGAGCATGCTTCGTGCGATACGCCTTCCATCAGGCAGCCGTCGCCGAGGAAGGTGTAGGTGTAGTGGTCCACCACAGCATGGCCGGGGCGGTTGAATTCGGCGGCGAGCAGTTTCTCTGCGAGCGCGAAGCCGACTGCGTTGGTGATGCCCTGGCCGAGCGGGCCGGTTGTCGTTTCGACGCCCGGCGTGTAACCGACTTCCGGGTGGCCCGGCGTGCGTGAGTGGAACTGGCGGAAGTTCTTCAGATCTTCGATCGAGACGTCGTAGCCAGTCAGGTGCAGCAGCGCGTAGATCAGCATCGAGCCGTGGCCGTTGCTGAGGATGAAGCGATCGCGATCGGCCCACTTCGGATTGACCGGGTTGTGGCGCAGGTGGCGGCGCCATACGACTTCGGCGATCTCCGCCATGCCCATCGGCATGCCGGGGTGGCCGGAGTTGGCCTTCTGAACGGCATCCATGGCAAGCGCGCGAATGGCGCCAGTGAGCGCGTTGAATGCGGGAAGCGGGCGATTGGTCGACATCTTGAACACTCTGGGTTGGTCCGGGATGGCCTGGCGCGACTTTCGGACGGACGCGTCTCAGACGGCCGATGCACCGTTGCGGTGCAGCAAAGACCGTAATTATGAGCGAAAACCGCTTATCGGCGTTAGCTGGTTTTCCTTATGGCCCTCTGCCGGGGCAGAAGGAGAGCTTTCGGTGCTCAGAGCAGCGCGCGCCGCCGCTCGATCAGGCGCAGCACAAGCGGCGTCATGATTAGCTGAATCGCTAGATCCATCTTGCCGCCCGGGACGACGATGGTGTTCGGACGGCTCATCCACGATCCATCGAGCATGGCCAGCAGATAGGGGAAATCGGTGCTTTTCGGATCGCGAAAGCGGATCACAACCATTGATTCATCGAGCGTTGGAACGTTGCGCGCGATAAAAGGATTTGAAGTATCGACCAGCGGCACGCGCTGGAAGTTGATGTGGGTGCGCGAGAACTGGGGGACGATGTAGTGCACATAGTCCGGCATCCGTCGCAGGATCGTGTCCTGCACGGCGTCGATCGAATAGCCCCGCACCTTGGTGTCGCGTAGCACCTTCTGGACCCACTCGAGGTTGATGATCGGCACCACGCCGATCAGCAGGTCGACATGGCGCACGAGGTCGATCTCGTCGGTCACGATGCCGCCATGCAGGCCTTCATACAGCAGGCAATCGGTGTCGGGCGGAATGTCCTCCCATGGCGTGAAGGTGCCGGGGCGCTGCTTCCAATGAGAAGCCTCGGTTTCATCATGGAGATACCAACGGCGTTTGCCACTGCCATTTTCGCCGTAGCTACGGAAGCAGGCTTCCAGCTCGGCGAACAGATTGCCGTCTGGGCCAAAGTGCGACAGCGGCGCGCCGCCCTTACGTTCTGCCTTCGCAATGGCGCGCCGCATGCCTTCGCGGTCGTAGCGATGAAAGGCGTCGCCCGCGACGAAGGCGGCCTCGACCATCTCGCGCCGGAAGATCCATTCGAAACTCTTCTGCACGGTCGTCGTGCCCGCGCCAGACGAGCCGGTAACGGCGATGATCGGATGCTTCGCGGACACGGCGCCTCCTCCGATGGTCAGAATTTCATGGTAGCGCAAGCCGGCTTCTGGCGAACAGGGCTCGCCGCGAGGCGGCGGCCGCTACAATCACACGCTTATATCAAGGCGCCAGGAGGCCCCGATGCGTTTGGTCGTGATACTGATCGTGCTCGCCATCGTCGGCTGGCTCGCGGCAAGCAACCTCAAGACGCAGGGCTCGGCGGTGAGCAAGGCCGCGCAGCAGGCGGGCGTCGAGGTGTCGCAAAGCGCTACGCCGCGCGAGCAAGTGGAAGCCGTTGGCAAGGCGATCGAGAAGATCCAGGTGCAGGAGGCGGAGAAGCGCCAGCAGGATATCGAGCAGGCCGAGGGTGGGGCGAGTAAGTGATCGTGCCGGTTTAGCCGCCAGCGCGCAGTAGCCAGCCCAGCCATTGCGCATGCAGTGCGGGATTGGCCGCCACCACGACGGATTGCTTGCCGCTTGGGCTCGCGCGCAAGGGGCTGCCATCCAGCCCGCTTGCGACGCCGCCCGCTTCTTCAACCAGCAGTCGGCCCGCAGCGTAGTCCCACAGCATCTGGCCTCCGTGCAGATAGACGTCAAGCCGGCCGGCTGCGATGAAGCACCATTCGAGCGCGCTGGAGCCAAAGTTGCGCAAGGAAAAACAGGGCGAGTTCACGGCCAGATGCGCGGCGAGCGCGGGTGGTACGCGTTTGAAATCGACGCCGCCTACGGCGGCCGACAGCGCGCCAGGCGGCTGACGCAACGGCAGGCGTTGGCCATTCAGCCACGCCCCGGCGCCGCGCCCGGCATAGAACGCCTCGTCTGCGATCGGGTTGTAGACCACGCCGAACTGGGTTTCGCCGTTGACCAGGAAGCCCACCGAAAGGCCGAACAGCGGGATGCCGTTGGCGAAGTTCGTCGTGCCGTCAATCGGATCGATCACCCACAGCCCTTGTGCGCCCTGTGCCCAGCAGTCGCGTTGCTGTTCCGCGCTCATTTCCTCGCCCAGCACCGGTGCGTCAACGACATCCATCAAACGCTCGGCGAGTGCGCGTTGGGTGGCGCCGTCGGCTTCGGTCAGCGAGCTGCCGTCCGATTTGTGCAGGCGCCCGCTTTTCAGATACAGCGGCATCGTCACTTCACGCGCCACCTCGCGAACGACGGATTCAAGCGCGCGGGCGCGGGCAAACATTGGCATGCTCAGGCGCTCCGCCACTTGATCGAACAGCCGATCGACGGGATCTGTTCGCGTGGCCCTGTGCCGATCTCAGCAACCTGCCGCATTGCATTGAACAGGTCGCGCGGCGCGTCGTCGGGCGCTGCCTCTTTGCGCGATGCGTCGAGCCGGCCACGGTACTGCAAGCCGAGGCTGGCGTCGTAGCCAAAGAAGTCCGGTGTGCACACGGCGCCGTATGCGCGCGCCACGGACTGGTCAGCGTCGAGCAGGTAGGGGAAGGGGAAGGCCCTGTCGCGCGCAATGCGGACCATCTCGTCCCAGCGGTCTTCCGGGTAGTCCGACGGATCGTTCGACATGATTGCGACGCAGCCGATGCCCAACGTTGCCAGCTCGCGCGCGTCGCGAATGATGCGGTCGAGCACCGCCTTCACGTAGGGGCAATGGTTGCAGATGAACATCACCAGCAGGCCGTTCGTCCCGCGGCAGGAGGCGAGCGAGTGCTGCCGCCCGTCGGTGCCGGGCAGCTCGAAGTCGGGCGCAGGGGTGCCAAAGGCACACACGGGTGTTGCGGTGCTGACCACGTCGGGTTCCGAAGGGTGCGTGAAACTTATAATAGTACGATGCACGCTCGTTTCTTCTGTCCGGACCTGCCCGCTGCGGGGCATGAATTCACGCTTCCCCCGGAAGTCGCCCACCATGCAGATCGGGTGCTGCGGCTGCGCGCCGGCGCCCGCGTCACCTTGTTCGACGGCGCCGGGCATGAAGCCGAGGCCGTACTGCTCCAGTTGGGGCGCGACCCGTTGGCGAGAATCGAATCCGTTGTCGCTTTGAACCGCGAGGCGCCGCTGGCGGTGACGCTAGTTCAGGCGCTGGCCACTGGCGACAAGATGGACTGGATTGTGCAGAAGGCCGTCGAGCTTGGCTTTGCGGGTGTGCAGCCGGTAGCCGCCGAGCGCAGCGTGTTGAAGCTGGATGGCGCGCGGGCGGAAAAGCGCGTGGAACACTGGCGTCAGGTGGCCGTATCTGCGAGCGAGCAGAGCGGCCGCAATTGTGTGATGCCGGTCGGTGGGCTGTTGACGCTGCCGCAGTGGCTGGCGCAACCGACCGCGGGCGAACGCTGGGTGCTGTCGCCGGAAGGCGGCGAACGCTTGTCGTCACTTGCCGCGCCGAGTGCGCCGGTGGCGCTGATGATCGGCCCGGAAGGCGGCTGGTCCGAGCGCGAACTGGCCGCTGCGCGCGCCGCCGGCTGCAAGCCGTTGGCGCTCGGGCCGCGCATCCTGCGCACGGAAACCGCCGGCATCGCCGCAATGGCTGCGATGCTGGCACTTTGGGGTGATTTCTAACCGGGCCGCTGGCCCATTGCACGAGGAAGGATCAATGCCGCACACGCAGTCGGATCAGCAAGCGGACCCGGACGCCCGGGTCATCAGCGACAAGGTATCGGCCGCCACCATGATGCGCGAGTCCGATGCGATCCGATTCGTCGAATGGGTGCGAGGCGCTGCGCCCTATGTGCACGCCTTCCGAGGCAAGACCTTCGTGCTCGGTTTTGGCGGCGAAGTGGCCGAAGGCGATCTGCTCGAAAAGCTGTGCTACGACTGCAACCTGCTCGCCGCGATGGGCGTGCGGCTGGTGCTGGTGCATGGCACCCGACCGCAGATCGAGGAAGAACTCGCGCGCCGCAAGCTGCCGTCGCGCCTGCATGAGGGCGTGCGGGTCACCGATGCCGATGCGCTCGAATGCGTGAAGGCGGCTGTCGGCAGCACCCGCATCGAAGTCGAGGCGCGACTGTCGCAAGGTTTGCCGAACACGCCGATGGCCGGCGCCCACATGCGCGTGACCGGCGGCAACTTCATCACCGCGAAGCCGATCGGTGTCGTTGATGGCATCGACTATCAATATACCGGCGCGGTGCGCAAGGTGATTGCAGACGAAATCGCGGCCGACCTGGATCAGCAGAACGTGGTGCTGATCTCGCCCTTGGGCGTGTCGCCCTCCGGCGAGATCTTCAACCTCGCGATGGAAGAGGTGGCCGAGCAGGTCGCGATCGCACTCAAGGCGGAAAAGCTGATCTATCTGTGCGACGCGCCGGGCTTGCTTGACGAGCAGGGGCGGCTGATCGAAACGATCACCGCCGACGAGGCCGAGCGCATGTTCCGCGATGGGCGTGGCCTCACCGAAGACCTGCACCTGTTCCTGCCGCGCGCGATTCGCTCGGTGCGCTCGGGCGTGAATCGCGCCCACTTGCTCGATCGCGATAAGGACGGCGGCCTGCTGCTGGAGTTCTTTACCCGGCAGGGCGTTGGCACCATGGTGTCGAAGGAATCGCTCGCCCGCTTCCGCGAGGCGACGATCGAGGACGTCGGCGCGCTGTTGTCGATCATCGCGCCGCTGGAAGCCGACGGCACGCTGGTGCGGCGTTCGCGCGAGCTGATCGAAATGGAGATCACTCGCTTCTCGGTGGTCGAACACGATGGCGTGATGGTCGGCTGCGCCGCGTTGTATCCGTT
This sequence comes from uncultured Uliginosibacterium sp., assembly GCA_945957295.1. Taxonomy (GTDB): domain Bacteria; phylum Pseudomonadota; class Gammaproteobacteria; order Burkholderiales; family Rhodocyclaceae; genus Niveibacterium. Next base: position 7,679 of record CAMFLH010000152.1, read on the forward strand.
CTCGGAAGAGCGCGCGGCAGAGATGGCCTGCCTTGCGGTAACGGCCCAGTTCCGCCGCAGCGGGCTGGGTGAGCGCCTGATGCAACACATCGAAGCGCGCGCCCGCAATGCGGGGCTCGAACGCTTGTTCGTGCTGACGACGCGCACCGAGCACTGGTTCCGCGAACGCGGCTTCCGTGAGGTCTCGCCCGACCAGTTGCCGCAGGAGAAGCGCGAGCTCTACAACTTCCAGCGCCGATCCAAGGTGCTGATGAAGTTGCTTTAGGCGCCGCCACATGAGCCACCGCAGCCGCTATACGCGAGCGCTGATTGCTGCGGTGTCGTTTGCGGCGCTGTGGGGTGCGCTGACATCGCTGCTGGCGGCGACCACGCTGACCGGCCCGCGCGCATGGCCGCTCGGGCTGGTGGTGGTGGTGTCGGGTTTGTTCGGTTCGCTCGGCGCCCTGATCGCCTTGTCATTGGCACGGCGCTGGATGCAGCAGGTGTTTGACGATCTGCGCGATGCGGTGCGGGCCAGCGATCGATCCGGCGGCGCGCTCACCAGCGAAGCTGCGGGCTGGGCGGCTTTCGATGCCGTGGTGTCGGAGTTCGACCGCCTCGCGCGTTTGCGCGCACTGCGCATCGGCGCGCTGACGCGTCAGGAGGCGCGTTTTCGCGCACTGGCCGACTCCACCCATAGCGTCGAGGCGTGGTTCGACCGCAACGGGTCGCTGGTGTGGATCAGCCGCTCGGTTGAGCGCATCAGCGGTTATTCGCGTGCTGAATGCTTGCTTGCCCCCAGCCTGATCGAACTGATGGTGCCCTTGAAGGATCGGCCCCAGCTGACATCGTTGGGGGGCAGCGCGCTCGCGGGCGAGGGGCGCAGCGACTTCGAGATCCGTATTCAACGCAAGGACGGTGGCCTGCGTTGGGTCGCCTGCCATTGGGTGGCGATGAAGAATGCGGCTGGGCGCATGCTCGGCGTGCGCCTCTCGGTCGAGGATATCCAGGCGCGAAAGGATGTCGAGGCTCGCTTGCTCGACACGGTGGCCGAACTGCGGCGCGCGCAGGCGCTCACCGGCCACTATCTGCAGCGCACCGAAGACGAACGCCTGCGCCTCGTGTCTCTGCTCGACACCCTGCGCGTCGGCATCCTCTTTGTTGATCGTGACCGGCGCGTCTACTACTGCAACCATGCGTTGCGTGAGATGTGGGGGTTTGCGCCGGACGAGAACCTCACCGGTATGCGCGATGAGGCGCTGATCGAACGCAGTGCGGCCTTGCGCGCCGACGACACCGCCTACCATCTGCACCTTGATGCCGTGTTGTCGCGACAAGCCGCATCGCCGCCGTACGAAATCCCCCTCAGCGACGGGCGGGTGCTTGAAGAGGTGTCCGCGTTGGTGAGTTCGGACGACGGTGCGCGACGCATCGGCCGGGTGTGGGTGTATGAAGACATCACCGAGCGCAAGCAGACGGCGCAGCGCCTCATCGAAATGGCCGAGCATGATGCGCTGACCGGGCTGTACAACCGCCGTCGCTTCCATGAGGAACTGGAGCGGATGCTCGCGGTCGGACAGCGACATGGTGAGCAGGTCGCGCTGCTGTCTTTCGACCTCGACGGATTCAAGGCAGTAAATGATCGCTTTGGCCACCAGGCCGGCGATCGGGTGCTGGTGGGTGTTGCGCAGGGCGTCGCTGCCATCGTGCGGCGGAATGAACTGCTGTTCCGCCTTGGTGGGGATGAGTTCGCCGTGCTGGTGCCCGAAGCGAGGCCGGAGGAGGTGATGACGCTCGCGCAGCGCGTGAATCGCAGCATCGCCTCGCAGCGTTTCGATTTTGACGACGGCGTGGCGTCGGTCGGTGTGAGCATCGGCATCGCACTGTTCCCGCAGCACGCACAGACCGCCGAGGCATTGATCGAAGCGGCGGACACCGCGTTGTACGCCGCCAAGGCGGCCGGGAAAGGCACGCAGGTGCTGTATCAGCCGCCGTCCTGAAGCCTGAAGCTTGGCGGCGAGCGCGATAGAATGCCGGGCTTGTCGTGGCGCATGCCACGCACCGATTTACAGAAAGGACACTTACGATGACGCGCACGGTTCAGTGCATCAAGCTTGGCCGCGAGGCCGAGGGGCTTGACCGCCCGCCTTACCCCGGCGAGCTGGGGGTGAAGATCTACGAGCAGGTGTCCAAGGAGGCCTGGGCCGCGTGGATCAAGCATCAGACCATGCTGATCAACGAGAACAGGCTCAACCTGATGGATGCGCGCGCGCGCAAGTACCTCGCGGAACAGATGGAGAAGTACTTCTTTGGCGGCGGGGCCGATCAGGTGCAGGGCTACGTGCCGCCTTCGGCCTGATCGAGTCTTTGCGAATCCAAAAGGGGGCTGCGGCCCCCTTTTTCATGGGCCGGGGTTGTCGCTGCGCCGCAACGTCCGCGACGAAGCGCTTGAGCGAAGCCGCCGCATGACGACAGAATCCGCCATTGCCCTCAATAATCGACCCAACGGAGCATGTATGAAGACCCACGCCTCCGGTCTCGGCCTTGTCGCGATGCTTGCAGCGACGCCGGCGCTGGCCGACATCCAGGACTGCATCGGCGTGGCCGCCGACGCGCAACGGTTGGCTTGCTACGACCGCGAATCGGGCCGCAATACGCGTCTCGCGCTGGCGCCAGCCTCTGAGCGGCCGACCGAGCGCGCAGCGCCGTCGCCCCTTTCGGAACGCTGGGAGCTGGACCCCAAGCACAAGACTGGCACCTTCCAGTTCCGTTACCACACGCCGATCTACTTCCTTGCTGCGCACTATTCGACCGACATGAATGATGATCCGTACTCGCCGACGCGCGGCTACGTGACGAGCAATTCGCGCGAGGCCTCGGGCGGCAAGATCCCCTACGACTCGACCGAGGTGAAGTTCCAGATCGGTTTCAAGGTCAAGTTGTGGGAGAACATGATCGGTGACAACGGCGATCTGTGGATGGGCTACACGCAGCAGTCGTACTGGCAGCTCTACAACAAGGATTTCTCGGCGCCGTTCCGCGAAACCAACTATGCGCCCGAACTGATCAACACCTGGCGCACCAACCTGCAGATGGGCGGCGTGAAGCTCAGCATGGTCAACCTCGGCCTGATCCATCAGTCCAACGGCCGTACCGAGCCGATCTCGCGCTCATGGAACCGCGTATATGCGCAGGCAGGGCTTGAGGCAGGGGATTTCGCGATTCTGGTTCGACCGTGGTACCGGTTCAAGGAGGATCCGGAGACCGACGATAACCCGGACATTGAGAATTTCGTCGGTCGTGGCGACCTTAATGTGATCTACAAGTACAAGGAGCAGGAGTTCGCGCTGCTTGCGCGTCACAGCCTGCGCGGTGGTGATGAGAGCCGCGGCAGCGTGCAGCTGGACTGGTCCTTCCCGATTCAAGGCAACCTCAAGGGCCATGCGCAGATCTTTACCGGCTACGGCGAATCCCTGATCGACTACAACCACCGTCAGACGACCTTCGGCCTCGGCATTTCGCTGGCGCAGTGGATGTGAGCGTGCGGGGCCGATGGCTCCGCACGGTTGGCAATAGGATTCGCGCGTTGACGCGCCAAATTCGTCCCGCCACCGCAAGGCGGGGCAGTCGATGCCCAATTAGCCCCGCCCCGGTCTGCCGGGCGGGGCTTTTCTTTGCTTGATCGAGCACGCTGTCCGCCGCGGACAAGCCGCTGGCCTGCGGTGGCATGGTTGCAAGCAGCGCGCAGCAGGAGAATGACTTCGTCGTCACCGCAGTCTCCGCTGTGTGCTGACTGATCTCTCCTCTAGTGGTTTCTTCACCCCGCCGTGCGCAGCACCGCGGGGTTTTCTTTTGCGCGCTTGCTTGCCGTGTGCGTGTCGGCGGGTGTCTGCGACGCATATGGCCGCGTCGGCTGCGCGGGTCAGCGATCTGCTGCAACTCAGGCTCTCGGCGTGGCAGTCTCGCGGGACAAGGCGTTGGCGCGCCATGGCATGGTCGCGCGAGCACAACAGGTCGAGAATGCACTTGTCTTCAGCGCAGTCTCCTCGACTGGCTGACAGCACTCTCCTCAAGTGGTTTCTTTGCCCCGCCGTGCCAAGCACCGCGGGGTTTTCTTTTGTGCAGCGCCGGCGTTCGGTTTCGATTTCCGCGCTGGGCGCGGCAGACAAACGTCTGGCCGCGGGGGGCGTGGGCGCCCGCTCAGTCGCGCCGCAGAATGAGTTTGTCGCCGGCCATGTCGTCGCGGCGGGTGACGGTTTTCATTGTGTGCGTAGCCCTTTTGCCCCTCCGAGCCTGTGCACGGA
>CAMFLH010000153.1 GCA_945957295.1 uncultured Uliginosibacterium sp.
GAACACAGAAGACATCATCGCCAAGCGGATCGTTACGACGCTTGACCGCGGCCTTGGCGGCCTGGACCCGCAGATTCAAACGCGCCTGCAGCTCGCGCGCCGTGCCGCGCTGGAGCATCAGCGCGCACGCACCAGTGGCTTGAGCCTTGCCGGTGTCAGCAGAACCGTGACCGATCTTTGGAGCACGCACAGCCGCCTCGCCATGGTGACGCTCACGGCAATCTTGATGCTCGTCGCAGCCGACACGCTGCGCGATAGCGTTATGAGCTCGGAACTTGAAGAGGTCGACAGCGCGCTACTCTCCGACGACCTGCCGATCGACGCCTACCTTGATCACGGATTTGACCGATGGCTCAAGCCGGACGACTCAGCCAGCTGAAAGTATGGCTGATTGTCCTGGCGCTGCTGGTGACGCCCCTCGCGGGCGCAACGACGCCAGCGCCGGATTGGGCCGCGCTTACGCCGGAGCAACGCGTCATCCTCGCGCCGCTGGAAAAAGAGTGGCCTGCCATGGGGCCAACTCGCCGCAACAAGTGGATCGGGATCGCGGCGCGCTTCCCTGACATGACACCCAACGAGCGCGACCGCATCACGCGCCGGATGGAGTCTTGGGCTCAGCTGACACCGGAAGAGCGGAAGAAGGCGCGCGATCAATACAAGCGGCTGCAGAAGCTGCCGAGCGACCAGCGCCCCGCCCTGCGGCAGCAATGGGATGCTTACAAGAATCTGCCGGACGACGAGAAAGACAAACTGCGTTCGCGCACGCCCCGCACAAAACCCAGCATGGGCGGAGCGATTCCGCAGGAATGGCTGATCCCGCCCTACCTGCGGCCCTATCGCGCCCAACTTCGCCCGCCGCCCCCGCCGCCGGCAGAACCGGCGCCAGAGCCCGCACCGGTACTGCCGGAGGCGCTGTACCCGCGCTATTAACCCGCTGCCGTCACAGGTGACGGCAGCACACTCAGAAGATCACCGTGACCAAAGATCGCCCTGCCGCCGAACTGGCCGGCTTGCGCCGGCGCCTTGCCTGCATGCTTTACGAAGCGCTGCTACTGCTCGGCGTGCTTGCTTTCGCCTTTCTTTTACCGCAGATGATTCTCGGCATGATGACGAAGATGCTCCCGCCCGGCTGGGCCAGCCTTTTGCACATATTCGTCGTACTCGGCGTGTATTTCAATGTGCTGTGGGGGCGAAACGGCCAGACACTGGCGATGCAGACTTGGCGACTGCAGGTCGTCGACGCACAAAGCGGCAGGCTGCCAAGCCCCTCCCAGCGGCTGATCCGCTATGCGCTGGCTTGGCCGTCGCTGCTGTTTTTTGGTGCGGGACTGCTGTGGAGTTTCTTTGATCGCGACGGTCAGTATCTACATGACCGCTTCGCCGGCACCTGTGTCGTCTTGCTGTCCGGCCGGCCCGGCGATTAACGAAAGACCACCGCGGAGCGTCAGCGGCGTTCAACCCACCAGAGCATTCCCGCTGTTGCGAGCAGGAACAACAGGCTGGGCGCAAGGGCACTCACAGCCGGGGGCCAGCCATTGATCACGCCAAGGTTGGTGAACAGCCCGTTCAACAAGTGAAAAGTCATGCCGATCACCACGCCGAGCAAAACCTTCGCGCCGACCGCGCCGCTGCGGTGATGTATGAACGCGAAAGGCAAGGCTAGGCACATCATCACGATGGATGCGAACGGGTAGACCAGCTTCTTCCACACCGCAACTTCATGGCGCCCGGTCTTCTGGTTGTTGTCCTTCAGATGCTGCACATACGGAATCAGTGTCTTCAGCGCCATCCGCTCAGGCGCCACCATCACGACACTGACCAACTCCGGCGTCAGCTCTGACTGCCACTGCATCGTCGGCAAGCGCTCCAGCACCGTTCGGTCGGCGAGAAACTGCGTCCGCTTCACGTCGGTCAAGCGCCACCCCTCGCGCGGCTTGTATTCACCGCTCGCAGCTTCGGACAGCGATACGAGACGCAGATCCTTGTCGAACTCGTAGATCCGCACGCCTTCCAGGCCTTTGTCCGGCTGCACACGTTGCGCATTGACGAACAAGCGCCCGTCCCGCACCCAGAAGCCGGACTTCAACTCCTGCGGCAAGGTCGAATTCGTACTGCGCAAACGCCACTTCTGCGCAACGCGCTCCAGAGGCGGCGCGACGAATTCGCCCAACACGAAAGTCATTCCCGCAAACAACAGCCCGATCTGGGCGATGACGATCACCGCACGCCGCGTCGAAAGCCCTGCCGCCCGCATCGCCGTAATTTCGGAGTTGCGTGCCAGTTGTGTCAGCGCGAACAGCGTGCCGATCAGCGCAGCAATCGGGAAAATCTCATAGGCACGACTGGGCAATGAGAGCGCGACGAAGATCAAAGCGTGCTTGAGCCGGTAGCCCGCCTTGCCAACCTTATCGAGCTCTTCGACCAGGTCGAAGAAGCCGAACAAGGCAAGGAACGCAACCATCACGAGCGCGGACGCCGCGATGATTTCGAGACTAAGGTATCGGCGGATCGTTTTCATCGGCGGAACAGGCGCGATAGCAACTGCATGCGGTGCGCGAACATGCCGATCAGCAGCACCGCCATCGGCCCATGCAAGGCCGCAAGGCCCGCACCGAAGCCAATCTTGCCCTGCCCAATCCATGCTTGCATGACCTGCAAGAGACTGATGTAAGTGGAGAACACGAAGACTGCGAACAGCAGATTGACGGCCCGCCCGGCTCGCGGATTGACGAACGACAGCGGCACGGCAATCAATGTCAGCACCAGCGCAGCCAGAGGCAAGCCGAGCCGCCACGACAATTCACCGCGGTTTTGCGGCGTCGGCATAGCAATCAACTGGGGCGTCGGCGTGATGCGCGGCGTCATCTCCAGCACCCCCACCTCTTTCGCCTCGATTCGGATCGCATAGGTATCGAAGCGCGTCACGCTGAATTCTGGCGTACCGGGCCTGCCGTCGTAACGACGACCATCCTTCAACACAGCGAAACGATCGCCGTTCGGTTGAACCTCAACGGAACCGTGTGACGCAACGATGATGCGCAAGCGATCGGCCAAGGGCATCGATACGAAAACGTTCTTCACCTCAGCGTCGTTTTCCGCCACAGACTCAACGAAGAACACGCGTCGCCCACCGGTGTCTTCACGGAAGGTACCGGGAGACACGCTGGATACATCATCCCGCGCCTCGAGCTGTTTGCGGTATTCCTGCGCGCGCCCTTGCGCCCAAGGAGAGAGATAACCCGACAGCACCGCAATGACAGCAACGATCGGCAATGAAAACTTCAATACAGGGCTGATCCATGCCGACAAGGGCAAGCCGCTCGCGAACCAGACCACCATTTCGGAATCGCGGTACACGCGCGTCAGCGACATCAGCACCGAAATGAACAGGGTCAGCGCGAGCAAGGTGCCGAGGTGATTGAGTGCCGTAAATCCGATCAGCGACAGCACCGCGTCAGGCGGCAGCCGACCGCCCGCAGCCTGGCTGAGCAGGCGGATCAGGATCACGGTGAGCAGGATGAAGAACAGTGCGACGAAAATCGCCACCGCATTGGCGGCGAATTCGCGCATAGCTGCGCGCTGAAAGACCATTCGAGTAAGCGCCGGTGCGGTTTTGACGGCGCTTGAGCGACACGGGATAATCGTCCGCTCTGCGCGCAAGCGTCCATTGCCAGGAGCAATTGATGGAATTTAGCACGAAATCCGTAACCCCGGAAAAGCAGAAATGCGCGTGCCTCGTGGTCGGTGTATTCGCCGGGAAGACCCTCGGCGCCGTCGCCACCCGACTCGACGAAGCCAGTGCCGGGACCATCGCAAAACTGATTGCCCGCGGCGATCTCGATACCAAAGCCGGTGCGACGCTGATGCTGCACCACCTGCCGGGCGTTGCCGCCGAGCGCGTGCTGCTGGTGAGCTTCGGCAAGGAAGACGAGTTCAACGAAAAGGCTTATCGCAGCGCGCTGAGCGCTGCCGCGAAAGCGCTCGCGAACCTCAAGGCGAGCGACGCGGTTGTGACGCTGGCCGACGTCGAACTGAAGGGGCGCGACGCAAAGTGGCTCGCCACCCAAGCCACGCAAATCCTGCGCGACACCGCCTACAAATACGACGCCCCTCGCGCGAAGAAGGATGACGACAAACGCGGCGCCGGCAAGATCACTCTCGCCTTTGCTGCGAAGCCCAGCACCGACGCCGCACGCGGCGCCGCCCAGGGCAGCGCGATCGCCGCCGGCATGGCGCTGGCACGTGATCTCGGCAATCTGCCGGGCAACGTCTGCACGCCAAGCCACCTCGCCGACACGGCGAAGAAGCTCGCGAAAGAATTCAAGTCGATCAAAGTTGAAACCTTCGACAACGCCGGCATCGAAAAGCTCGGCATGGGCTCGTTCCTGTCCGTCACCAAGGGCTCGCACGAACCTGCACGCTTCATCGTGATGCAGTACCACGGCGCCAAGTCCAAGAAAGCCAAGCCGATCGTGCTGGTCGGCAAGGGTCTGACCTTCGACTCCGGTGGCATCTCACTCAAGCCAGGTGAAGGCATGGACGAGATGAAATACGACATGTGCGGTGGCGCCTCGGTGCTGGGCACCTTCCGTGCGCTGGCCGAGCTCGAACTACCGATCAACGTGGTCGGCCTGATCCCGAGCACCGAGAACATGCCTGGCGGCTCTGCCGTGAAGCCGGGCGATGTGGTGACCTCGATGTCAGGACAAACGATCGAGATCCTGAACACCGATGCGGAGGGCCGCCTGATCCTGTGCGACGCGCTGACCTACGCCGAACGCTTCGAGCCGGACTGCGTGATCGACATCGCGACGCTGACTGGCGCGTGTGTGATTGCTCTCGGCAGCCACACCACCGGCCTGCTCGCGAACGACGATGATCTGGCGCGCGAACTGCTGGACGTCGGCGTCGCAGCCGGTGATCGCGCCTGGCAACTGCCGCTGTTCGACGAGTACCAAGAACAGTTGAAGAGCAACTTTGCCGACATGGCGAACATCGGCGGCCGCGCTGGCGGAACGATCACGGCAGCTTGCTTCCTGTCGCGCTTCACGAAGGCCTACAAGTGGGCGCACCTTGATATCGCTGGCACTGCCTGGAAGTCCGGCGGCGACAAGGGCTCCACTGGCCGCCCGGTGCCCCTGCTCACGCAGTTCCTGATCAAGCGCGCCGGCACCTGATGAGATCGACCACACAGTGACCGAAGTCCGCTTCTTCCACAACGCACCGGACAAACTGTCGGCGGCATGCCGATTGGCCGCCGCCGCGTACCGGCACGGACGCAAGGTCACCGTGTTTGCGCCCGAAGCGGGTCAGGCGACCCGCTTCGATGCGCTGCTATGGACATTCCAACCGCTCGCTTTCGTTCCTCATGTTCTAGGCTCATCACCACTCGCGGCCGAGACACCGGTATTGATCGAGACCGGACTTGAGCGCCCAAAACATCTGGACGTGCTGATCAACCTCGGCGACGAAGCCCCACCCGCGTTCGAGCGCTTTTCCCAAGTGATAGAAATCGTCACGTCCGATCCGGCCGATCGCGGCCCCGCCCGCGCACGCTGGGCCTTCTATCGCGAGCGAGGGCTTGAACCGGAAGCAAACGACCTTTCCGCACGCGAGCGTTCATGACCCCTATCACCCCAAACGATGATCTGGACGCTTCGGACACTCTGCTGGTGAAAGCCGACGCGCTGATTCACCGGCATCGCTCAAGCACCCTGCCACAAGCCGACGACCTGCCGGTTCTGACCGACGTACTGGGCGAAGACCTGCCGGTCCTCGACGACATCGCGGACGAAATCGCGCTCGACGACGAACCGCTTGAAGCGCCGTTACAACCTGCCGAGACGACTACGACGCCAGCAGCAGAACCCACCGCTCTGCCTGCGATCGTCGAACCCGACCCCGCGATCATCGCCGCTGCGGCCGATGCCGCCGCAAAAGCTGCGCGCGAAGAAGCCCTGGTCCAAGCCCAAGCGGCGCAGATGCGGATGGCCGAGCAACTGATCGAGTTCGACGCACACATCGCCCAAACGCTGGAGAGCTGGATCAGCAACGAACTGCCGCAGATCGTCGCCGCCGAAGTCGATGGCATGGTCGAACGGCTACGCATCAAGACGCTGGCGCACATGCGCGCAACACTGGTACCTGACCTGTCGCACAAGCTGTCGGAATTACTCGACGCTACGCTGAACACGCCCAAACAAGATTGACCCCCGTGGACGGTCGTCACCCAGCACCGCATCGGCGGCGGGGGCGGCCGCCCATTCGCTATAATCCAAGGTTTTGATTTTCCAGACGAAAATAATGGAACTCGCAAAGAGCTTCGAGCCCGCCGAGATCGAACGGCGCTGGTATGCAAACTGGGAAGAGTCTGGCTACTTCAAAGCCGGCCTCGACAAATCCAACCCCGACGCGTTCTGCATCCTGCTGCCGCCGCCCAACGTTACGGGCACGCTGCACATGGGCCACGGCTTCAACCAGACGGTGATGGACGCGCTCACCCGCTACCACCGCATGCTGGGCCACAACACGCTGTGGCAACCGGGCACCGATCATGCCGGCATCGCCACGCAGATCGTCGTCGAGCGCCAGCTCGATGCGCAGGGCGTGTCGCGCCATGATCTGGGCCGCGAGAAGTTCCTCGAGAAAGTGTGGGAGTGGAAGGAATACTCCGGCAACACCATCACCCAGCAGATGCGCCGCCTTGGCACATCGCCCGACTGGAGCCGGGAGCGCTTCACGATGGACGCCGGGCTCTCGAAGATCGTCACCGAGACCTTCGTACGCCTATACCGCGAAGGCCTGATCTACCGCGGCAAGCGCCTCGTGAACTGGGACCCGAAGCTGCACACCGCAGTGTCGGACCTGGAAGTGGTGTCCGAAGAGGAAGACGGCTTCCTGTGGCACCTGCAGTACCCGCTCACCGACGGCAGCGGCTCGCTGACCGTGGCCACCACGCGCCCGGAAACCATGCTCGGCGACACCGCCGTGATGGTGCACCCGGAAGATGAGCGCTACGCCCACCTGATCGGCAAGACCGTCACGCTGCCGCTGGTCGGCCGCGAAGTGCCGATCATTGCCGACGAATACGTGGACCGCGCGTTCGGCACCGGCGTGGTCAAGGTCACGCCGGCGCACGACCTCAACGACTACGGCGTCGGCCAGCGTCACAACCTGCCGATGATCATCGTGCTGACGCTCGAAGGCAGCGTGCCGGCCGAAGGCACCGTCGTCACCGGCGGGCAGATCAGCGGCACCACGCCGCTACCCGCGCATCTGGCCGGGCTGGACCGCTTCGAGGCGCGCAAGCAGGTCGTCGCCGGGTTCGTGGCGCTGGGCCTGCTGGGCGAAGTGAAGCCGCACAAGCTGATGGTGCCGCGCGGCGACCGCACCGGCGTCGTCATTGAACCGATGCTGACCGACCAGTGGTTCGTCGCGATGAGCAAGGCCGGCCCCGACGGCAAGAGCATCGCTGGCAAGGCGCTCGAGTGCGTGGCCTCGGGCGAGATCAAGTTCGCGCCCGAAAACTGGGTGAACACCTACAACCAGTGGCTCAACAACATCCAGGACTGGTGCATCTCGCGCCAGCTGTGGTGGGGTCACCAGATTCCCGCCTGGTACACCGATGACGGCCGAGTGTTCGTCGCCCAGGACGAGGCCGAAGCCAAGGCGCTCGCCGCAGCAGAGGGTTACACCGGCGCCTTGAAGCGTGACGAGGACGTGCTCGACACCTGGTACTCGTCTGCCCTGTGGCCCTTCAGCACCCTGGACTGGACGCCCGAGTGGCCGGCCCAGTCCAACGACGCGCTGGACCTCTACCTGCCCTCGTCGGTGCTGGTCACCGGCTTCGACATCATCTTCTTCTGGGTCGCGCGCATGGTCATGATGACCAAGCACATCACCGGCAAGATCCCGTTCAAGACCGTGTATGTGCACGGTCTGGTGCGCGACGCCGAAGGCCAGAAGATGAGCAAGTCCAAGGGCAACGTGCTCGACCCGATCGACCTGATCGACGGCATCCAGCTCGACGACCTCGTCGCCAAGCGCACCACCGGGCTGATGAACCCGAAGCAGGCCGCGCAGATCGAGAAGAAGACGCGCAAGGAATACCCCGAAGGCATTCCCGCCTTCGGTACCGACGCGCTGCGCTTCACCTTCGCGAGCCTCGCCACGCTGGGCCGCGACATCAAGTTCGACATGCAGCGCTGCGAGGGCTACCGCAACTTCTGCAACAAGCTGTGGAACGCCACGCGCTTCGTGCTGATGAACACCGAGGGCAAGGACTGCGGCCTGAACGAGCACGCGCCGGGCGAGTGCGACGGCAGCTACCTCGCCTTCTCCGACGCAGACCGCTGGATCGTCTCGCGCCTGCAGCGCGCCGAGACCGCCGTTGCGCAGCACTTCGCCGACTTCCGCCTCGATCTGCTCTCGAGCGAGATCTATACGCTGGTGTGGGACGAGTACTGCGACTGGTACCTCGAACTCGCCAAGGTGCAGATCAACACCGGCACCGAGGCCCAGCAACGCGCCACGCGCCGCACCCTGCTGCGCGTGCTGGAGACCATCCTGCGCCTGGCGCACCCGGTGATCCCCTTCATCACCGAGGAGCTGTGGCAGACCGTGGCCCCGCTCGCCGGCAAGAAGGAGGCCGACAGCCTGTGCCTCGTGGCCTACCCGCGCGCGAACGTCGAACGCATCGACGCCAAGGCCGAGGCCCGTGTCGAGCAGTTGAAGGCGCTGGTCAGCGCCGTGCGCAGCCTGCGTGGCGAGATGAGCCTGTCGCCGGCGCAGAAGGTGCCGCTCATCGTCGCAGGCCCGGTGGCCGACGTCGAAGCCTTCGCGCCCTACCTCGCCTCGCTCGCCAAGCTCGAAAGCGTCACCGCTGCCGGTGATGCGCTGCCCGCTTCGCCGGCGCCGGTGCAGATCGTCGGCGACTTCCGCCTGATGCTGAAGATCGAGATCGATGTAGCTGCCGAGCGCGAACGCGTCACCAAGGAGATCGCGCGCATCGAAGGCGAGATCACCAAGGCCAACGCCAAGCTCTCCAACGAGAGCTTCGTCGCCCGCGCACCCGCCGCGGTGGTCGAGCAGGAGAAGAAGCGCGTCGCCGACTTCGGCGCCACGCTGGAGAAGCTGCGCGAGCAGCTCGGCCGCCTCGCTTAAACGGAACGGAGCATCAAAGAAAAACGGCACCATGCGGTGCCGTTTTTCTTTCTGGCGCGGAATCTCCCACCTGAAAAAAAAGAGGCGCCATCGGCGCCTCTATAAAGGGACTCGAGCACCTGATCTTTAGAACTTGTGGCGAACGCCCAAGTTGAAGCCGCTACGGTAGTCGTTGAACGTGTTGGAGCCATCCGACACGCCGTACTTCACACCGATCTTGTCATCCGCATCAATGCGAGCGTATCCAAGGTACATGTCGGTGCGCTTCGAGAACGCGTAGGTACCGCCGATACCGATCTGCGTTGCTTTCTCGTCCAGATCGTTCTTGTCCTTCGAATACGCATAGGACGCGAGGAGCGAGAAATTGCCAAACGGCACGGTCGCGCCGAGCAGGTAGCGGTTGTACTTTTTCGGCTCTTTCGCGGCGCCGACCGGCGTGCTCTCAAGTTTCGGCTGCGCGTAGGCGCCAGAGATCTTTGCCATGCCGAAGTCAACAATGGCGCCCAGCTCAACCACGGTGTCGGTGGTGTACTTCGCCCTGTCGTAGTCGTGGCTGTAGTTGGCAACAACCTTGAACATCTTGCCAAATTGCAGCTTCGGCGCGATTGCATAGAAGCGCTTGTCGCCCGCATTGGCTACCGCCTCGTCACCGCCACGGTTGAACGAGTAGATCGCATCGACCGAGAACACGTCGCCGAAGTACGGCGTCGTGACGTAGAAAGCGTTGTTGATGCGGTCGTAGGTCTTCACGTGCTGGAAGATGTTGCTCGCCTTGGCGACCTGGCCGTGCGAGAACGGATCGATATCGCCGTAGATCAGGTATTCAGGCGAATACTGGCGGCCCAGGCGCGCTTCGACGACACCCGCATCAAGACCCACCCAGCTCTGGCGACCCCATGCAGCACCACCCTGCGCGGCCGAACCTTGGTCGGCATTGATGCCGGCCTCGATCACGAATTTGCCTTTCAGACCCGGCGAGATCTCCTCGACACCGCGAAAGCCGAGGCGGGACCCGCTGGCGATACCGCTGTCGATACCGTTGCGGCCTGACTTACTCGCATCGTAGTTGTCGGTGCGATAGGCGTAGCCCATGTCGACCAGGCCGTAGACGGTGACGCTACTATCGGCTGCCATGGCACTTCCGCCGATCAAGGCGACGGCGGCAAGTGCAATCTTCTGCTGATGTTTCACTGCTTCTCCTCAGTTTCAAGTGACGCGCGCGCCACGCTTGTGCGCAACACGCAACAGGAGAAGCTTAGTCAGCAAATGTTTCAAAACGACTAAAGTGCAGAAATTCGCATTTCAGTGCGCAGAAAAACAAAAAGCCCGCTTTCGCGGGCTTTTTGAATGAGCAACTGAAACAGCGATCAGCGCTTCGAGAACTGCTTGCGACGACGTGCGCCGTGCAGACCGACTTTCTTACGCTCGACTTCACGTGCATCACGGGTCACGAAACCAGCCTTCTTCAGCGCGGGCTTCAGCGTCTCGTCGTAGTCGATCAGAGCGCGAGTGATGCCATGACGCACCGCACCGGCTTGGCCCGACTCACCACCACCGTCAACGTTCACCATGATGTCGAACTTGCCGACGGTCTCGGTGACTTCCAGCGGCTGGCGCACGATCATGCGGCCCGTCTCACGGGAGAAGAACACGTCGACCGGCTTGCCGTTCACAACGATGTTGCCGCTACCCGGCTTGATGAAAACGCGTGCCACAGCAGTTTTGCGGCGGCCCGTGCCGTACTTGTAAGGATTCGCGATCGCCATTACTCGGCTCCGTTAAATTTCGAGGGCCTTCGGCTGCTGGGCGCTGTGCGGGTGAGCATCACCGGCGTAGCACTTCAGCTTCTTCAGCATCGCGTAGCCCAGCGGCCCCTTCGGGAGCATACCCTTGACGGCCTTGGTCAGAACGCGATCCGGGAAGCGGTCTTGCAGCTTCTGGAAGTTGGTTTCGTGGATGCCGCCCGGGTAACCCGAGTGACGGTAGTACTTCTTGTCCAGCGACTTGGTACCGGTCACACGCAGCTTTTCGACATTGACGACGACAATGAAGTCACCGGTATCGACGTGCGGCGTGTATTCGGGCTTGTGCTTGCCGCGAAGGCGACGCGCGATTTCGGAGGCAAGACGGCCCAGAACCTTGTCGGTCGCGTCCACCACGTACCAATCACGCTTAACTTCGTGCGGCTTGGCAGAAAACGTCCTCATGAGAATGTCCCTTGATTTCTTCTAGGACCCGTTCCAGGCCCAAATGCGGAAAGCCGGCAATTCTACTCGCCAACTTCTTCCAAAGTCAAACACTGATCGAAAAACACAAAAAAAAACGCAGCCCGAAGAGCTGCGCCAAGTCCACACCAAAGGAGGAGGGTGGAGGAGACAAACCCGGGATTGGTTCGGCTCGCTGTTGCGGCACCGAATCAATCACTACGGTTTGGATTATGGGCATCGAGCTTGTGCATTGCAAGGTTCCAGACCAAGTCGCCGAACGAACCTCTTTATATCGAAATAAGTCTGCCTTATGCGACAACAACCCAATGATTTTTAATGAACTATTTAAGTGACTGACTTGTCGTTCAGTAGCCACAGCAAAGCTCTTTCGATCCACGATGATGCGGCGCAGCATTTTTGGTCAAGCGGTAGAATGCGGCCCTCCCCTGCC
>CAMFLH010000154.1 GCA_945957295.1 uncultured Uliginosibacterium sp.
TCGCGCGAAGGCCTCCGCCATCAGGCCGAGGCCCGAGGGCGTCGCATTGTCGCGGCGCGGAAATTGGGGTGTCAATCAATCCCGAAGTCCGGTTGCAACAGCTACAAACCCGCGTTTGCGCCCCTTTCGGCGGCCCTGACAGTGACGATGTAACTCACTGCCGAAGCAGACTCAGCAAGAGTTGTGCCATGCGATTTCGGACAAAACACAAGGTGTTGCGAGTGTTTGCAAGAGATTTCCGCACCAGATTGGTGCGGCGCACCATAACGAACACACCGCCTCGCCATGCATTAAGTCGGCGCCCTATCACGACTTTGATGTCGAATCTGTGACGCTTTCCCGGCAAAACATGTCGCTGATTCGAAAATTGAAATACACACAGACTTGCAGCTTTGCGAAAACCTCGATTAGAATGCAGAGCTTCGCTGCTGTAGCTCAGTCGGTAGAGCAACTGATTCGTAATCAGTAGGTCACCAGTTCGATTCCGGTCAGCAGCACCAGACAATGCCAAAGGGGCCCGTTCGCGGGCCCCTTTGTCGTTCACACCCCCGCTTCTTACCGCCGGCCTACCGCTTTGTATCGGCGCCCCTGCGCGTGACACAAACCCGACAAACGGAAACTCGGGCGGCTGCCTAGAATCAATCATCCCCAACCGCTTGCGCCACGCACTGGCCATTCCGGAGTCAGACAATCATGTTTCAAATGATTCGGCGCCCCTCACGCCGGTGGGCGATCGGCGGTATCGCGTTCGCCTGCATCGCCACCCTTAGCGTCTATGCCCTCAGTGCGCGCAAGGACGTGCAAGCCAAACCGGCCGACACCAAAGCCAAGGCGACGCTGATGGAACTGGCGCCGGCCGATGTGCTGATCGCGCAGCAAGTGGCCGTTCAACCTACGGTGCTGCTGGCGGGCACGCTGAACCCGCTCACGCAGATCCATCTGCATGCGCCGTTCGACGGCCGCGTTGCCGAGGTCAGCGCGCGCCCCGGCGACAAGGTGGTCGCCGGCCAGGTGCTTGCTCGCTTTGACGAGACCGACCTGCGCGCCCGCCATGCCGAACGCGCCGCCGCGGTTGCGAGTGCGGAGGAGCAGATGCGGGTGGCGGAGCGAAATCGCGTGTCGAGCCGCGCGCTGCTCGACCAGAACTTCATCTCGAAGAACGCGTTCGACAACACGCTTGGCGGCTACGCGGAACGTCAGGCCGCGCTGGATGCGCAGAAGGCGCAGCTCGCAATCGTTCAGCGTGCGCTGAAAGACGCAAAAGTCGTTGCCCCCTTCGCGGGAACGGTTTCGTACCGCCAGGTGGAACCGGGCCAGTGGGTTGAGCCGAACCGCAAGCTGTTCTCGCTGGTCGATTTGCGCAAGCTCGAAGTCGAGGCCGCCATACCGAGCCAGCACATTGCCAGTCTGACCCCCGGGCAGAAGGTGCGCCTGCGCGCCGAGGGTTTTGGTGATGAGATGTTCGAGGGCCGGCTGACGCGGATCAACCCGACGACGCAACCGGGCACGCGCAGCGTGCTGGCCTACGTGGCCGTCGACAACCCGGGAGAGCGGCTCCGCGCGGGACTTTACGTCACCGGTGAAATCGAGACTGGCACGGCAGAACAGCAGATCCAGCTGCCGGCCACCGCGATACAGGCATCGAAGACCGGCCGCGGGGTATGGGTCGTGGCGGACAACAAACTCAAGTGGCAGCCAGTTGAATACCAGCAGTTGCGCGTCGACCTGGTACGCATCACCAAGGGCCTGAACGGTGGCGAACGCGTGGTATCGATGCCGCTCAAGGGCGCCACCGAGAACCTGGCCGTGCGGCTCAAGCCCGCAGCCTGATCGAGCAGGAGCGTACGCCATGTGGCTGACCCGGATCTCGGTCAAGAACCCCGTCTTCGCGGCAATGCTGATGCTCTGCCTCGCCGTGCTCGGACTCTTTTCGTACAAGCGCCTCACGGTCGAGGCGATGCCCGATGTGACGTTTCCGTCCATCGCGATCACCACGCCCTACCCTGGCGCAACGCCCGAGGTGGTAGAGACCGAAGTCTCGCGCAAGATCGAAGAGGCGATGAACACACTGGCCGGCGTCAAGCGTGTGACTTCGCGCTCTTACCAGGACTACTCGCTGGTGTTCGTCGAGTTCGAACTCGATGTAAATGCCGACAAGGCGGTCGCCGATGTGCGCGACAAGCTCAGTCAGGTGAGGCCATCGCTCAAGGATGAGGTGAAGCAATCCACGATCGGCACCTGGGGCGAGGAAGACCGGCCGATCATGTCGCTCAGCTTCACGTCTGATCGCCATACCGCGCGTGAGCTGACAGAGCGGGCAGACAAGCTAGTGCTCAAGCGCCTGCAGACCGTCAAGGGCGTTGGCCGCGCCGATCTGGCCGGACGCATCGCGCGTGAAATCCAGATTCAGCTCGACCCCTTCCGCATGCGTGCCTTGCACATCGGCGTGGAACAGGTAAGCGAAGCGCTGCGGCGCGAGAACCAGATGCTGCCGGCAGGCGCGCTGAAGAACACGCGGCAGGAAATGCAGGTCCAGGTGCAGGGTCGACTGCGCGACCCGATGGCGTTCGCCGATATCGTGATCGCGCAGCGCGGCGACGCGCAGGTCCGCCTGCGAGACGTGGCGAGCGTTTCCGACGGCGAAGCCGAACCAACCTCGCACGCGCTGATCAACGGCAAGCCGGCGTTGTCGATCGACATCTACAAGGTATCGAAGTCCAACACCGTCGAAGTCGCCAACGGCGTGCGCAAGACGATGGCGGAGCTGAACCAGTCGCTGCCCGAGGGCATGGTGCTCGACACCATCTACGACGGCTCGGACGACATCCGCAATTCGCTCAATGACGTGCAGCACACACTTGTCGAGGGCGCACTGCTGACGATCCTGATCGTCTTCATCTTCCTCGGCTCCTGGCGTAGCACCGTCATCACCGGCCTCACCCTGCCACTGGCGCTGCTCGGCTCGATCTTCATGATCCAGGCGCTCGGCTTCACGCTGAACATGATGACGCTGCTCGCGCTGTCGCTTTGCATCGGTCTGCTGATCGACGATGCAATCGTGGTGCGCGAGAACATCGTGCGCCATGCGCTGATGGGCAAGTCGCCCTATCAGGCCGCGCTGGACGGCACTCACGAAATTGGCCTTGCGGTACTCGCCACCACGCTGACCATCGTCGCCGTGTTCCTGCCCGTGGGATTCATGGGCGGCATCATCGGCCGCTACTTCTACCAGTTTGGACTCACAGTCGCGTCGGCAGTGATGCTGTCGATGTTCGTCAGCTTCACGCTCGACCCGATGCTCTCGTCCGTATGGCACGACCCCGATGCACATGGCCCCACACGCAAGGGTCTGCTGGGTCGCTGGTTGAATGCATTCGAGGCCTTCCAGACGCGGTTGTCCGAGCGTTACGGCCGGCTCATCGATTGGGCGCTGGGGCACCGCAAAACGGTGCTGTTCGCCGCCAGCGCGCTGCTGGTGGGTAGCTTCCTCCTCGTGCCCTACATCGGCTCGGAGTTCGTGCCGAAGGGTGATTTCGGGCAACTAGGCGGCCGCATGGTCACGCCAACGGGTTCCAGCCTTGCTTACACGCTCGCCAAAGCCAAGCAGATCGATGCCGCCCTGCATGAATTCCCGGAGGTGCAGCGCACCTACATCACCGTGAACGCGGGCTGGCAAACGCAAGGGCCTGAGCAGATCCAGCTCGACATCAAACTGGCCCACAAAACCAAGCGCAAGGCGACTCAGGAGCAGATGGTCGATCGCCTGCGTGCCCGGCTACGCGAGCTTGGCGGCGTGGAGCTCAAGTCGCTCGGGATTGGCGAAGGCGGCGGCGACAACCCGATCGCGGTCAACCTGCAGGGCGACGACCTCGCGGTGCTCACACGTTTGTCGCAGGACCTCGCGGCCCGCATTCGCGCGATCCCAAACGCGGTCGACATCCAGACCACCGCAGAAGACACGCGGCCGATGCTCGAAGTCGTTGTCGATCGTGCGATGGCGGCGGACCTCGGCATCTCGGTCGAACGGGTCGGCACCACGCTGCGCCCCTTTATCGAAGGTGTTGCCGCAACAACCTGGCAGGCGCCAGACGGCGAAGCCTACGACGTGAAGATCCGCCTGCCGGCGGAACTGCGCCGCACCGGGTCTGACCTTGACCTGCTGTGGATGGCGAGCAGCACCACCGACGCCGCAACCGGCCTGCCCTACATGATCGCGCTGTCGCAGGTGGCCAAAGTCGTCGCTTCGAGCTCGCCGACGCGCATCAACCGCAAGAGCCTGGCGCGCGACATCTGGGTCTTTGCTGGTGTGTCGGGCCGCTCGGCGGGCGACGTAGGCGCCGATGTGCAGAAGGTGCTGGCGGATTTCAAGAAGACGCTGCCGCCGGGCTACCGCATCGTCGAGGAGGGAGAGAACCAGCAGATGGCGGAATCCTTTGGTTACGCGGTGTCAGCGCTCGCGCTCGCGATCATCTTCATCTACATGATCCTCGCCTCGCAATTCGGCAGTTTCCTGCATCCGTTGGCGATCATGACCTCGCTGCCGCTGTCGCTGATCGGCGTCTTCCTCGGGTTGCTGGTGGCGCGCAGCACGCTGTCGATCTTCTCGGTGATCGGCATCATCATGCTGATGGGTCTGGTCACGAAGAACGCAATCTTGCTGGTGGACTTCGTCGAGCATGCGCAGAAGCGCGGCGAGCCGCGGCGGCAGGCGATCATCGATGCGGGCCGGATCCGCTTGCGCCCGATCCTGATGACCACCTTCGCAATGGTCTTCGGCATGATCCCGGTCGCGCTCGGCCTGGGCGACGGTGGCGAGCAACGCGCACCGATGGCGCACGCGGTGATTGGCGGCGTGATCGCATCGACGCTGCTTACGCTCGTTGTGGTACCGGTGGTCTACACCTACCTCGACGACTTCGGCGAATGGATCAAACACCGATTCCGCGGCAAGGCCCCAGTCGCAGCGGAACAGATCTGAGCGATCAAGCACCGCAAAAAAAGCCCGGTTCTCGCCGGGCTTTTTTATGTGCGCGGATCAAGCCACGCAGGCGCTGCGCACCAGTAGCGCGATCGTCGCCGACCCCATAGCGTCGCCTGCGCGTGAGCAGCGTTTACCGTAAATCACTCTGGCGACCACGGCCGCATCGACAGAATGCCTCTCATGGTTTCTAACAAGGAGCGGCCATGAACGAGATGCAGCCCGGATTCAATTTTTTCCAAGCCAAATCGCGCACGAATGAAGGCGAACCCGACGCCGTTCAGATCAACCAGCTTTACTCCGAAGAGCCCGCATTTCGTGCGCTCTGCGAGGAATACGCAATGCGCCAGACCGGTTACCGCCATTGGGCCAGCAGCGCATCGGCCGAAGCCGCAACGCGCCAACAGGAGAACACGCAGTCGCTTTACGAACTTGAGCACGAAATCCGCCGCCATTTCGACGCAGTCAATGCGCGGAACAGCGTGCCCGCAGACGGCGACTCGCCCGCGACCGCCGTCTGGTACCTGACAGCCCTGCGCGAGAAACACGGGCTCGAAGGCTGCGAAGTCTATCTCGCGCCACTCTTCCCGCTGATCGAAATGGCCTGGCTCGGCACCCTGCCCGGCTTGGAAGCAAGGCAGTTCATCGCATCCTGTGGCCAGTACCTACGCAAACGGCTGAGCAGCCTCACTGGCGGTTTCGGGGTCGTCAGTGCCGACCAACTGGAGACGTTCCTGGCGCGCTATCTGGACGGCGAAGCCCCGCCGACGCGGATCGCCGCGCTTGCCGCACTGGGCGCCGGCTACCTGCGCACACACAGCGACGAGCAGCTCGTCCTCACGCGCGAACGGGTGCTCTGGCGCAGCAGCTTCCGCGTTGCCTGCTGCAACGCCCGGCGTTCGCCCAACGCGCTGCAGTGGAAGCGGCTACTGGCCGATCTGCCGCTGCGCCGCAGCTTCCATGAGCTGCAAACGCTATCCATCACGCCGCTGCTGACGCTTCTGGACGAAATGGAACACCGCGCCGACGACTGATGCACGCCGGTCTCTCAGCGCTCAGCCTGCCCCCAATCGAACGACAAAACTCACAGCGCCAGATGCCCCACCCAGCGCACCGCCGCCCGCGCCAGAAGCGACACCAACGCGCAGCCGAAGAGACAGCTCGCCGCCGGCAACCGATACTCCAACGGGCTGTAACCAAACTCGCCTGTGCCGGCGCGGGGGATTCCGGCTATCGTCGAATAGCCAATCAAGCACGCCCCAAGTAAGGGCGCCGTGCGCGCCGCCTTGCAAGGCAAAACTCACTCCTTTCCTGGAGCCGACCATCGGGAAGAACCTTCCCATCCGATCCACCTCCGGTTCCTGCAACGCACCTCGAGGCTAAGCCGCCCAGTATGAGAAAATCGCGCGTCTCCAGTATTGCAAGCCGCCTTTAAGTGACCCGAGCCCACGCCCCAAGCCCCGCCGACCTCGACGGCCACACGCCGATGATGCAGCAATACCTAGCGCTCAAGGCGCAGCATCCGGGCACGCTGTTGTTCTATCGCATGGGCGACTTCTACGAGCTGTTCTTTGACGATGCAGAGAAAGCAGCGCGCCTGCTCGACATCACGCTGACCGCCCGCGGCAAGTCGGCCGGCAAGCCGATCGCAATGGCGGGCGTTCCGTTCCATGCGCTGGAACCCTACCTCGCCAAGCTGGTGAAACTCGGCGAATCGGCGGTGATTGCGGAACAGGTCGGTGACCCGGCCACCAGCAAGGGGCCGGTCGAGCGCGCCGTGGCGCGCATCGTCACCCCCGGCACGCTGACCGATTCCGCCCTGCTCGATGACAAGACCGACGCGCCGCTACTGGCCGCCACGCAACATCGTGGCCGTCTCGGGCTGGCGTGGCTGAACCTCGCGAACGGTGACTTCCGCCTGCTCGAATGCGAGCCCACGCAGCTGGCGTCTCAGCTCGAACGTCTGCGCCCAGCCGAGGCGCTGGTACCGGATGGCCTGCCCCTGGATGGGCTGGAACAACGCGTGCCCGCCGTGCGCCGGCTCGCCGACTGGCAGTTCGATGCGGCAACGGCACGGCGCGTGCTGCCGGAACATTTCGGCACGCGCGATCTTTCCGGCTTCGGTGCCGACGAGTTCGAAGTCGCGCTCGCGGCCGCCGCAGCGCTGTTCGATTACGCCCGCGCAACGCAGCGCCAGAGCCTGTCGCATGTATCCGGCCTGCACGTCGAGCGCGAAGCCGAGTTTCTGCGCATGGACGCAGCGACCCGCCGCAATCTGGAGCTGACCGAGACACTGCGCGGCGAACCGGCACCGACGCTGTTCTCGCTGGTCGACCTGTGCGAAACGTCGATGGGGTCGCGCTGGCTGCGCCATGCGTTGCACCATCCGCTGTCCGATCGTCAGGCCTGTGCGCAGCGGCACGCCGCCGTAGAAGCCCTGGTCGAAGACCAGGGGCTTTCCGCCGAAGGGCTCGCGCGCGTGCTGCGCGGCGTCGCCGATGTTGAACGCATCACGGCACGCATCGCACTTCGCAGCGCGCGCCCGCGCGATCTGTCCGCGCTGCGCGACACCCTGGCGCGAATGCCTGAACTGCAAGCGACCGTGCCGACCGCCAGCGCGCCGCTGCTGGCGCAACTGCACGGCGACCTTGCCGCGCCGCTGGCCCCGACCACGCTGCTGGCACGCGCGATCGCGCCGGAACCGGCGACGAATATCCGCGACGGCGGCGTCATCGCCGAAGGTTTCGACGCGGAGCTCGATGAGCTGCGTGGGATCCAGTCGAACTGCGGCGCCTTCCTGATGGAGCTCGAAGCGCGCGAGCGCGAACGCACCGGCATCGCCAGCCTGAAGGTGGAATTCAACAAGGTGCATGGCTTCTACATCGAAGTGAGCCATGCCAACACCACCAAGGTGCCGGACGACTACCGCCGTCGGCAGACGCTGAAGAACGCCGAGCGCTACATCACCCCCGAACTGAAGGCCTTCGAAGACAAGGCGCTCTCCGCACAGGAACGCGCCCTGGCGCGCGAGAAGGGCCTGTGGGAAGCACTGCTCGACACGCTCGCGCAAGACATTCTTGCCTTCCAGCGCATCGCCCGCGCCGTCGCGCTGCTCGACGGCCTCACCAGCTTCGCACGCGCCGCGTTGCGTTACGACTACTGCAAACCGGTGTTCCGCAGTGAAGCCGGGCTCGCCATCGAAGGTGGCCGGCACCCGGTGGTGGAGCGCCAGGTGGACAGCTTCATCGCCAACGATTGCGACTTCTCGGCAACGCGCCGCATGCTGCTGGTAACCGGCCCGAACATGGGCGGTAAATCGACCTACATGCGGCAGATCGCGCTGATCGTTCTGCTCGCACACTGCGGCGCCTTCGTTCCCGCAAAGCGCGCCGAACTCGGGCCGATCGACGGCATCTTCACGCGCATCGGCGCGTCGGACGATCTCGCCTCCGGGCGTTCGACCTTCATGGTCGAGATGACCGAGGCCGCGGCGATCCTCAACAGCAGCACCGAGCGCTCGCTGGTGCTGATGGACGAGATCGGTCGCGGCACATCCACCTTCGATGGCATGGCACTCGCCTTCGCGATCGCGCGCCATCTGCTGGAGAAAAACCGCTCGCTGGCGCTGTTCTCGACGCACTACTTCGAACTGACGCGGCTATCGGTGGAACACCCGGAATGCGCCAACGTGCATCTGGGCGCGGTTGAGCACGGTCACCGCATCGTCTTCCTGCATGCGGTGGAGGAAGGCCCGGCGAGCCAGAGCTACGGTATCGAGGTGGCCGCCCTGGCCGGCATTCCCGCGCCAGTCGTGCGCGAAGCACGGCGCCGCCTGCGCGCGCTGGAGAATCGCGAAGCCTCGGGCGGGCCGCAGGCTGACCTGTTCTCCGCGCTGCCGCCGGAAGTGGAGGAAGCGCCACCGCATCCGGTGCTGGAACGGCTTGCCGGCGTCGACCCCGATGCACTTTCACCGCGCGAGGCGCTCGAACACCTCTACGCGCTTAAGGCGCTGACGCGATGAACCTCACTGCAAAGCGCTGTCGCGCGTTGCTGGCCGCGTCGGCAGCGTTGCTGCTGTGGCTGCCGGCGGCACAGGCCGAGCGCTTCAACTTCGCCGCCTTCGGCGACCTGCCCTACACCGACACCGAGCGCGCCGAGCTGCCGCAACTGATCGACGCGATGCGCGATGCGGAAGTCGCCTTTGCGGTGCACGTCGGCGACATGAAGCACGGCAGCACGCCCTGCGACGACGTAACGCTGCAGGACTTCCGTGATCTGCTAGCGGGCGCCCCATTCCCCACCGTGTTCGTGCCCGGCAACAACGAATGGGTGGATTGCGAGCGCCGCAGCGCAGGGGCCTTTGACCCGCTCGAACGGCTCGACAAACTGCGCAGCCTGTACTTCGCAAAGGCCGAATCCCTCGGCACCGCGCCCTTCAGCGTGGTGCGCCAGAGCGACGCCGACTTCACCCACGGCGCCTACCAGGAACACCTGCGCTGGCAGCGCGGCCCAGTGCTGTTTCTCACGCTGAATGTTCCGGGGAGCGACAACCACTATGGCAGCCAACGCGAACCGAGCACCGAATACCGCCAGCGCATGAGCGCGGTGCGCGACTGGCTAGACGCCGGCTTCGCCGAAGCGCAGCGCAAGTCGCTACCCGCCATCGTGATCTTCATGCACGCCAACCCGGATTTCGAGGCCTTCGCCGCCGGCACGCCGCCGCGCGCCTATTCCGAACTGCTGTACGCGCTGCGCACTGCAGTGCTGGGCTTCAGCGGCGAGGTGCTGTTGATCCATGGCGACACGCATGTGATGCGCGTCGACCGCCCACTGCACGACACCAACGGCGAAACGATAGAACGCTTCCGCCGTGCCGAGGTGTTCGGCTCGCCGATTCCCGGTTGGCTCGAAATCACCGTGGATACCGAGGCCGAGCGCCTGATCCGGATCCGCCCGCGGCCGCTGCGCGACGAGGACTGAAGCGATGGCCCATTCGATCGACGTCTCCGAAGAAGCCGGCATCCGCTACCTGCATTTCGGTTCGGAGTGGGTGCAGGGCGCGATGAAGGTACGGCGCCCGTATGCGCTGGAACTGGAATACACGCAGCACATGGCCGCCGGCCTGCTGCTGCGGCCGGCGCCATGGCCACGCAAGGTGCTGCTGATCGGCCTCGGCGCCGCCTCGCTGACCAAGTTCTTCTACCGCAACGTGCCACAGGCCCGCATCACCGTGGCAGAGATCGACCCCCGCGTGGTCGCCGTCGCACGCATGCATTTCAAGCTGCCGGACGAGGACGCCCGCCTGCGCATCGTGGTCGCCGATGGTGCCGAGGTGGTGATGCGCCACACTGGCCACTGGGACATGATCCTGGTCGATGGCTTCGATCACAACGCGCGCGCCGGGGTGCTCGATACCGCCCCGTTCTACACCGCCGCCCGTGCCGCGCTGGCCACCAACGGCCTGCTCGCGAGCAACCTGTTCGGCAAGCGCAAGACCTTTCGCGACAGCCTCGCCCGCATCGCGGACGCCTTTGACGGCCGTACGATCGCGCTGCCACAGTGCGAAACCGGCAACGTCGTCGCGCTCGCCAACGCTGGCGATGCCTTTGCCCTGCCCTTCACCGAGATCCAGGCGCGCGCGGCCGCACTGAAGCTCGAAACCGGGCTCGACCTGCGTGACGCCTTCAAACGCCTCGCCGCCGAGCGGGCCGCACCCGATGACGTGCTCCGCTTCTGACAGCGTTCGCGTCGATGTCGTCGTGGCCGGCGCCGGGGTCGTGGGCCTTGCCTGCGCGCGCGCCCTCGCACAGCGCGGGCTGCAGGTCGCCGTGTTCGAACGTGAACATCACTTCGGTCAGGGCATCTCCAGCCGTTCGAGCGAGGTGATCCACGCGGGGCTGTACTACCCCGCCGGTTCGCTGAAGGCCGAACTCTGCGTCGCAGGTGCGCGAGCGTTGTACGACTACTGCGCCGCACGGCAGCTTCCACACCAGCGCGTCGGCAAACTGGTGGTGGCCACCGAGCCCGCCGATCTGCCGGCGCTTGAACGCATCGCAGCCCAGGCGCGTGCGAATGGTGTCCACAACGCCCGCCTGATTTCCGCCGACACCACGCGCTCAATGGCGCCGGAACTGCACTGCTGCGCGGCGCTGTGGTCGCCCGACACCGGCATCATCGACAGCCATGCGCTGATGCAGGCGCTGGCCGACGACGCGGAACAAGCCGGCGCCATGCTCGTGTACGGCGCACCGGTGGTCAGCGGCCAATGCGGCGGGCGAGGCATCGAAGTGTTGGTTGGCGGCACAACGCCTTACCGGGTCGAGGCGGCCTGGCTGCTCAACGCCGCCGGCTTTGGTGCACAAGCGCTCGCTAGCGCCCTGCAGGGTTTCCCCGCCGAAGCGGTACCGCCGCTGCATTTCGCCAAGGGGCACTACTTCTCGCTGTCGGGCCGCAGCCCGTTCAAACACCTGATCTACCCGGTGCCGGAACCGGGCGGCCTCGGCACCCACCTGACGCTTGATCTGGCCGGTAATGCCCGCTTCGGGCCGGACGTCGAGTGGGTCGATGCGCCGGATTACAGCGTGCCGGCCGATCGCGCGGCAGCCTTCGCCGCATCGATAGGCCGCTACTGGCCCGGCGTATCAGCCGCGCGGCTGCAGCCGGCCTACGCCGGCGTTCGACCCAAGCTT
>CAMFLH010000155.1 GCA_945957295.1 uncultured Uliginosibacterium sp.
ATCTACACCGTCTAATTCGTCGGCAGCGTCAGATGTGTATAAGAGACAGCGCAAAGCCTTGCAGATTAACGGCCGCAACTTGCATCATCAAGCCGCCGCCTCACGTAACGCGGCGGCCAGTGTGCGACCAAGTGTGACCGAGGCATAGTTCGCCTCCACCTGCGCTCGCCCGGCGAGCCCCGCCGCCGCACGCAGATCCGCGTCGCGCAGCAGCATCACGAGCGCATCCGCCCAGTCCGCCGCACTGACCGCGCCCCAGGCGCCGCCACCATCAATGACCTTGCGGTTCATGCCCCAGGGCGAGGCCACCGCCGGCACACCGCAGGCAAGATAGGTCAGCATCTTGAAACTGCATTTGCCGCGCGTCCAAGGCGTATCCGGCATCGGCATCAGCCCGATCCAGGCGGATTGAACGGCGGCGACCTCGCGTTGCGGCGACCAAGGAATGAACTCGACGCGCGCGGGATCAATCGACGAGAACACAGGCGGCGCATTACAGACCACGCGCAGCCGCGCGTCGGGCACCTCGGCCAGCACCTTCGCAAGCGCGGCCTCGATGTCGTACAGATAAGGCAGGCCGCCCGAACTGCCCGACCACACCAGTACCGGCCGATCGTCACGCACCCCCGGGCGCCACAGGGCCGTATCGACGCCTGTCGGCAAAACTCGAACCGGAGCATGCGGCGCGAAATGCTCGGCGATGTAGTCGTTGCCACACAAAACCAGACGGCAGCGCGCCGCAAGACGATCGACCATGCCAAATCGCTGCGTCAGCCAGATTGCATCATCAACATCCAGTACAGCCGGCGCGCGGCAGCAGTACTCTGCGAAGGCCAGTGTTGACACCATCTCGCGCTGGAACAGCACGACGTCTGCGCTGCTGGCCGCTGCGGCCGCGAGCGCCCGCTCCGCCGTGCTCACCAGCAGCCAGGGCACACGGCGCCAAGTGGCTGTCGGCGGGTAGCTGCCAAACCGCGCGGCACTCTCACGCAGCGCGATCCCCGCCTCCTGCAACTGCGGCGAATACTGGCGCACGCGAAAACGTGCAGACGGAATCGTCGCGCCCTGCGTGAAGGCCACAACAT
The DNA here is from genome assembly GCA_945957295.1 of uncultured Uliginosibacterium sp. Lineage (GTDB taxonomy): Bacteria > Pseudomonadota > Gammaproteobacteria > Burkholderiales > Rhodocyclaceae > Niveibacterium. The sequence goes on from CAMFLH010000155.1 coordinate 1,086, forward strand.
CAAGCGGCGCCATCAACGCAGCCCCATCCGTGCGAAGACAAGGCTCCGAACACCCGCCGTATCCGCCGCCAGCACCACGGCGCCGTAAGCAATCGCGCCGAGAAGTACTTTGACGCCGAGCCCCATGAGGCCACCGAACGGCACGACCAGAACCGATAGCGCCATCGCCGCGGCACCAGCGGCCACCGCGAGTAGATCCTTCGAAGCCCATTTGGGCGATAACGTGCGGCGCCCAACCAGATAGCTCGCTAGGCAACCGCAGGCCTGCGCGAGCACCGCAACCGCGGCCGCGGCCACGATACCGAAGTGCGGCACCAGCAGCAGGTTCAGGGATACGCCCAACACCGCACAGCCGCCCGCGATCATGCTCTGGACCGCCATGCGCTGAGAAAGATGCAGCGGCAGATCGAACAGATAGGCGCGTACACCGCCCAGCAGCGCGGCCAGCGCTAGCCAAGGCATCACTTGGGCCGCGTCGCCACTGAACGCGGCGCCAAGCAGCACGCTGGCAAGATCATGTGCGACTAACGCAAAGCCAAGCGCCGCGGGCGCCATAACGACCAGCGAAAGCTGCGCGTAACGATTCACCTGCGCCTGCAGCGCCGCGGGGTTCGATTCCCACAAGGCCACCAGCCGCGGGAACCAGGCGAGGTGGAAGGCGCTGAACAGCAGGCCAAAGCCCTGCTGGGCGAGATCGCCCGCAGCGCTGTAAGCGCCCAAGCGGCCCGGTGCCACATTGGCAGCCAGCACCAGGCGATCGCCCCACTGCAGTACCGCACCGGTGAGCAGCGCAAACATCACCGGCAGCGCGTATGCACGCAACTCCGGCAGCGCGGCGCCATCAAAACGGCCGCGTACCACTTCGCGCCAGGCCGTGCGGCCAAATACCAGCGTCGCACCGAGGAAGCCAGCGCAGGTTCCCGCAACCGCGCCAGCCGCCCCCAGACCGCACCACAAGGCTGTGCCGCCGGCGGCCAGCGCAATGATTGCCTTGCACAAGTAAAGCCGGCCGTAACGACGAGCCTGCAGCGTGCTAGAGCAATGCTGCGCGGAGAAGTCGAACACCGCCTGCGACAAACCGAGACTCAACGCGAGGATCACCACACCGCCCGGCAGCCATGATGGCGCTACCGCGCTCAAGAGCAGCGCGACGACGACGACGGCACACGCCGCTACAAGCAGCAAACGCCCCAGCGTGCCAATGATTGCCTCACCACCCGGCCGTGGCAGAAATCGCGCCAGCGCCGAATGAATCGGCTGCACCAGCACGCCAGCGATGAAGCCGCTCAGAACAACAGCGAGCGTCCAGTGCGCATACCCCTGAGGGCCGAGCAAACGGGCAAATACCGAAACCGTAAGAACCGCGAGCGCACCGGATGCCCCACGAAACACGAAATAGGCAAGGCTGGACCGCAGCGACATCGCCCGCTCAGCGCCGACGCAGTCGGTATTCGACTTCGTAGCACGGCAGCAGGTAACAGAGGTTCTCCTCGTGAAACTCCTGCAACCAGGTGGTGAGATTGAAGATCGGGCCGATCAGCCGCTTGAACAAACCGCGGAAGGGAAACGGAGAGTCAAACCCAAGCCGCACGGATTCGAGCTCGAACACAGGAGTACGTCCGTAGTTCGGCACCTTGCGCTTCAGCAAGCCATCGCGCGCGTAGTAGGACATCGTGTAGAGCCCGAAGTAGCGGCTGTGCGTCGGATCGGAATAGAAATACGGATTGGAGAAATGCGGCACCTTCACGGTAAGCACCGCGCCGGGCGCCAGCGTGCGACCCAGCTCGTCAATCAGACGCGATAGGTCATCAATGTGCTCGAAGAAGTGGGCGGAATAGCACGCCGCAACACTCTCCCCCGGCAAAGCAGCCAGCACCTCGAACACATCGCCGACGAGGTCAACGCCCTCGAAATCCAGCGCATCGATGCCAACCGCGGCGGGGTCCGTCTTGCTCGGGCCACAGCCGAGTTCGATCTTCAGCCGCTCTCCGGCCTGAAAGCGGGGCAACACCCCGCGTTTGTCTTGAAAAGCCATGACCGCTGTACGCTCGTCGTTTCAGGGCAACGCGCCAGTATACCGGCCCTACTGCGCATCACGACTTGCGCAGGCAGTTCTCTGATTGCACGGAGACCGCCGGGTGCAAACGATCCGCCCCCTCGGCCCAGTCACGCAACATCTGGTGGTGGCGAGGAAAGCCCTCGCACAGCACGAGCGACATCCGCGCCACCCCGGCCCGATCACCGGCCATGCCCATCGCAAGCAGACACTGCGTACCCAGTCCCCACGAGGGACGCAAGCGGAATGCCGGCTCGCACTGCGCCGCCATCCGCGCGGCACTTGCAACATCGGGCGCCCACGTCTGCAGCGCAAGCGACTGGGCGTGATCACCGAAGATTGACCAAGCGGGTACCCGTTCAACGTCACGCCGGATGCGCTCACGATCGGCTGCCGTTGCCATGTTGCGTACTGTCGCCCAGTCATCGTAGGCGCGCTGCACGATCACGTAATCACGAGCCACCCAGACAACCGACACAATCAAGCCAGCCAACACAACATTTGCTAACGCCTCAGGCAACCGAACAACCCGCGCACGTGAATCCGAGGCAGCCAGAAGACCGCACAACAGTCCGGCTGGAATCACGAAATAGGTGTACCAGAGCGGATACTCGACCATGCTGTGCAAGCCGATGACCGCAAGCCCGCTGAACGCAAACAGCCGGTCGACGCTCATTTGCGCGCGCCACTGGCGCAGCAACCACAAACCGATTGCACCCAGAAACATCAGCGCAAACGGCAATCCCATCGTCGCTGCAAGATGCAACGGCAGGTTGTGGGCGTGCTCGGCGAACTTGGAGAAGGGCACCACCGGCGTCACCGGCATCTGCTCAACAGCCCAGCCGTGGAACCCGCCAACCCCCACGCCCAGCCCCGGGTGCGCCTTGATTGCCGACAAAGCGAGTGACCAGTCATACAGACGCTGGCCGTTGGAACCAACATCCGCTGCGCGCGCAACGGACGAGGTCAGCCCCACCCACTCCAGCGCACCGCTCTTGGCGATTGCGACCTGAAGCATCAGCACTGCCGCGCCGACCCAGGCCAGTGCGACCGCGCCGTTCCGATCCGACGCATCGCTGCGATACGCCGACCACAATCCGAGCATCACAACGCACACGAAATAGAGCCAGCAAGCGCGCGAAGCCGACGCCGCAAGCGAGCAGGCCAGCCAAAGGATCAAGCCCGCAGCCGCAGCCCTTCGCAAATAGCCACGAACGAAGAGATACCAGACGCCAACGATGCCAAGGCTGAGCAGGCTCGCATAATGATTCGGCTGACCTACGTTGCCGTAAGTCTGTCGGTAGACTTTCGGCAGCACGAGACCGCTGAACGTGAGGTCGGCAATCTGAAGGGCGCCGACGATCGACTGAAAGCAGGCAACGAGGACGAAACCCATCGCAACTACAGGCGCCATTCGCGTCGACTGGACCTGACTGCTGGCGCCGTAGACAGTCCGTGCAGCAAGTACATAGGCAATAAAGAACACGACAACATATGCCGCGAAGCCAACCGCGAATGGAGTGCGAGAACTGGCGCCACCAAGTGCCGCGGCTAAAAGAGCTATGGCAGCAAATGTGGTTATGAGACAAGGAAAGGCAATTGACCGATGAAACGCTTTGAATGCGCCGGCAGCACTCACCAGCATCGCGGTCGCCACGAACTCGTTCCAGAAAACCGATTGCGGTGCTGCGCGGGCAAGAAGCAGCGTCGGCAGCGCCAGCGTCAGCACCAAAAGCAACTCAGCGCCACTCAGACCCAGCGGCTTACTGCAAAGAGATTTCACGAGTTAGTTGCCAAACTCGGCGCGCGACGCACCGGATTATCAATGCGAGAGGAGGGACAGAACCGATACCGGCCAGATGGCCAAGGGTTCAAGGGTCTTGCGGTCAAAGATCACCGCGCCATCGTGCGCGCGTGCTTCGATAGGCAGCGCCCCGAGATCCTCGACATTGCGACCAATCGCAGACAGGCGACGTTCAAACTCGCCCGGCAGCAACGATTTGAGCCCCCGCACTCGATCCATTGGGATCAGTTGGTTCCGCAAGGCGTCGCCAGCAGCCGTCAGAGGCCGGTAGTACATCGGCATCGCAGTGACATCCTTGCCGCCCATGATCGCGCCCGCCACGATGTTCGTTCGAACCTCTTCGTCTTCCGGCAGCGGCGCCCACACCCAGGTCGGCCGCCGAGTCGTGGTTGGAAGCAACGACTTTTGCCCGCTTGCAACGGCTGCTTCCACCTCGAGCGCCTCAATTTCCGAGGGGGAAATAACCTCGGCCCGATCGCCGGAAAATGCCAGGAACATAGGCCGCATCGACCACAGGGCATGCGCGCCGTAGCCCAAGGCGGCCAGTTGCAGAACAACGATGAGCAAGATATCGCGCCGCAGTTCTGCACGCGGTTTCTTCGGCGACGCTACGACAAAAGTCGCGAGCGGCCCGACCCCGATGTCAACCATGACCAAAACCCCGACGACCGTCGACGCGCCCATCAAATGCCACAACGGAGCGTAATACCATCCGATGTACAGCCCACCGACGACGAGCGATAACACAACAGCGCTGTACACTAGATGGATAGCAAGCGCCTTCAGACGAAACGACCGCATAGGCCTCCTTCGACGAAATCGAATCTTCTGCCGGGCCAGATCATACATTCAAGACGAAACCCCAACCGGGGCACAAAAGCGCCAAAACAAAGGGCCGCTTTCGCGGCCCTCGTTAACACCATCGCGGCAGTACCGCGACGCCAGACTCAAATCGTTACTTGCACTCGGAAGGCGCGAACCGCGCCTTCAACGTGCCCGATGCCGCAGCACCGAACGCGCTGTTACGCTTCGTTGCATTGTCATGCAACTCGCCCGAGCATACCCAGTCGATCGTCCCCGTTACGCCGGTAGCGCCCGTCAGAAGAACCGGAACAGCAGCAGCGCCACCAGGATTAAGGAAAGGAGTGAGGACGATGGTGTTCTCGGCAGCCTTGATAGTGCCGACAGTCGTCGCATTGAGCGCCACATGAATTTGGCCGGTTCCGGCGTTCGGCATCGTAATGTTGGAGACGTACTTGGATGCCGGCGGCGTGTCGTTAATCTGCTTCTCAAACGCAGTCAAGCCGGTAGCACCGTCAGCTGCCCATGCTTCGGCCACACCGGATTTGACGCCTTCGGCCATGACCAGACCTTCGCTAACCTTTGCGCGGACGGTGTAGTCCTGATAAGCCGGCAGCGCGACTGCAGCCAGAATGCCGACGATCGCGACGACGATCATCAGTTCGATCAGGGTAAAACCCTGTTGGATCTTTTTCATGCTGTTCTCCTCGTTGAGAAATTCGGGCGGGGACACCGCTCGGATCTCTATGAGCAGATTACGTGCCAGTGTCATTCGAACCGCAGGGCACAAGGCGCATCTTTCGTATTTCAAGGCCCGGCGCCCAAAACGCCCCGATCTCGCCCCGAAAATGTGACGTTTTTTGTCACCCGAACTGCCGCTCCGCGACCGACTACTCACCGAATACACACCTTCCGCACCTGCTTCATGTCGGTCACGCCCTGCAGCACTTTCTCGATGCCGTCCTGACGCAGCGTACGCATGCCGTCGGCAAGCGCGGCCGTCACCAGTTGCGAGACTGGAGCGCGGGTCTGCACGAGGTGTTTGACCTCGGCAGAGCCCACCATCATTTCGTGCAGGCCGACACGACCCTTGTAACCGTCGGTGCAATGCTCGCATCCTTGTGCGCGATAGAGCAGCAACTGCCCTTCGTGGCCGAATTGCGCTCTCCACTCAGCCATTAGCGCCGCCTCGGCCGCGACCGGGTCGGCCTGAAATTCTGGCGTCTCGCGCAGGTCTTCGCAGTATTCGGCGATCAGGGCGGCAACTTCGTCGTCGTCCGGGTGGTAGGCCTCCTTGCAGTGCTTGCACAGACGCTTTGCAAGGCGCTGGGCGAGCACGCCGAGCAGTGCGTCGGCAAAGTTGAAGGGGTCCATGCCCATGTCGAGCAGGCGCACGACCGATTCGGGCGCGCTGTTGGTGTGCAGCGTAGAGAGCACCAAGTGACCCGTTAGGGAAGCTTCGATGCCGATCGTCACCGTCTCCTTGTCGCGCATTTCGCCCACCATGATCACGTCCGGGTCGGCGCGCAAAAATGCGCGCATCACGGCGACGAAATCCAGCCCCGCCTTGCGGTTGACCTGCACTTGGCGCAAGCCGCGCTGCGTGATCTCGACCGGGTCTTCCGCGGTCCAGATCTTGGTGTCCGGGGTGTTGAGCTCTTTCAGGATCGAGTGCAGCGTGGTCGTTTTGCCCGAGCCAGTGGGGCCGCAGCAGAAGAAGATGCCGTAGGGCTTGTTGATCGTGTTGCGCAGGCGCTCGAGGTTGCGCGGCGACATGCCCAGATCGGACAGCGGCAGCGGTTCACCATTGGCCAAGAGGCGCATCACCACGTCTTCCATGCCGCCTGCAGTCGGAATCGTCGCGACACGCAACTCGATATCCAGCGGCCCGTACTTGCGGAAGCGGATCTTGCCGTCCTGCGGCTTGCGACGCTCCGAGATATCGAGGTCGCACATGATCTTGATGCGCGTGACGAGCGGGTTGCGGTAGCTCGCCGGCACTTCGATGTAGGGCACCAGAGAGCCGTCCTTGCGGAAGCGGATCAGCGTCTTTTCCTTGCCTGGGCGCGGTTCGATGTGGATATCGGAAGCACCCTGCCGGTGAGCTTCGATGATGATCTTGTTGACCAGCTTGACGAGTTCGTTGTCAGCCGCAGCGGAGATCTCGTCCTGCGACGGCGCATCACGGTCGTCATCCCCCAGCCCCGACAGCATGTCCGACACGGAGGCATCGTCAAGGCCCTGCTCAAAGAGCTGTTGCGCCGTCTTCTCGAACTCACGTCGTGTGGTGACGCGGAATGACAGCTTGGCGCCCGGAAATACGTTGTCGGCCACTCGAGCACCGCGTACCTGCTCAGGATCGACCGTCAGGACAATGATGCCTTCCTGCGTTTCTTCAAGCGGCAGCCAACCCGCCTGCAACACATAGTCCTTCTTGATGTTGCGCAGCAGGTGCATCGACTTGACGCGTTCCTGCCTGAACGGTTCATAGGGCACGCCATAGAATCGGGCCATCGATTCCCCGACGAGCGCAGGCGCAATTCGCACCTCATCGAGCAGGATCGCTTCGACCGTCGTATTCCGCGCACGCGTCTGTTTCTCGATTTCTTCCAGTTGCTCGGCAGAAACGGCGCCGGTGCGCGTCAGATAGTCGTACTTGTTCCGCAGCGGCTTTTCTTGCGACAGACGCTGAGCGAAAGCAACGCCCAAGGTCTGCGCAAGCCCCTGCAGGCCTTCCTCATCGATCGCAGTAAAAGCGGAGCCGTCGCGCGCGTTGATTAGTTGTACGACACCGAGCAACTCGCTCTCGGCCGCCCCCATGATCGGCGCGACGAGCATCTGCTTGCTGTGGTAGCCGCTGCGCTCGTCCACCTCGCGGCGGAATTCAAGGTTGGGCGATATCGCGTTCAGCTCAGCCGCATCGTAGACATCGTGGATGTTCAGCAAAGTCTTGTGCAGCGCGACGTAGCCAGCCACGCTGCGGTCGGAGATCGGCAGCCGGATCGCCTTGATCGAATGCAGACCAGTCTTGACCTTGGAGACGATCGCGGCGCCGGATTCATCCACCGTGTACAAGGTGATACGTTCCGCGCCGAAGAGGCTGCAAATATCGGCCGAGAGCTCGAAGATGATCTCGTCGATATTGTTGGTGGCATGGATGCGGGCGGTCAGCGCCTGCAAACCCTTGAAAAACGCAAGGCGCCGGCTCAAATCGCCGGCGCTGGTGCGCCCCGGAATGGCACTCATCGATCAACCCCCAGATGGCGGACAGCCAAGCCCCGATGATACTGCCAGCCGCCCGGCATCGCGCCGGAATCAGAGCGTGAAAACCTGATCGTTCCGCAGAATTTGGGGCCTCAGCCGACCCGCGTAGGCGGCAAGCTCGGCGGTGATTTCGGCCGCCTGGGCCGGCTTGAGATGGGTCACGTACACGTCCGGCGACACGATCAGACGGTCGAGCACCGAAAACAGCATCTGCGGGCACAGGTGGCGCGCCGCCAGGGCGAGATCGTGCTGCATGTTCGGAAACGCAGTTTCGATGATCAACGCGCGCAGATCGTTGATTGCGTTGATCGCTTCGATCTGCGTGTCACAAACAGTGGTATCGCCGGAAAACACCAGGCTCGCGCCCTGCTCCGAACGAACCTGGTAGCCAACGGCCGGCACAGCATGCAGCGCCGGCAGCGCGGTCACTCGCCGGCCGTCGATATCTATCCACTCACCGATGCGCAGCTCGTTGAAGCGCATCAGCGGGTGTGCGCGGTCGGGAATCGCCGAGAAGTCTGGCCAAATCAGCCAGTTGAAGATGTGCGAACGGATGATGCGCAGCGTTTCTGGGGCTGCATGCACCGTCAGCGGGCGGCTGCGATAGTCACCCACCGTGTCGATGATAAAAGGCAGATACGCTATGTGATCCAGATGGGCGTGCGTCAGGAACACATGGTCGATTGCCATCAACGCCGGCACATCGAGCACCCCGGCGCCGGTGCCGCAGTCGATCAGGATGTCGTCGTCGACCAGCAGCGAGGTGGTACGGACATCAAGCCCGCCGATGCCGCCACTACAGCCGAGTACCCTGACCTCCACAGCCCGATCCGCCTGCGCGCACTCAGCCGGCGCGCAGGTAGAACTCCATCTTCACGCCCGCAAGCTCGATCACGTCGTGATCCTGCAACGGGTGCGCCTGCGCATCGATCTCGCGACCATTGACCACCGGGAAGGCAGTGCCTTCGACGTGGGTGATGAAGTAACCGTGAGCGCGACGGGTGATGACCGCGACCTGCAATCCCGGCTTGCCGAGCGTGGTCAGCGATTTGGTCAGCTCAAGCTCGCGACCTGCATTACGCCCGGACAGAATCTGCACCACGCCAATCTGGTTGGCTTGGTCCGACTCCGGTTGCGACCAGTTGGTACCCGACAGCCCGCCTGTGGTCACCCCTTGCGTTGCGCTCTGCGCTTCGGCAAAGCCGGTCACCATGGTGTCGGCGGCGGCCCGCATCGTAGTGTTCTGCGTCTTCGTGAAGTCCTGCGGCACTTCGAAGGCCTTCTCGAAGGTGTTGGCTGAAGCAGGCGGCGGCGTGTCCTTGAGGAACTTGAGGCGGTACTTGCCAAGCTCGACGATGTCGCCATCCTTCAACGCATGCTTCTTCACCGGCTGACCATTCACATAGGTGCCGTTGGTGCTGTTCAGATCCTCAAGGAATGCATCCTGGAGGATGGTCGCAATCGAAGCATGCTCGCCGCTGATCGCCAGGTTATCAATCTGGATGTCGTTGTGCGGCTTGCGGCCGATCGTGATGCGCTGCTTGTCGAGCGCGATTTCCTTCAGCACGAGGCCGTCCATGCTCAGGACGATTTTGGGCATGCGGAACTCCAAATTGGGGTAAGCGCCACTTGCGGGCAATCTCACCAAGGGTGGAATCATGCCGCGCCCCGCCTCGGGGGGCAACGGGTTCCCGTCAAATCAATAGGGCAAGGCCGTGCCGAGTTTGGCACTGCGCGCTCGCGCCAGCACCTCAACGCCCAGGGCGAGGTCTTGCACGGCCAGCCCTTGCGACTCGAACAGCGTGATCATGGCCGGATCGGTGCGGCCGGCGCGATGCCCCGCGATGATCTCGCCCAGCTCCACTAGCCGCCCCTCGGTCAGCCGCCCCTTCTCAAGCGCGGGCAGCAGATCTCCTGCCTCGCGCAATGCGGTCGCGCGGGTATCGACCGCAATCAGACCGGCACGCCCGACGCTCGTCTCATCCAGCTCCCGGCGGATCAGGGCGTTGGACCCTGCGGCGTTGATGTGGCAGCCCGCAGGCAGCCAAGTGCCGTCAAACAGGGGCTTGGGCGAGGTCGTGATGGTGACGACGACATCGGCGCCACGCACGGCGGCCTCGATGTCCTGAGCCGGCGCAACGCGTCGCCCGGTCTGCGTCGCCATGTCGGCGCAAAAACCCGCGCACTTTTCCGGGTCGCGCGCCACCACGGCGAATTCCTCGATCTGCAAACTCAGGGCCAGGGCTTCGATCTGCCCACGCGCTTGCCAACCGGCACCGAACACAACGGCACGGCGGGCATCCGGCCGCGCAAGCCAACGCGCCGCAACGCCGCCTGCCGCGCCGGTCCGCATCATGCCCAAGCGGTCGGCCTCGATGACGGCCAGCGGATCACCGTTGTCGGCATCAAAAAGGTGGAGCCAGAAACGCGCGCCGGCTCGCGATGAGGTGTAGGTCTTGTAGCCAGTGACGCGTCGCGCATCCAGCAGACCGCCTTGCAGCAAATGCTGGATCACTGCGCCGGCGCGCACGCGCTGGCGCGGGTAGTCGACCGCGTCGCCACATGCCAGCGCCCGGTGCGCCGACTCCACGGCCGCCAGTGCCAGCGGCATGTCTACGACCTGCGC
>CAMFLH010000156.1 GCA_945957295.1 uncultured Uliginosibacterium sp.
CGCCAATACCGGCGGCACGGGCGGCAGCGTGTGGATACGGTAGGTGAAGCTGCCCGGGTGACGCATGATCTTGCGCCAGCCGTGGCCGGTTATGTTGGCGCAGTAGTGCGGGATGATGCCGGCGGCGAACAGTGCCTCGGTCACCGGCACGTAAAGCGCGGTCGGGTCGAGCAGGGCTTCGCCGTAGAGGCGGCCGTCCGACAGTTTGCTTGCGTAGCCTTCCGGCAGGCGCTCGACCAGCTTGCGCGCGAGGCTCACGCCGTTGGCGTGGATGCCGCTGGAAGCGAGGAACACGATCGCGTCGCCGTCGGCGAGCTTGTCGCCCAAGGTCAGGTGTTCACGCGAACGCACGATACCGACGGACGAAGCGGCCAAGTCGATGCGGCCTGCTTCGACGACGCCGGCCAGCGCCGGGGTTTCACCACCGCCCCAGCTCACCTTGCAGACGTCGCAGGCGCGCTGCCAGCCGTTGACGAGGTCGCGCATGCGCTGCTCGTCGGCGAACCAGTCGCTGCCGCCGGCCGACCAGTAGGCGTGGATCGACATTGGCGTCGCGCCGACCGTAATCAAATCGTTCACTGCCATCGCTATCGTGTCTTGCGCGATGGAGTCGTAGTGCGTCTTGCCGGTGATCGGGCGCACCGCATCGGCGACCAGCGCCTTGGTGCCGAGGCACTCGGTGATCGACGCGATCAACACCCCGCCGACATCCATCACGTACGCCGATTCACCGCGTGAAGCGGGGATTTCGCTCACGCCGTGTGCGGTGAGGTTACCCTTTGTGGCACTGGCGGCTTGTTGGGCGAGAATCTTGAGCGGGTCGATCTTGCTGTAGTCGACGCCGGCGGCGGTGTAGTCGAGGGGGGTCTGGCTCATGGCGGGTCCTGCGCAAATAAGGCCGCGATTCTATCGCGACCGGCGCCGCCTCAGCCAGCAACACGGCGGATGGCAATACGCTACGAGGATGCACTCGGGCTTTGAGGCAGATCGGAGCGCTTTTTGAACACATGTTTCACAATTTACAAAATCGCACGAACAATTAGTTGGACGGTCGAACAAAAGAGGTCTAAATTTCAATCAACGGCACCGGTGCAGGGTTGCACTGGCATGAAAGGACGCTTGGACCATGTATCTCGGCATTGACCTCGGCACTTCGGAAGTGAAAGTCCTGCTGCTGGCGGACGATCACCGCATCGTCGCAACGGCGGGCGAGAAGATCGGGCTTTCGCGCCCACAAGCTCACTGGTCCGAACAGGATCCGGCGGAATGGTGGTCGGTCACCGGCCGCGCGATGGCGGCACTGAGCAAACTTGCGCCGAATGACTATGCCGCGGTGAAGGCGATCGGCCTGTCGGGCCAGATGCACGGCGCCACCTTGTTGGGCGCTGAGGACGAGGTGCTGCGCCCGGCGATTCTGTGGAACGACACCCGTTCGGCGGCTGAATGCGGCGAGTTGATGAACCGCCTGCCGGCTTTGCCGCAGATCGCGGGCAACCTCGCGATGCCTGGTTTCACTGCGCCCAAGCTGCTGTGGGTGGCGAAGCATGAGCCGGAAGTCTTCAAGAAAGTCGCGAGCGTGCTGCTGCCGAAGGATTACCTGCGGCTATGCATGACCGGTGAGAAGGTCTCCGAGATGTCGGATGCGGCCGGTACGCTCTGGCTGGATGTGGCCAAGCGCGATTGGTCGGACGAACTGCTCGCCGTCACCGGCCTGAACCGCGCGCAGATGCCACGCCTGGTGGAAGGCAGTGAAGCTTCCGGCAAGTTGTTGCCCGCAGTGGCCGAAGCCTGGGGGCTGTCGCGCGACGTGATCGTTGCCGGCGGCGGTGGCGACAACGCCGCCAGCGCGGTGGGTATTGGCGCGGTCGCACCGGGCGATGGTTTCCTGTCGCTCGGCACCAGCGGTGTGCTGTTCGTCGTGACCGACAAGTTCCGCCCGAATCCGGCCTCCGCCGTGCATGCTTTCTGCCATGCGGTGCCGGGGCGCTGGCATCAGATGAGCGTGATGCTGTCTGCGGCGAGCTGCCTGAGCTGGGTTACGAAACTCGTCGGCGCGGCCAACGAAGGCGAGTTGCTCGCACAGGCCAACGCGCTGACCGATGCGCAACGCGACGCGGCACCGATCTTCCTGCCTTATCTCTCGGGTGAGCGCACGCCGCACAACGATGCTCAGGCGCAAGGCGTGTTCTTCGGTCTCAATCACGACACCACCGCCGCGCACCTGGCTTACTCGGTGATCGAGGGCGTGGCCTTCGGCACCATGGACGGCTTGGCTGCGCTGAAAGCGGCGGGCACGCAAGTCGGCCGGCTCGCACTAGTCGGTGGCGGCTCGCGCAGCGCCGAATGGGCACAGTTGCTGGCGAGCCTGCTCGATACCGAAATCGTCACGCTCGAAGGTAGCGAGACGGGCGGGGCGCTTGGTGCCGCGCGCCTGGGCTGGCTTGCGGCCGGCGGCTCCGAGGCTGATGTTTGTCGCGCGCCGGCGATCCGCGCGCGCTATACCTCGAACATGGACCAACGCGCGCGCCTGCTGCCGCGCTATCAACGATTCACTCAGCTCTACCCGCGTATTCGCGACCTGTTCGCACGCTGACGCGGCCCCCTACACCAAAGCAAAAGGAGACTCAAAATGGCTGCCTACTTCCAGAACATCGACAAGATCAAATACGAAGGCCCGGATTCGCAGAACCCGCTGGCATTCAAGTACTACGACAAGGACCGTCTGGTGCTTGGCAAGCGCATGGAAGACCACCTGCGCTTCGCCGCCTGCTACTGGCACACGTTCTGCTGGAACGGGCTGGACCCGTTCGGCGGCGACACCTTCCAGCGCCCGTGGCACCAGATTCCGAACGCCATGGAAGCCGCAATGGTGAAGGCCGATGTCGCGTTCGACTTCTTCAGCAAGGTCGGCGTGCCGTTCTACTGCTTCCACGACCGCGATGTGGCCCCGGAAGGCGCAACGCCGCGCGAGAGCGTGTCGAACCTGCACCGCATCGTCGACATCCTCGGCCAGAAGCAGGAAGAAACCGGCATGAAGCTGCTGTGGGGCACGGCGAACCTGTTCAGCCACCGCCGTTTCATGTCCGGCGCTTCGACCAACCCGGATCCGGAAATCTTCGCGATGGCCGCACTCCAGGTGAAAGAGGCGATGGACGCCACGGTGAAGCTGGGCGGCGCCAACTACGTGATGTGGGGCGGCCGTGAAGGCTACGAAACCCTGCTCAACACCGATCTAAAGAGCGAGCTGGCGCAGATGGGCCGCTTCCTCAGCATGGCGGTGGACTACAAGCACAAGATTGGCCTCTCGGGCCCGATCCTGATCGAGCCGAAGCCGCGTGAGCCTTCGAAGCACCAGTACGATTTCGACACCGCGACGGTGTATGGCTTCCTGAAGCAGTACGGCCTGGAAAACGACGTCAAGGTTAACATCGAAGCCAACCACGCCACGCTGTCGGGCCACAGCTTCGAGCACGAGATCAGCACCGCGCTCGCGCTGGGCATCTTCGGTTCGATCGACATGAACCGCGGCGACATGCAGTGCGGCTGGGATACCGACCAGTTCCCGAACAACATCCCGGAAACTGCGCTGGCGATGTATTACATCCTGCAGGGCGGTGGTTTCACGACCGGCGGCCTGAACTTCGACGCCAAGGTGCGCCGTCAGTCGATCGACGCCGAAGACTTGTTCTACGGCCACATCGGCGGCATGGATGTGTCGGCCCGCGCGCTGCTGATCGCCGAGAAGATGATCACCGACGGCAAGTTCGCGCAGGTCACCAAGGATCGCTACGCCGGCTGGCGTGAAGAGTTCGGTCAGCAAGTGCTGGCTGGCAAGCTGGGGCTGGACGCTGTCGCCCAGCGCGTGATCGACCGCAACGTCGACGTGGCGCCGAAGTCGGGCCGCCAAGAGCTGATCGAGAACCTGCTCAACAGCTACATCTGAGTCGCACGCGGCTAACGGCCGCGTGAAGCGGCGGGCCGGGTTTCCCCGGTTCGCCGCGAATAGTTTGGCCTGCATTCCTTTCCCGAATCGATGGACGGAAAAGCTGATCCCGGCTGGGTGGCATTTCCGGCGGGTAGGGCTGCGCTACGCTTCTGTCGCCGAAACTGGAAAGACGCTCCCGATGATCACATCCCAATCCCTTGCCGACGCCCTTCGCATCCTCGCGATGGACGGTGTGCAAGCCGCAAATTCGGGCCACCCCGGCATGCCGATGGGCATGGCCGAGGTCGCCGTTGCGCTGTGGCACCGCCACCTGCGCCATAACCCTGCCGACCCGACCTGGGCCAACCGCGACCGCTTCGTGCTGTCGAACGGGCACGGCTCCATGCTGTTGTACGCGCTGCTGCATCTGAGCGGCTACGACCTGCCGCTGGACGAGCTCAAGCGCTTCCGCCAGTTGCACAGCAAGACGCCGGGGCACCCGGAGTACGGCTACACGCCCGGCGTTGAAACCACCACCGGCCCGCTCGGGCAGGGCATTGCCAATGCGGTGGGCTTCGCGATGGCCGAGCGCCTGCTGGCGGCGGAATTCAACCGCGAGGGCCTCCCGGTCGTCGATCACCGCACCTACGTGTTCCTGGGTGACGGCTGCATGATGGAAGGTGTGTCGCACGAAGCCTGTGCGCTGGCCGGTACCTGGAAGCTGGGCAAGCTGATCGCGCTCTACGACGACAACGGCATCTCGATCGATGGCCATGTCGAGCCGTGGTTCTCGGATGACACGCCCAAGCGTTTCGAAGCCTACGGCTGGAACGTGATCCGTGATGTGGATGGTCACAGTATCGACGCGGTGGACCTCGCGCTGCGCCAGGCGCGCGCGCAGGACGAACGGCCGACGCTGATCTGCTGCAAGACGGTGATTGGCAAGGGTTCGCCGAACAAGGCCGGCACGCACGATGTGCATGGCTCGCCACTGGGTGCCGACGAAATCGCAGCAACGCGCGCGGCGCTGGGTATCACCGCCGGGCCTTTCGAGGTCTCGGATTCGGTGCGCGCGATCTGGAATGCGCGCGAGCAGGGCGGTGCGGCGCAGTCTGCTTGGTCCGACCTGTTCGCCCGCTACCAGGCTGCTTACCCGGCCGAGGCTGCCGAATTCCTGCGCCGCACCAGCGGCGCCTTGCCGGCCGATTTCGCCGCGCGTGCCGATGCCGCGCTGCGCGAGATCGACGCCAAGGCTGAGACCATCGCCAGCCGCAAGGCCTCGCAGAACGCGATCCAGGCGCTTGCACCGCTGCTGCCGGAGTTCCTCGGCGGTTCGGCGGATCTCGCGCCGTCGAATCTGACGATGTGGAAGGGCTGCGTGCCGGTGCGCGAAGCGGGCGGCAACTACCTGAACTACGGTGTGCGCGAGTTCGGCATGGGCGCGATCATGAACGGCATCGCGCTGCACGGCGGCTTCCGGCCGTTTGCCGGCACCTTCCTGATGTTCAGCGAATACGCCCGCAACGCTATACGCATGGCGGCGCTGATGAAAACCAACCCGATCTGGGTGTTCACGCACGATTCGATCGGGCTGGGCGAGGATGGCCCGACGCACCAGCCGGTGGAGCAAACCGCCACGCTGCGTATGGTGCCGAACCTCGACGTCTGGCGCCCCTGTGATGCGGTGGAGACCTTCGTCGCGTGGCGTACCGCCGTCGAGCACAAGCAATCGCCGACCTGCCTGATCCTGTCGCGCCAGAACTTGCCACATCAGCCGCGCAGCGCAGCGCAGATCGAGGCTGTCGCTCGCGGTGGCTATGTGCTGAGCGATTGCGAGGGCGCGCCGCAGGCTGTGCTGATCGCAACGGGTTCCGAAGTGGTACTGGCGATCGACGCGCAGCGGCAATTGAAGGAACAAGGCGTCGCTGTGCGTGTCGTATCCATGCCATCGACGTTTGCGTTCGACCGGCAAAGTGCAGACTATCGTGCCTCCGTTCTGCCGCGCGGCGTGCCGCGCGTGGCGGTGGAGGCCGGCGTTACCGACGGCTGGCGCAAGTATGTCGGCCTTGAGGGGGCGGTGATCGGCATCGACACCTTCGGCGAATCGGCGCCGGCGCCCGTTTTGTACGAACACTTCGGCATCACCTCGGCACGCGTGGTCGAGGCGGTGCTATCACTCGTCAAGGAAGCAGCATGAGTCGTCTGAAAGCGATTAGTGCCCTCGGCCAGCAGGTCTGGCTCGATTCGATCTCGCGCAAGCTGATCGAAAGCGGCGAACTGGCCCGGTTGATTGCCGAAGACGGCATCTCGGGCGTGACCTCCAACCCGGCGATCTTCCAGCAAGCGCTGGCGAAGGACCCGGCCTACGCGGCGGCCAAGGCGGCCTTGCCCGCAATGCTGACCGATGCGGAAGCCCGTTTCGAGGCGCTTGCGCTGCCGGATATCCAGGCTGCGTGCGATGCCTTCCTGCCGCTGTTCGATGCGAGCCATGGCAACAAGGGCTTCGTCAGTTTCGAAGTGTCGCCGACCCTGTCGCGCGACGCCGAAGGCACTCTCGCGGCAGCGCAGCGCTTGTGGAATGCGATCGCGCGGCCGAACGTCATGATCAAGATCCCGGCCACGCCTGAGGGCTTGGTTGCGATCCGCAAATCGATCGCTGCCGGCATCAACATCAACGTCACGCTGATGTTCTCGCCGGCACATGTGGAAGCCGTGGCGCAGGCGCATGCCTCGGGCCTCGCCGATCGCGTTGCAGCCGGCTTGCCGGTGGCGCAGATCCGCTCAGTGGCCAGCGTGTTCATCTCGCGCGTCGACAGCAAGGTCGACCCGCAGGTGAGCGATGCCCTGAAGGGTAAGGTGGCGATTGCCTCCGCAAGAGCGGCGTATGCCGACTGGCAGGCGCACTGGAGCGCGACGGGTGATCGCTTCGCCGCTTTGGCAGCAGCCGGCGCACATCCGCAGTGGCTGCTGTGGGCCAGCACCGGCACCAAGAACCCGGCTTATTCCGATGTGTTGTACGTCGAAACGCTGATCGGGCCGGATACGGTGAATACCGTGCCAGAGGCAACACTCAACGCCTTCCGCGATCACGGTGAAGCCGCAGCAACGCTCGCACAGGATCCGGCCGCCGCTCGCGCCACGCTCAAGGCGCTGGCCGAGGCGGGCGTCGAAATCAACGCGGTGGGCGAGCAACTGCAGAACGAAGGCCTGGTGTTGTTCGAGCAAGCCTTCGAAACCTTGCTGGGTTCCGTCGGCGCCTGAGCGCCCATTGCCGGATCAAGAACGGCAGCCTTCGCGCTGCCGTTTTTTCTTTTACGCGCCTCCCGGTAGTGCGGGGGTGACACGTTGAAACGGTACGCAGAAAAGCAAAAAACCCAGCGAGGCTGGGCTTTGCGTTTCGTGCAAGTCGGTGGTGGGCAGTACTGGGATCGAACCAGAGCAGCGAAGCTGCAGAGCTATATCCGGCGCAGGTTTGCTGGCATGTGCTGTCTATCAAACCGCCATCTGTCTAATAAATTACGCCCCAGCCGGCTTAATCCGTTCCGGTTTTCTGCGATAGACCCGCTCGGTCATGCGCGCATCTGCGTGGGCGAGCAACTGCCTGGCACGCTCCAAACTCTCGGCGTCTGATCCGACCTTGGCGCGTAGATCGTGCTCGGTGAACCGCTCGGTCACCTTCGTATCCTTGAGCACGCGCGCCATGAACTTGCCCCACATGCTCGCCCAACTCCGCGCCTCGCCGGTTTCATCAGTTACGAACCCGGTGCCGTAGCGCGTGCAGAAGAGGAAGGGCGACAGCGCCGGACGCACGGCAAGCGCATCGTCGATCGCGGCGCGCAGTTCAGGCGTCCATTCATAGATCAGGCGTTTCCCGGTGCTGCCCTTGGTCTTGCTTGGCGTGACATGCACGCCGTCATCCTTGCAGTCGGACATGGTGAGCAGCAGCAGATCGCGCTGGCGTAGCCCGGTGAGCAGCTTGAGGCGCAGGTACGCCTGCACCATGCCGACGCTGCCCTTCTTCCTGCGCGACGGCAGGGCCATGACTTCGATGATTTCCCAATCCTCGACGTAACGGGTGCGCGGCTTTGCCCCCTCAAGGCGCACTTCGCCTTTGAATGGGTGCTGCTTCATCAGGCCCCACTGCACGGCCTTGGTGAAAGCGTGGCTCAACACCTCGACCTCGCGCTTCGCGGCGGTCTTCGCAGTGCGGCGCTCGACGTACTGATAGACGTGTTGCGGCTCGACATCGTGAATGCTCACGTCGGCGAATGTCGGCCGGATCCGCTGGATCTGTTTGAGGTTTTCGGTCGCCGTCTTGGGCGCCTTGTGCGGCACCACTTCGAGGGCGTACCGATCGAGCAGGGCGCCGACGGTGCTGATATTGCTTGCGCGCTCGACGCGATCAGCCCAGGTGCGATAGGCCTCGGCCAACGTGCCCCCCAGACGGAACCACGTTTTGCCGTCCCATTGGTCGCGAAGGTCAGCCGGCACGAGGTAATAGAACGCGCCGTGCTTCTTCACCCATCGGGCAGGTAGCTTGCTGTTTTCTGCTTTGCGAGGTAGTGGCGGCATCACGTAACAAGGTCAAAACGCGGGGCGGTCTTCTTGGTCTGGCGCGCTGCCTGTTCATTGCACAGCACGCGGGTGACGTGCTCCCGCAAAACCACTATAGACCCGTCAGCCCGGCGCTTGTGCTCGATCCCGAGCGCGGAAAGCGCCTGGCTCTGCAGGCGGCGATGATGCTTGCGCGTCAGCGCTTTGATCTCGTCGTCGGATAGGATTAGGTCGGTCACCGCATACCTCCCGACGCGATGGCCGCGACGACTGACTTCGCGACGGCATACGCGATATCGACCTCTTCAACAGATCGCGTCTCGGCAGTGTGGTACTCCCGTCCGATGCCCTTGCTGATCTCCGCGTAGAGCTTCCCGCGAGGCATCTTGCCGTCCTGCCATACGGGATCAATCAACGCGTGCATTCGCATCCGAGCCCGCTTGAGTTCCGGTGTCGGGATGCACCCAAGGGGGCGCGTCCGGTCCTTGGTCTTGTGGTGGCAGCCGACAAAGTTTTCGCAGGTGTCGCACTTCCAGAACGGGAGGTCGTACAGGTCATCCCGGTGAGGGTAGATCTCAACCCCATCCGTTAGGCGTGCCGCCACTTCGCGGCCGCACCCGCAGCAGTAGATTTCGCGGGTGTTCATGTTTCCCCCTTCGCCGCGAGGGCGGCACGCTTATCGAAACAGAACAGCTCTCGAAACTCGTCAATACCAGTCATGTCGCCCGAATCGATGCGGTCGAACATTTCGCGAAGGTTTCGGGTTAGCTCTTCAGAAAGCCATACCTTTGAACGCTTGTCTCCGTGCTTGACGCAATCCTCTGCATTCACTCGCATGGCTACTCCCCCTTCGCCGCGAGGGCGGCGTCGATTGCTTCGTTGAGGCTATCGAACCGGCAGCGCGCAAGGAACTCGTCGTCACGACTGCTCGGCATCGGCTCCCACTCCCATTCGCCGGATTTGTTCAGGCAGTTTCCGGCGTTGCGAACTGCCCACTTCTCGATTCCGCCGAGCTGGCGCACGCGCTCAACGGTGGTAGGAATGATCTGGTCATCGCCGACGCGATACGATTGGATGTGGACGCCATCCGGCAGTGCGGAATCAGAGCGCCCGCTGTCGGGCTGCGGGGCGGAAAGCGGGCTTCGAAGCCATCCGTCATACAGGTCTTGAATGAGCTGCAGTTCATAGCAGTGCTTCGCATCGCAGTAATTCCCTGCGCTCCATTCGTGTTCGCGCAAATGCGCTTCGAAGCGTTGGCGCTCTTCTGGCGTACTAGGACGGGCGAGATACTTGGTTTGCTCCGCCCCCCGGGCAACCTGTAAGGATTCCTTAATAGTTGCCGACTCTGTGATTGGGTAAGAGGCGTTTGATTTGATTGCTGCGATCACGGCCGAAACCAATCGCATCATCGTAATTACAGATCGTGTTCCAGGCTCAGGCACGTCGTTCAGCCACTGCTTGACGATGGACAGCTCCGCAACCGCCTGCTGTGCCCACGGTTCTGCGCTGGCTGCGGGCTGCGTGAGCGATCCAAGAACATCGTTCAGCGATACCGCATTCTTCGCCGTTGAGTCGAATTGATTGCTCACGCTGCACGCTCCATTTTGTTGATGTCGACCAGCAGGCCACGGCCGCGCTCGTAGATCACATTCCCCTCGATCACGACCTTGCTCACCGGGCGGCTGTGGAACATCGAGCCCACTACTGCATCCGCCACCTCGGCGCCGAAGTGATCGGACAGCTTGCGACGCATCTTTCTGTGACGCTGCTGCAGCGTGAGCGGCTTGGGTCGGTGCACCGCGCGGTCTGGCGGGGTATCCGAGAACAGCGCCAGCGGTACGCCCTTGGGCTGGCGTTCGTAGCCGACGATGAAGGCTTTGCCTTCGGTCTGCAGGTCGCGCACGATGCGCCAGGCGTGCGTCTTCGAGCACGGCAACTGTTCGGCTATCTGCAGGGCCGTGAGCCGCTGCTTTTTAATCAGATCGAGCGCGCGCTTGTGGCCGGGCTTGCAGCCGTGCACGCCCTTGGGCTGACGGTAGTTGCTCGGCCAGTCCTTCGGCTTCTCGGCGTCCGGCGCATTGCCCCACGCATACTGACGGGTGAGCGGGCCGATTGCGCCGGTGCGCCACGCGCCGATGTGGATCTCGTGGGCATCATGAAGCGTGCGCAGCAGCTTCGACACCTGCACCTGCGAGACGCCCAACGCCTTGGCGATCACATCCGACGACAAAGGAACGGTCGATTCCTTGAGCATCTTGATCAGCAGGCGGCCGGTGCCGCTGGTGTGCGGGTTGGTGTGGTAACCGGTTGGCATGGCGGCCCCTCAGATCGCGCTGAGATTCTTCGGCTGCGGCTTCGCGACTTCCTTCTCGCAAATCGCGTAGCCGTCCGGCGCCACCAGGCAGCGCTGCCCATCGATCACGATGATCTGCATGGCGTTGGCCTCGGCCTTCATCGCGGCTTCGATTCGCTTCGCGGCAAGGGCGATCAGCGTGAGAGAGAACCCGCCGATCACGGCGATGGCGAGCCATGCGCGGACTTGTTTGTTGGTCATGTCAGAACTCCCCCGGTGCGACTTGGAAGCAGGCGACGCCGCTGTCACGCCACATCTTCACAACGCGGTCGCGGTCGTCGAACGTTGCTACCAGGCGTTTGCGGTCATCGTTCAGCATCGCGTCTAGCCATTGACGCTTGAGAACATCGTCGGCGGTGTAGTCGCCTTCTGCGCGCATGGTCAGCACGTCTTGCGTGCCAGTGGCGATGTCGAAGTCGCTGCTGCAGAAGCTGGTGTGTTTCACCAGCCATTCGACGGTTAGGTGCCGAACTTCGTCGCTACGTCCGCTGAAAATCCACACGTCGGCGAACCGGCGAAGGCTCTCCATGACCCGGATAACAGGTTCATTGGGCTTGTCGTTCGAGCAAGCTGCGTAGAAGCCCTTCCAGTCTTGCTTTCCGCGTTCGCGCTCAACGAAGTGGCGCCGGTGATCGATCAGGGCGATCGTGCCGTCGAGGTCGAAGATGTAGAGCGGGATCATGATTCGTCGTCTCCAAAGACGCGGGACTCGATCCGAGAAAGGA
>CAMFLH010000157.1 GCA_945957295.1 uncultured Uliginosibacterium sp.
CTCAGAGAATGGTCTGGTATTGCGATGGTTGCTGGTGGCGTTTTGTTACTGGCGTTTAAGCGATAACGGGCAGGTTATCCTGACTCAACCAGTCGCCGCATTTTCCTCTACTGTAACTGCTGTCTTGTCATCAAACTCGACTGAGTAACCTCTCGCCATCGGGGCGCAATTCTCCCTTGGGGGAAATATGTCGATACAGGGTCTGCCGCGTGATGCCGAGTTCCTGGCACAGATCGCCGACCTTGGTTTCTGGCTGCCCCATTGCCGCCATTGCCAGGCGCAGCTTGGCTGCCGTCATTTTGAACGGCCGACCGCCTTTCCTGCCACGTGCCCGCGCAGACGCAAGCCCTGCTACGGTGCGCTCGGCGATCAGCTCACGCTCGAACTCGGCGAGAGCAGCGAAGATGCCAAAGACCAGCTTGCCGGCGGCGGTCGTGGTGTCGATGGCCGCACCGTGTCCGGTCAGCACCTTGAGGCCGATGCCACGCCCGGTCAGATCGTGGACGGTGTTGATCAGGTGCCGCAGATCGCGCCCTAGTCGGTCCAGTTTCCACACCACCAGCGTATCCCCTTCGCGCAGCGCCTTCAGGCAGCTTGCCAGGCCAGGGCGATCCTCGCGTTTGCCGGAGGCCTGATCTTCATAGAGATGCGCTGGATCGACACCGGCCGCAATCAACGCATCGCGCTGCAAGTCGGTGGCCTGAGAGCCATCCGCCTTCGATACTCGCATGTAGCCAATCAGCATCTCGCACCTGTCACATATACGTTCGATTATGTGACAGTGTGAACCAGAACATGCCGGACGTCAAAAATTGTCACTTAACCCGTCATTCTGACTAAGGCACGCAAAGGGTGTGCATGGCTCGTCATGTGACAGAAATTCCAGAGGAATCCCCTCATTGGCGAAGGTGAGCCGCAGACGTTCCAGTGATTCAGGATCGTGCCGCCCGTAGGACGCCAGTGCGAACAGTGAGCGGGCCGTCTCCGGGTTGTGCCGTGCCTCGATGATGGCCTCATTGATGGCCTGGGCCGCCCGCTGCCAATGGTTGACGGGTTCGGGTTTCGGCCTCTTCTCGGGCAGGCCATTGGTAAAACCCGTCTGCGGCTCGGCCAGGAACAGCGGGGCGTGTTCCCCGCGCGGGAGCATCGCCCTCGACTCGATCAGCGCGATGGCCGTGGCCGTCGCTTCCAGCATCTGCACCTGCACGGCCGGGGCCAGCACCTCGAAGGGCCGCCAGAGGCTTTGCCCAGCGCGCAGCGGATGGCCGCAATGCTCCCAGACTTGGCGGATACAGCCCGCGCTACTGCCACAGTGCGACAGCGGGGTGTTCAGTTCATCGAGCAGGGTGCGCAGCAGCCGGAACCACAGACCGGCATGGATGCGCCGACGCGGTAGTTCCACGAAACCGGTCGTCAGCGCCTGCCAGGTGCGCCGGTCCATGCCGGCAATCGCCGCATTGGCGGGACGCGGAGTTGCCTCGACGTTCTCCCACTGGAGATACCGACCGGACAGCCCCCAATAGGACGCCAGCCAGCAACCATGCTGCGGGCAACTCAGCATGAGCGGAAGTTGCCAGACGAGCAGCACGGCCTGGTTCGCGGCATCGTTCAGGCACAGCGGGCAGGCCCGACGCATCGACTGGCTCGGCAGCCAGGCACGCCAGCGCGTGATGGACCGCGCCTTGCGCTTGGGCAGCAGCACCGAGCATTGGAACGCATAGGTTTCCAGGGCCGCAGGCAGCGAATCGTCAAGGCTGTCCAAGAGCCACGGCACCCAGCCGGCCAGGCTCATCTCACGCAAGCGCTCCAGTTCAACCCCGCTGCGATGGGCAAGCATCATCAACAAGGTCAAGGGCGGTGCGGTATCCAGGTCGTCAAGCTGGTCATGCCCGAGATCGTGTGCCAGCAGCTCGTGCACGTCCATCCGGTAGCAGGCAGCGACCCGGTTGAGCCAGGAGGACAGGGCTTCGCCTTCCCTGGGGGCCGGATGCAACGGCCAGCGGGACGCGGGCCTCACATCAGTTCCCGCTCGAATTGCCGTCGCCGTTCACTGGGGCCGGTGTAGTCGGCCATGTTGAGCGTGCGGTGGTTGATCGCCTCTTCGCCGCTCTCCACGGCGGCTATGGCCGCCGCCATCAGCAGATGTGCCAGTTCGCCGATGGTGCCCTCGCTGCGTGTGAGTAGGTAGCGGGCCATGTCCAGCGTGGCAATCGGCGAGGGCCGCCGCAGCGGGAGCGACGCTGCGAAGCTGGCCAGCAGCGAGCAGCAGTCCACATTGGCTTCCCATAGCGGCAACAGCATCGGCTCGAAGCGGTTCTCCAGTTGATCGTCCGAGCGGATGGCGAGATACGCTTCGCGCGTGCCGACGCCGACCAGCGGGATGCGCAGCTCGTTGCCGAGAAAGCGCAGCAGGTTCAGAAATTCCCGCCGGTTGACACTGTTGCCAGCCAGCACGTTGTGTAACTCGTCGATCACCAGCATGCGCACACCAACCTTGCGCAGCAGGGCCAGCGCCAATTGCTCCATTTCCGGCAGCCGGGGACGTGGGCGCAGTGGTGCGCCCATCGCGGCGAGCAGCGCGACGTAGAAGCGGATCACCGAGGGTTCGGACGGCATCTGCACCACCAACACCGGGATGTGCTCTTGGTCGGCATCGGCGCTGGCCGGGTGCGAGCGCCGGAACTTCTCGACGATCATCGACTTGCCGTTGTTGGTGGGGCCGATCAGTAGCAGGTTGGGCATGCGTTGCTTGTTCGGCCAGGTAAACAGGGTTTCCAGCCTGTTCAGCGCCTCGACCGCACGCGGGTACCCGATCCAGCGGTCAGCGCGGATGTGCTGGATGCGCTCCTCCGCTGGCAGCCGGGCCAGCCCCTGCGCCGCCGGCAGCAGGTGGGACAGGTCAACGGCGGGGTATTCGTCCACGGCTACCACTCCTCGATCTGGTCGAACGGCTTGGCCGGTGGCAGGTTGGCCGCCTGCGAGTCCGCCATGCCCGTATCCGGCGGTGTGGGCTTGACGGGCGGAGCCGACGCCTTGAGGTGCTGGCGTCGATCCGCATCACGCCGCGCCTTGCGCGTGGCTTTCTGCGCGGTGGTCACGATCTCGCGCATCTGGCCGATCATGCGAAACAGCGCCGACTCGTCCACCTGCTCACGGCCGAGCTGACGCAGCTTCGCCAGCGCCTGGCGCTGCTCCCAGAGAGTGACAGCCGGGTGCGACAAGGTGCGGTACGGGACTTCCAGGTAGTGCTGCCCCTCCGGCTCCAGCACCCAGATGCGGCTGATGTCGCGCGGATCGCGCCGGATCAGGAAGGCCGGCAAGCGGTCACGCCGGGCAATCCACGGCTTGAGGACATTGGCGTAGTAATGGATGTGGTCAATGACGAAGCCGGTGCGGGTCAGCGTGCGGCGGATGACCGGCAGAAAATCGACCAGAAACGCGGTGGGCCGTGTGACCACGGGCGGCACGCCGATCCGCGCCACAGACTCGGCCCAGCGCGCGGCCGGAGGTTGGAGCAGGCCGTTGTGCACCGAGGCGTGATAGGTGCCCACGGCCAGCGTTAGCCAGCGCTCCAGCTCGCGCAGGGTCAGGGCGGCCATCTTGTCGGCGTCGTACTCGCCGCGCTGGCCGGGATTGGAGAAGGTTGTGCCCGGCAGCTCGTCATGGATCATCTGCATGGCCGTGCCGATGATGCGTTCCACGATGCCGCCGTAGTGCGGCTGGCCGGGCGGCCGGTAGTCCAGGCGAATGCCATGCTGCCCGCAGCCCCGGCGCAGCGCCTCGCTCTTGAACTCGGCCGCGTTGTCCAGGTAGAGCAGTCTGGGCTTGCCGCTCATCGGCCAGTCCATCGCCACATCCAGCCCTTCCAGCCAGGGACGCTTGTCGCAGGCGACATGCGCCAGGCACAGGCCGACCGAGACGGCGGACGGCGCTTCGAGCGTGACCACCATACCGAGCACGCAGCGGGTGAAAGCGTCGATGGCCAGCGTGAGATAGGGGCGGCCAATCGGCTGCCGGTCGTGTGCATCCACCACGATCAGGTCGATGACCGTGTGGTCGATTTGCACTTGCTCCAGCGGCCCGGAGACAGCCGGCGGGATGCCGCCCACGCCTTGCAGTTCTCGGGAGGCATCTTGACCTTCCCGGCGGCGCACCGTTTTGAGCGGATCGAGGCCGGCGATACGCAAAGCCACGGTGTTGCGCGTCGGCACCCGCAGCTTCTGCGCTTTGCAGGCTTGCGCGACTTCGCGATGGAAGGCCGCCAGGCTGCGCTTCTGCTTGGTCAAGAACCGCCTTTGCAGCAGCTCACGGATGATGCGCTCTACCGGCTCCGGCAAGCGGCCCTTGCCTTTACCACCACTGGACTGCCCAGGAGCGAAGTCAGTGACCAGCCCCGCGCCTTGCCGGGCGCGGCGGATCAGGGCATAGACCTGCCGCCGGGACAGGCCCAGCGCCTGGGCTGCCGCGTCGGCCGCCGCATGCCCGACCGGCTCAGACTGCGCCAACGGCCCGATGATTTCGGCACGACGGCGCGCACGCTCCCAAGCCTGATCTGGCAGGGTCGCTACGCCTTGCTCGGGAATCCGAGAGGTATCGGTCACCATGCTCACCTCGCTTTGGTGCACACGAGTATTGAGCATAGACGAGTTTCGTGCAGAGGAGTCCTGATGTTGAGCTATCAGGACCCCTCTGCACAGCAACCCTCAAACCGCGTATTTTGGTGCAGTCGCCTTCTGAAAATGACACCGGCGGTTTCCAACTGAGTCGTTTAATCGACCGTTTAACCGACAGCGCCCTATCGGCGGCTCAGTCTTAGCCCCGCGCCAAACACCGTGAGCCTCACCAACAACTACAATGACGAGCCCCGCAGCGCGCCCCCGGCGACTGAGCCTCAACCTGCCGCGAGCGGAGGGACACACATAGGCAAGATGCTCCATGAATGCAGTAGAAATCGAAGCAGCTATTTCGGATCTGGCGCTTGAGTCATTCGACGCGGCAGCGTTTCCGTATGCCTTTCTGGCCGCTTTCGGCAACAAGGAAACGACGCTCAAACGCCTGCGCAGCGGCAACAACAACGCGTCGGATTTGCCGGGCGGCGTCCTCCTGCGCAACAACATCCATATCGCGGTGTGCGACTCCGGCAGGGTCGGCGAAGCCCTCAAGGTCTTGCGCGCCAGCCCGGCCACCGCAAAAGCCAAGGCCAAGTTCGTCCTGGCCACTGATGGTGAGAACATTGAGGCCGAAGAACTGAGCAGCGGTGAAACCATTGCCTGCGCGTATGTGGATCTGCCGAATCACTTTGGTTTCCTGCTGCCGCTGGCTGGCATATCCACCATCAAGGAGATCAAGGACAACCCCATCGACGTGCGCGCCACCAGCCGCCTGAACAAGTTGTACGTCGAACTGCTGAACGAGAACCCTGACTGGGCTGCGGATGCACGCAGGGCTGACATGAACCACTTCATGGCGCGCCTAGTGTTCTGTTTCTTTGCCGAAGACACCGACATCTTCAATGCCGAAGGCATATTCACTCACACCATCGAGCAGATGAGCGAGCGCGACGGCAGCAACACCCATGCGGTGCTGGAAGCAATCTTCCGCGCGATGAACATCAAGATCCCCGAGCGCGCGACCGCTCAGCCCCGCTTGCCGAACTGGGCGAATGGCTTCCCCTATGTGAATGGTGGCCTGTTCTCCGGCAGCACCGAAGTGCCGCGCTTCACCCGCATGGCGCGCACCTACCTGCTGCATGCGGGCGGTTTGAACTGGCGCCACATCAACCCCGATATTTTCGGCAGCATGATCCAGGCGGTAGCCGACGACGACGAGCGCGGCGCCTTGGGGATGCACTACACCAGCGTGCCCAACATCCTCAAGGTGCTGAACCCCCTGTTTCTAGATGAGTTGCGCGCACAACTCGACGCAGCGGGCGACAACAAGGCCAAGCTCCTTAACCTGCGCCGCCGCATTGCGCGCATCCGCGTTTTCGATCCGGCTTGTGGCTCCGGGAATTTCCTCGTCATCGCCTATAAACAGATGCGCGAGATCGAGGCAGAGATCAATCGGCGCCGCGACGAGACGCATCTGGGTAGCGAAATTCCGCTCACCAACTTCCGCGGTATCGAGCTGCGCGACTTCCCGGCCGAGATCGCGCGCCTCGCGCTGATCATTGCCGAGTACCAGTGCGATGTGCTGTATCGCGGACAGAAGGATGCGCTCGCCGAGTTTCTGCCGCTGGACGCTCAGAACTGGATCATCAGCGGCAATGCGTTGCGCCTAGACTGGCGGAGCATTTGCCCCCCCTCTGGCACAGGGGTAAAGCTAGTGTCAGACGATCTATTTAGTACTCCGCTCAATCAAACGGAGATAGATTTTGAGAACGAGGGCGGCGAAACTTACATTTGCGGAAATCCACCATACAAAGGCGCTAGAAAACAAAATCCATCAGAGAAATCTGATTTGGAGCTGGTTTTCCGTGGCCATCCCGATTACAAGGATGCAGATTATGTGACTGGATGGTTCCTTAAGGCGTCAGAGTATTGCGCGGTCGCCAGAGCGCGCTTCGCCTTTGTGGCAACGAGCTCTGTTTGCCAGGGTGAGCAAGTGCAGTTCTTGTGGCCGAGAATTTGGCATCGAGGCCAGGAGTTGTTCTTCGCGCATACTCCATTTCAGTGGAGAAACAATGCAGCAAACAATGCCGGGGTCTACGTCAACATCACCGGCATAAGATTGAAACAAAATGAAGAAAAGATACTGTTTGACGACACACAGAGACGGGTTGTATCGAATATCTCGCCATATCTGACAAACGGTCCAGATGTGGTAGTAGAAACTGCTGACGTCCCATTGTCGTCGGCACTTTCGAGGATGGTGATGGGAAACATGGCTCGCGACGATGGGAATCTGATCCTAACGGCCGACGAATGCGGACGGCTTGTTGAGGAATACCCCAAGGCACGCCGCTGGATACTCCCGTTGCTTGGCACAAAAGAGATAGTTGGCGGCGCACCCAGATACGCACTGCATTTGGACGGCGGCGAAGAGTCAGAGTGGGCGGCCATACCGCCAATTCGTGAAAGGGTAAATGCGGTAAGAGAATTTAGAACGAAGTCGACGGCTAAGACGACAAACGGGTACGCAAGCACCCCTTATCGTTTTGCTCAATACTGCCACCAAGATGAAATAGCAATCGCGTTACCTTCTGTAACTCCAGAGGATCGCGCTTACGTTACCCCGTTGCTTTTGCGCAAAGGGGTAATGGTCACAAACCTTGCGTATATCGTATATGGGTCTGAACTTGATCTCTTGGCGCTGGTTTCATCTCGCATGCACACAGCATGGATTAAGGCTGTGTCTGGCAGACTGGGGTCCGGGGTCAGGTATACGCCGACGATCAGTTATCACACGTTTCCGGTCCCTCTCCTCACAGAACAAAACAAGGCTGACCTGACCGCCTGCGCGGAAGACATCCTGCTGGCCCGTGAAGCGCATTTTCCCGCTCCCATCGCCGACCTGTACGACCCTGACAATATGCCGGCGAACTTGCGCCACGCGCATGAACGCAACGACGAGGTATTGGAACGTATCTACATCGGTCGCCGCTTTAGAAACGACACTGAGCGGCTAGAAAAGCTGTTTGAGCTTTATACAAAGATGACGGCGTCAGCCAAGGGCGTACCTACTGCCAAAGCCGCAAGGGGGAAGAAGGCATGAGCGAGGACTCGCGCAGACCCCCGGAAAATGCCCCGGTCAGCCTGAGCCCGCCGCCCGAGGGCTACGCCGACTGGCTGGCCGACCTGAAGGGGCGCATCCACATGGCGCAGCAGCGCGCCACGCTGGCGGTCAACCGCGAACTGGTGCTGCTGTATTGGCGGATCGGCTGCGATATTCTGGCGCGACAGACCCAACAGGGCTGGGGCACGAAAGTCATTGAAAGGCTGGCGCAGGATTTGCGCATGGCCTTTCCGGACATGAAGGGCTTTTCGCTGCGCAATCTCAAGTACATGCGTGCCTTTGCCCAAGCGTGGCCAGATGCGGAGTTTGTGCAAGCGGTGCTTGCACAATTGCCTTGGTACCATCAGCTGGCACTTCTAGACAAATTACCTGGCCCGGAGACCCGCCGTTGGTACGCAGCCAAAGCCATTGAGCACAACTGGTCACGCAATGTTTTGGTGATGCAGATCGAAACCCGCCTGTTGGAGCGCAGCGGCCAGGCGGTGACCAATTTCCCCACCACCTTGCCGAGCCCGCAGTCGGACTTGGCCCGCGAGTCACTGAAAGACCCCTATCGCTTCGATTTTCTGGGCCTCACCGACGAGGCGCAGGAGCGCGAGGTCGAAAAGAGTTTAGTGAGACAGGTCACCGAATTTCTGCTTGAGCTGGGCGCGGGCTTTGCCTTCGTAGGACGACAGGTGTTGCTGGACGTGGGCGGCGATGAGTTCTTCATCGATTTGCTGTTCTACCACCTCAAGTTGCGCTGCTACGTGGTGATCGAACTCAAGGGCGGAAAGTTCAAGCCCGAGCATTTGGGGCAGCTCGGGTTCTATCTGACCGCGATTGATCGCCAGGTGAAGAACGAGCACGACAACCCGACCATCGGCCTCTTGCTGTGCAAGAGCAAGAACAAGATCGTGGCCGAATATGCCCTGGGCGATAAGAGCCAGCCCATGGGCATTGCCGAATACAAATTGCTCGAATCCTTACCGCCCGAACTGCAAACCAGTCTGCCCAGCATTGAGCAGATTGAGCGCGAACTGGCTGGCGAGCACACTTCCATGGACGACGACGCGGAATGACTAACCAGACTCATACGGGCAACCCCACCAATGCCTACACCGTACCTTCGGTTTCCATCGCCACAGCACGCACGGGGGCATCCAGCAAAGCCAACGCGCTGGGCATGCGCACCATGCAGGAGCGCGCCTATGCTAAGCGTGGTGAGCAGTACCTTCTGATCAAATCGCCGCCGGCTTCGGGGAAATCCCGCGCGCTCATGTTCATTGCGCTGGACAAGCTCCACAACCAGGGCTTGCAACAAGCCATCGTGGTGGTGCCGGAGCGCTCGATTGGTGGTAGCTTTGCCGATGAACCCCTGAGCCAAAGCGGCTTCCATTGGGATTGGCGGGTGGCTCCACAGTGGAACCTGTGCAATGCGCCCGGTGTGGACGATGTGAAGGTGGCCAAGTCCAAGGTCAAAGCCGTGGGCGAGTTTCTTGCCAGCCCTGACAAGGTTCTGGTGTGCACCCATGCGACTTTTCGCTTTGCGGTGGAAGAGTTGGGCGTGCAGGCATTCGATAACCGCCTGATCGCCATCGACGAGTTCCACCATGTTTCGAGCAACCCGGACAACAAGCTGGGCAGCCAGTTGGGCAGCTTCATTGCGCGCGACAAGGTGCATCTGGTGGCGATGACGGGCTCTTACTTCCGGGGCGATAGCGAGGCGGTGCTGGGCCCAGCGGATGAAGCCCGGTTTGAAACGATCACCTACACCTACTACGAACAGCTCAACGGCTACCGCTGGCTCAAGTCGCTGGATATTGGCTACTTCTTCTACACCGGCGCCTACGTCGATGCCGTCAACAAGGTGCTGGACCCGGCACTGAAAACCATCGTCCACATCCCGAATGTGAATGCCCGCGAGAGCCTCAAGGACAAGCAACGCGAGGTGGATGAAATCATGCACGGACTGGGCGAATGGAAAGGCGTGGACCCCGTCACCGGATTCCATCTGGTGCTGACACCCTACGGCCGCACCGTGAAAGTGGCCGACCTGGTGGACGACAGCGACGCGGCCAGGCGCTCAAAAGTGCTGACGGCGTTGAAAGACCCGGCCCACAAGAACAACCGCGAGCATGTGGATGTGATCATCGCGCTGGGCATGGCGAAGGAAGGCTTTGACTGGATCTGGTGCGAGCATGCACTGACCATCGGTTACCGCAGCAGCCTGACCGAAATCGTTCAGATCATTGGTCGCGCTACGCGTGATGCAGAGGGCAAGGAGCGCTCACGCTTCACCAACTTGATCGCTGAGCCCGCCGCCGATCAAACCGCTGTGGCCGAGGCGGTGAACGACATGCTCAAGGCGATTTCCGCCAGCCTGCTGATGGAGCAGGTGCTGGCGCCACGCTATGAATTCACCCCCAAGAACGCCGGGCCGCAGCCGGGGTTTGAATACGAAGGGGGCTACAAGGAAGGGCAACCCAACGTCGGAGTGAATGCGAGCACCGGCGAGATTCACGTCGAGATCAACGGTCTGGTCAAACCGCAGACCCCGGAGGCTACACGCATCTGCAAGGAAGACCTGAACGAGGTCGTAACGAGTTTCTTGCAGGACAAAACGGCGGTGGAGCGCGGCCTGTTCGACAAGGAGAACACGCTGCCCGAAGAGCTGACGCAGCTTCGCATGGGCAAGATCGTACGCGAGCGTTACCCGGACCTGAGCGATTCCGAACAGGAAGCCATCCGCCAGCACGCGATTGCAGCCATGAGTATCACCCAGCAGGCCAAGCTCTTGCTGGCGGAAGCCGATGCCATGGAAGCTGGCTCGGGAGGTGGTACGGGCGACGGCACGCCCTCAGGCAGCCGGGCTTTGCTGGACGGCGTGCGCAAGTTCGTCAATGTGCGCGACCTAGACATCGATCTGATCGACCGCATCAACCCTTTCGAAGCAGCCTATGCCGTGCTGGCGAAAGCAATGGACGAGAAATCATTGCGCCAAGTGCAGGCTAGCATCGCTGCCAAGAAGCTCAGCATTCCTGAGGACGAAGCTCGCGATCTGGCCAAGCGCGCCCTGCAATTCAAGAAGGAGCGCGGCCGCCTGCCCGACATCAACTCAGCCGATGCCTGGGAGAAACGTATGGCTGAAGGTGTCGCGGCATTTGCCCGCTATGTTGCGCAGATCAAGGCGGCGCAGGGGGAGTCCGGGAATGGCTGATATGGACGATGACGAGCTGCTGGATGCGCTGGGTGTAGAGGCCGTAGCACTCAAGACATCCAGCCGTACGCCGCGCGAAGAACGCATCATCGCGGGCTTCGACGACATCCTGCGCTTCTACGAAACGCACAAACGCCCGCCACAGCATGGCGAAGGGCGGGACATCTTCGAACGGCTGTATGCGGTCCGGCTGGATCAGCTACGCAAGTTGCCAGAAGCTCACACCCTGTTAGCGGCGTTGGATGTACCAGGGCTGCTATCTGGCGCGACCGCCTCGACGCTGGATGTGGATGAACTGGACGAAGACGCCTTGCTGGCCGAGCTGGGAATTGATGCTGGCGGTGCAGACCCAGACGACATCACCGTGCTGCGCCACGTGCGATCCAGCGTAGAGAAGCGCGCGGCGGAGGAAATTGGAAGTCGCATAGCTTGTCCGGATTTCGATCAGTTCCAGCCGCTTTTTGAGCAAGTAAAACGAGAATTGAAGTCCGGTATTCGCCTGACAAG
Organism: uncultured Uliginosibacterium sp.; assembly: GCA_945957295.1. Taxonomy (GTDB): domain Bacteria; phylum Pseudomonadota; class Gammaproteobacteria; order Burkholderiales; family Rhodocyclaceae; genus Niveibacterium. The sequence continues at coordinate 11,441 of CAMFLH010000157.1, forward strand.
ATCGTTTGAGACCAAATCTCAGGACGACATCCGCCAAGGAACGTTCTTGATTATCGGTGGGCAGATTGCCTACGTGGCCAAAGTCGGCGAAGAGTTTGCGACCCAGTTTGAT
>CAMFLH010000158.1 GCA_945957295.1 uncultured Uliginosibacterium sp.
TGCAGAAGGAAGGCACCGACGGCATAATCACCTCAGCCTGCTGGATCCTGCATCGCCTGCCGACCCACACCCGTACGGTGTGTCTGGAGTTCTACGGCCAGGTGCGTGAAGCGGTGCCGGCGATCGTCGAGATCAAGGACTACCTCGACCAGCGTCCGGGCGGCGTTCAGCTTGCAGGCCTCGAGCACCTCGACGAACGCTATGTGAAGGCCGTCGGCTACGCGCCGAAGGCCAAGCGCCATGGCCGGCCGAAGATGGTGCTGATCGGCGACATCGTCGGCGACGACGAGAACGCCGTGATGCTGGCGACCTCCGAAGTCGTGCGCATGTGCAACGCGCGCGGCGCCGAGGGCTTCATCGCGATCACGCCCGAGACGCGCAAGAAGTTCTGGCTCGATCGCTCGCGCACCGCGGCGATCGCCAAGCACACCAACGCGTTCAAGGTGAACGAGGACGTCGTGATCCCGCTCGATCGCATGGGCGACTACTGCGACGGTATCGAGCGCTTCAACATCGAACTCTCGATCCGCAACAAGCTGCGCCTGGCCGACGCGCTGACCGAGTTCCTGCATGGCGAACTGCCGCTGCATCGTGGCGAAGCCACGGTCGACGCCGAGGAGCTGATCGGTGACCGCCGCGCCCACGCGCTGGAACTGCTGTCGAAGGTGCGCGCCCGCTGGCAGTGGATCTTCGACCATCTCGATACGCCGCTGGCGGAAGCCGAACCGCGCTTTGCGGAGCTCGGCATCGTCGCAGGCGAGCTGAGCAACAAGGCCGCACAGCCGCGCCTCTTCCACCGGGTGCAGGACTACTCGGTGCGCATTTCGTGGAAGGCCGAACTTCAGCCCCAACTCGAAGACATCTTCGAGGGCAAGGTGTTCGATCCGCTGCGCGAGCGCATCGTCGCGATCCACAAGGAAGTGCTGCGTGGCCGCGTGTTCGTGGCGCTGCACATGCATGCCGGCGACGGCAATGTGCACACCAACCTGCCGGTGAACTCCGATCACTACGAGATGCTGCAGGAGGCGAACGCCACCGTCGCGCGCATCATGGAACTTGCGCGCAGCCTCAACGGTGTCATCTCGGGCGAACACGGCATCGGCATCACCAAGCTCGAATTCCTCACCGATGCCGAGATGGCGCCTTTCCGCGCCTACAAGCTGAAGGTGGATCCGGAAGGCCGCTTCAACAAGGGCAAGCTGATGCCCGGCGGCGATCTGACGCACGCCTACACGCCCAGCTTCAACCTGATGGGCCACGAGTCGCTGATCATGCAGCAGAGCGACATCGGTTCGATTGCCGACTCGGTGTCCGATTGCCTGCGTTGCGGCAAGTGCAAGCCGGTGTGCACCACGCATGTGCCGCGCGCGAATCTGCTCTACTCGCCGCGCAACAAGATCCTCGCCACCTCGCTGCTGATCGAGGCTTTCCTCTACGAAGAGCAGACGCGCCGCGGCATCTCGATCCGCCACTGGGAAGAGTTCGAGGACGTCGCCGACCACTGTACGGTGTGCCACAAGTGCGTCACACCCTGCCCGGTGGACATCGACTTCGGCGATGTGTCGATGAACATGCGCAACCTGCTGCGCAAGATGGGCAAGCAGAGCTTCAACCCGGCCAAGAAGCTGGGCATGGCCTTCCTCAACACGAAGAACCCGGAAACCATCAAGTTCCTGCGCAAGACCAGCATCGAGTGGGCCTACAAGGCGCAGCGCCTGGGCGTTGACCTGCTGCGCCCGCTGGCGAAGGAGACGACGAAGCAACCGTCGTCGACCGTCGGCAAGGCGCCGATCAAGGCGCAGGTGATCCACTTCGTGAACAAGAAGATGCCGGGCAAGCTGCCGAACAAAACGGCTCGCGCGCTGCTCGATATCGAAGACGCCGCCGTGGTGCCGGTGATCCGTGATCCGCAGAAAACGCGGCCGGATTCCGAAGCGGTGTTTTACTTCCCGGGTTGCGGCTCGGAGCGCCTGTTCTCGCAGGTCGGGCTTGCGACGCAGGCGATGCTCTACAACGTCGGCGTGCAGACGGTGCTGCCGCCGGGCTACCTGTGCTGCGGCTATCCGCAGCGCGGCTCGGGCGACTACGACAAGGCCGAGAAGATCACTACCGACAACCGGGTGCTCTTCCACCGCGTGGCAAACACGCTCAACTACCTCGATATCAAGACCGTGGTGGTGAGCTGTGGCACCTGCTACGACCAGCTCACGATGTATGAATTCGAGAAGATCTTCCCCGGCTGCCGCTTGATCGACATCCACGAATTCCTGCTCGAGAAGGGCGTCAAGCTCGAAGGCGTGAAGGGCGTGCGCTACATGTACCACGAGCCCTGCCACAACCCGATGAAGCAGCAGGATTCGGTGAAGACGGTGAACGCCCTGGTGCAGACCGCCGACGGCACGAAGATCACGAAGAACGACCGCTGCTGCGGCGAGGCCGGTACCTTCGCGATCGCACGGCCGGAAATCGCCACGCAGGTGCGCTTCCGTAAGGAAGAAGAGATGCAGAAGAACGCCAGCGCGCTGCGTGCCGATGGCTTCGAGGGCGATCTGAAGATTCTCACGTCTTGCCCGGCCTGCCTGCAGGGCCTGCAGCGCTACAAGGACGATGTGCAGGGGCTCGACGCCGACTACATCGTCATCGAAATGGCCAAGCACCTGCTGGGCGAAGACTGGCTGGAGCGCTTCGTCGAAACCGCCAACAAGGGCGGCATCGAGCGCGTGCTGCTGTAAGGCAAGCGAGCAGACCGCGCGAACCGAGAGGGGCCACTGGCCCCTCTTTTTTCTCCGACCAGTGGCTTGCGGCGAGCTCCGGCGCCGCGCAGGCCACTTACGTTTGAGCGGCAATTGCTCACACCTTGAAATAACTCGCCCGGCATAGACTGCGCCCGCCAGTCCAAACGGGGTCGTCATGTCGCTCTATGCGCTGAAGCCAGCGTTCCAGTCATTGCTGCGCCCGCTCGTCGCGGGCCTGTTCCGCCTTCGCTGTACCGCCAACGTCGTCACCTCGCTTGCCGCCGCGCTCTCGCTGCTGATTGGCGCCTTGCTGTGGCTGCATCCGGTCGCGCCGCTGTTTGCGCTGTTGCCGCTGTGGTGCCTGATCCGCATGGCGCTAAACGCGATCGACGGCATGCTGGCGCGTGAATTCGGCCAACGCTCGGTGCTGGGCGGCTTTCTCAACGAACTGGGCGACGTGGTGTCCGACGCCGCGCTGCTGACGCCCTTCATGAAGCTCGCCGGGGTGAGCGCGAGCCTGGTGTGGGGCGCGATCTGCCTGTCGATCATCAGCGAGCTTGTCGGCATCCACGCCGCCGCCGCGGGTGGCTCGCGGCGCTACGACGGGCCGCTGGGCAAGAGCGACCGCGCCTTCGTGATCGGCCTGCTGGGTCTGCTGACGGCATTCGGCTGGCTGCCGACCTCTGCATGGAACCCGATCTGGATCGGCTTCTGCGCGCTCCTGCTCATCACCACCGTGCGCCGCATTCGTGCCGCGCTGAACGAGATTCCCCCGATACGGAGCTGACCATGTCGCTCACTCAACGCGCAGTCCATGAAATGCTGTTCGTCAGCCACGATGGTGCGTCGCTGTTCTACCGGCATTGGCCGGCGAGCAGTGCCCCATCACGCGGCGCGATCATCCTGCTGCATCGCGGCCATGAGCACTCCGGCCGCATGTCGCATCTGGTCGACGAGCTGAACCTGCCGGACTTCGACGTCTTCGCTTGGGACGCGCGCGGCCACGGCCGCTCACCGGGCGAGCGTGGCTTCAGCCCGAGCTTCATGCATTCCGTGGCCGACCTCGAAGCCTTCTCGCGCCACATCCATGCGCAGCACGGCTTCGCCGCGCAAGACACCGCGGTGGTGGCGCAAAGCGTGGGCGCCGTGATCGCAGCGACCTGGGTGCATGACTACGCGCCGCCGTTGCGTGCGCAGGTGCTCGCATCGCCAGCATTCAGCGTGAAGCTCTACGTGCCGCTCGCTCGCCCCGGGCTTGCGCTGATGCACACGCTGTTCGGCGACTTCAAGGTGACGAGTTACGTTAAGGCGCGCTACCTCACGCACGATGAAGCACGTGCGGCGAGCTATGACACCGACCCGCTGATCACGCGGCCGATCTCGGTGAATGTACTGCTCGGACTCTACGCCGCCGCCGAGCGTGTGGTGGCCGATGCGGCGGCGATTCATGTGCCGACGCAGATGTTCATCTCGGGTGAGGATTGGGTCGTGCGGCATGCGCCGCAACACGCATTCTTCGACGCGCTCGGCAGCGCGACCAAGGTTTGCCGCGTGTTGCCGCGCTTTCGCCACGACACCCTGGGCGAGCGCGACCGCGCGCCAGTGGTGGCGGAGATTCGCGACTTCGTGCTGGCGCGCTTTGCCGCAGCGCCCGAAGCGCCGGACCTGCGCCACGCGCACCAGCGCGGCCACACCTTCGACGAGTATCAGCGCCTGCGCGCCGCGCCGGGGCTGTTGTCGAGCGCCGTGTTCGCATCAATGCGCCTGGCGATGCGCACCCTCGGGCGGCTGTCCGCTGGCATGCGGCTGGGCCTGCGCACCGGGTTCGACTCGGGCTCGACGCTCGACTATGTCTATCGCAACAAACCGAGTGGTTGGCTTGGCTTGGGCTGGCTGACCGATCGCAACTACCTCAACGCAATTGGCTGGCGCGGTATCCGTCAGCGCAAGCTGCATCTGGAGGCGGCCATCGCGCGCGCTGCCGAAGCGCTGCACGCTGCGGGCCAGCCGCTGCACCTGCTCGATGTGGCGGCTGGCCATGGCCGCTACATCCTCGACAGCATCGCCCGCCTGCCGATTGCGCCAGTCTCGATCCGGCTGCGTGATTACAGCCCGATCAACCTGAGTGATGGCAAAGCGCTGATCGCGGAACGCGGCGTCAGTCGCATCGCCCGCTTCGAACAGGCCGATGCCTTCGACCCGGCAAGCTACGCGTCGCTGTACCCTGCGCCGACCGTGGCCGTGGTGTCCGGTCTCTATGAGCTGTTCCCCGACAACACGCCAGTGCGCCGCTCACTGGGTGCGCTCGGTGCAGCCGTTGCACCCGGCGGCTATCTGATCTACACCGGCCAACCCTGGCACCCGCAGCTGGAGCTGATCGCGCGCACGCTTAACAGCCATCGCGACGGCGAACCCTGGGTCATGCGCCGGCGTACCCAGGCCGAGCTGGATCAGTTGGTGGCCGAGGCGGGCTTCGAGAAGATCGGCCAATCGATCGACCGCTGGGGCATCTTCACGGTGTCGATCGCCCGCCGCCGTGCTGTCACGCATGCCGCAGCCGCCTGAAGCGCGCCCTTGGCGCGAAGCGGCCGGCTGGCTTGCGCTGCTGGGGCCGCTGTTCTTCATCAGCTACGGCTGGGCGAATGCCATGGCGGCGGAGCGCAGCGGCGTCGGCAGCATCGTATTCGCGTGGGAGCACGCGATCCCCTTCGTGCCGTGGACGATCCTGCCTTACTGGTCGATCGACCTGTTCTACACGGCATCACTGTTTGTCTGTAGCACACGGGCAGAACTGCGTACCCATGTATCCCGCTTGGTCGCGGTGCAATGCATCTCGGTCGCCTGCTTCCTGATCTGGCCACTGCGTTTCGGTTTCGAGCGGCCGCAGGCCGATGGCCTGTGGGGCGCGCTGTTCACAGCGTTGGGCAGTTTCGACAAACCTTTCAACCAGGCGCCGTCGCTTCACATTTCGCTGCTGGTGCTGCTGTGGTCGCTCTATGCGCGTCATCTGCATGGCCTGCCGCGCAGACTGTTCGACCTCTGGTTCGCGCTGATCGGCGTGTCGGTACTGACCACTTATCAGCATCACTTCGTTGACCTGCCGACCGGGGCGCTGCTCGCCTGCCTGCTGGTCTGGGCACTGCCGTTCGACGAGGCTTCACCTTTGCGCCGTGGTGCGTATCGCGCTAATCGCGCTGCGTTGCGTCTCGGTGCGCTCTACGTCGCCGCTGCCGCGAGTTGTGCGCTAGCAGCGGCGCTCGGGGGCGGTGCCGCGCTGTGGCTGTGGTGGCCGGCGACGAGTCTGCTGCTGGTCGCGCTGGCCTACCTGTGGCTCGGTCCGCGCGCTCTCGGCAAGCAGGGTGACGGTCGACACGCCTGGCCAGTGCGGCTGTTGCTCGCGCCCTGCCTGATCGCGACATGGCTCAACTCGCGCGCGTGGACACATCGTCTGACGCCCGCGGTGGAAGTGGCGCCCGGCGTGCTGCTTGGCCGCATGCCCAGCCGCAAGGACGCAGAGACGCTTGCGCTGAGCGGTGTGATCGATCTTGCCCCCGAGATGCACAACCCGCTGCCACCGATGCGGGTCCGACACCTTCCGGCGCTGGATCTGCTGGCGCCGGCGGAGGCGACACTCGCTGACGCGGCGCGGCTGATTGAGTCAGAACGCGCGCGAGGGCGCCTGCTGGTGTGCTGTGCGCTGGGCTTCTCGCGCAGCGCGATGGCGGTGGCGGCATGGCTGGTGTCGCAAGGTCACTCGCCCGCTGCCGCGATTGCACGTGTGCGTGTGGCACGGCCGCATGTCGTGTTTGGTGAGGCGCATGTCGCGGCGCTGGGGCGCTATGCCGAGGCAGTGCAATGAAGAGTGACATGCGCTGGGCTTCAAGAGTGGCGGTGGGGCTGGCGGCAGGTGGGCGCTGGCACTGTGCATGGGCCATGCTTGCGAGCCTGCTCGTTGTTGCGCGGGCCGGGTGCGGCGAACCGCCTGCCTTGCTCGCGCTCAGTCTGCTGCTTGCGTTGGCGGCGCTTTACGTGGCGCTGCGGCTGGAGCTTGACCGGCTGCTGTTCGCGGATCTTGCGATCGAGTTGATGACCAAGGCGCCCGACGAGGCGCTGGCGGAACTCGACGCCGGGCTCGGACTGGCGCTTGATCGCGCCGACCCGCCGCGCGTGCGCGCCTTGTCCGATCGCATTCGCGGTCTGCGTCGCTGGGTCACGACAGCCGCTGTGCTGGCGCTTCTGCAGTCGTGCGTGCTGTGGGTGGCGGTGCTGCGATGACACACCTTACCCATCTGCCCCAGGGGGCCTGGACGCTGTTCGGCAGCGTCGCCGCAGTGCTGTCGGTCGCAACGCTGCTGGGTTTCGCGTTGAAGTGGCGCTTCGCGCCGCAGCAGCCCCACGCCGTCATCGACAACCTGAACGCCAGGCTGCGCGCCTGGTGGGTGATGATCGGCGTACTGATGATCGCGTTCGCCGCCGGGCGCGAAGCCGTGCTGCTGCTGTTTCTAGCGCTCTCGTGCGCGGCTTTGAGGGAGTTCGTGCAGGTGATGCGCTGCGGGCGCAGCGACCGTTACGCGGTGGCTGCCGCATGCTTCTTCGTGCTGCCGCTGCAGTACGGCCTGCTGTGGGTGAACTGGTACGGACTGTTCGCGATCTTCATCCCGGTCTATGCCTTCGCCCTGCTGCCGATTCTCGCGGCGCTGCCCCAGGATGCCGACCGTTTCCTGGCGCGCACCGCCAGCCTGCAGTGGGGCCTGATGGTCTGCGTCTACGCGGTGTCGCATGTACCGGCGCTGCTGAACCTGGCGATTCCCGGCTACGAGGGGCGCAACGTGCTGCTGATGGCCTACCTGGTCGTCGTCGTGCAGGGCAGTGATGTGTTGCAGTACATCTGGGGCAAGCTGTTCGGCCGGCACAAGCTGGCTCCGGTGCTGTCGCCATCGAAGACCGTTGAAGGCCTTGTTGGCGGTGTGGTCAGCGCAAGCCTGCTGGGCGTGCTGCTGCATCCGCTGACGCCCTTTACCGCGCTACAGTCCGGTCTGATTGCCCTGCTGGTGACCTTAATGGGGTTCTGCAGCGGACTGGTGCTGAGCGCGGTCAAGCGCGACCACGGCGTGAAGGACTGGGGGGCGGTGATCGAAGGCCATGGCGGCATGCTGGATCGCCTTGATTCCATGGTGTTCTCCGCACCGCTGTTCTTCCACATCGTGCGTTTCTGGTGGAGTTGAGGCGCCGGATTTGCGTCAGGAAAGTCGACGTTGCTTCACGGCGACACACCGAAACGAACAAGGGGCCTTGCGGCCCCTTGTTCATTCACACCGGAGTGCGAAGGCTTACTTCATGCGGCGACGGGCCATTGCACCGACCATGCCGAGGCCAGCCAGCAGCATCGCGTAGGTCTGGGGTTCCGGCACAGCCGGCACGCCGTAGCTGTAACCCGACGCGGAGGTCAGGCCAACACCGCTGCCGAGCGAGAAGTTCAGCGTGGCGGTGTCCTTGAAGTTGGCAATGCCGCCGTCCTTGGCGCTGGCGGTCAGCGTGGCGACCAGGGCGTAGGTCTTGCCGAACGTGAAGCTGAAGTCGCTTTCGTACTCGTTGCCGACAGTCAGCTTGCCCTTGCCGTAGCTGTGGCTATCGGAGACGAGCAACTGCGAGGTGCCTGCTGCGACGTCGAACAGCGAGATGTTGTACTCGTACGTCGCGGAGCCCTTGGCGCCGCCCCTCAGGCTGCCTTCCAGGGTGGACAGGAACAAGCCGTCCGTAGAACCCGAGCCACCGGTGAAGGTGACGTAATCGGTGAAGCTGGCGATGCCAACGGCGTTGCTGGCCGAGCCGATTGCTGCGCCGGGTGCGAACGAGGTTGCAGCGTAAGCTTTCAACGCGCCGCCGACCGCTTCACCGGTGGCTTCGAAGCCGAAACCCTTGCTGCTGCCGCTGACATACGACTCAGCGCCGGTTGCATCGGAATCAGACCCAACGCCGCTACCGGACTTGCCGCCAAGGGTGTACGTATAGTCGCCCGAGGCAGAGCTGGAGCCGGTGGCTGCTGGTAGGGCCCAGGCGCTCGACGCGGTCACGGTGGCGACCAGCGCTACAACCAGGGGGGACATTTTTTTGGTAAGCATCTAACTCTCCTGAAAAACACACGTGTGCGACCACGGGGTACGCGGCCGCTGGCGGAATATGCAATTTGCACACCAGCTCGCGGTGAATCTTGTGTGACAGGCATGAAATGCTGCACGGCACTCTGATTTAAAAGGCCTGAACCAGGTCGCGCAGACACGTTGGCGGCGAAGAGGATGTGGCGTCGCAGCAAAATGCTGCCGACATGTCAGGTTTTCCGACAGTGGGTGCTCGTCGTGTCGATCACGCCTGCTGCACGCGCGACATCCCGCGCAAGCAAGCAGCTTGTCGCCCACCGGCGACGGCGTTAGGCTGAGTTGGTCGCCGCGTGGCGGTGAGCAGAGGTGCTTGCGAAGGGGCCTGACATGATGCGTGGGACTGTCCTGCCGATGTGTGTCGTGCTGTCGCTGGCCGCTTGTGCGAGCCTCGGCGGCGAGGGACAGCTTGGGCGCCTGCGAGACGAGGTCGTCGCAACCGAGAGGGCCTTTGCCGCAACGATGGCGCGGCGGGACCACGCCGCCTTTGCCAGTTTTGTCGCTGACGATGCGATCTTCTTCAGCGGCAACAACGCCCTGCGTGGGCGTGCGGCGGTAGCCGCGGCCTGGCAAGCTTGGTACAGCTCGCCCGAGGCGCCGTTCTCATGGGCGCCCGAAACAGTGGAGGTGCTCGAGTCGGGTTCGCTGGCACTCAGCAGCGGGCCGGTGTTCGACCCCCAAGGCAAGCGCATCGGCCATTTTTCGTCGATCTGGCGACGCGAAGCGCCGGGCGTATGGCGCATCGTGTTCGACAAGGGCGAGAACAGTTGCGATGCCGCGGCGCCCTGATGTTTCAGTACTGCTACAAAACGATACGAAACCGTTACGCAGCGCTGCCCGTCTCCGCTAATCTGCGCCTTCAGTCTGGCGTGGCCTGATCAGGCTCGCCTGTCGTTTTGCTCCCACGAGGACATTGCATGAAAGCACTCCGCCTGGCGCCGCTTGCTGCGCTCCTTCTTGCGGCCGGCCTTGCCACCGCAGCCCCGCTCAACGCCGGTCTCGACTCCGCCGGTTTCGACCCCGCCACTCGCGCACAGGACGATCTGTTCTGCGCCGCCAACGGCCGCTGGGTCGATACCACCGAAATCCCGGCAGACAAGGCCGACTTCGGTACCTTCATCCAACTGCGCGACAAGTCCGACAAGCAAGTACGCGCAATCGTCGAGGAACTCGCGGCGAAGAAGCAGAAGGCTGGCAGCGTTGAACAGAAGATCTCGGCGTTTTACGGTTCTTACATCGATACGGCGGCCATCGACAAGGCAGGCATGAAGCCGGTCAAGGCCATGCTCGCAACGATCGATGCGATCAAGACGCGCCAGGACCTCGCGGTCTGGATGGGCACCGTGCAGGGGGCGATGGATACGCCGGTCAACCTCTGGGTGACGGCTGACTTCAAGGAGCCGACGGTCAACCGCGTGATGACCTGGCAGGGCGGTCTCGGCATGCCGGATCGCGACTACTACCTGAAGGACGATGATCGCCTCGCGAAGGCACGCGCCGCCTACGAGGGTTACCTCACGACGCTGGCGCGCCTTGCCGGCGACAAGCATCCGGAAGCCACCGCCAAGCAAGTGCTGGCCTTGGAACACCGTATCGCTGAAGCGCATTGGGACAAGGTCGACAACCGCAATCCGGTGAAGATCTACAATCCGATGACGCCGGCCGACCTGAAGAAGAGTGCGCCGGATCTCGACTGGGACGCCTTCCTGAAGTCCGCCAAGCTCGAAGGCATCGACCGTCTGTCGGTGTCTCAGCCGAGCACCACGATTGCGGTGGCGAAGTTGCTTGCCGAAACGCCGCTGCCGGAGCTCAAGACCTACCTGAAGCTGCGCGCGCGCGACGAATCCGCCGACGTGCTACCCAAGGCCTTCCGCGACGCGCGCTTCGCCTTCCGCGGTGCCGCGCTCACCGGCGCCAAGGAAGACAAGCCGCGCTGGCAGAAGGGTATTGCCGAAGTGAACGGCGCGCTCGGCGAAGCCGTTGGTCAGGTCTATGTCGCGCGCCACTTCCCGCCCGCCTACAAGGCGCGCATGCAGGAACTGGTGGTCAATCTGATGAAGGCCTACAGCGATTCGATCGACGGCCTCGCGTGGATGTCGCCGGCCACCAAGGCGCAGGCGAAGGACAAGCTGTCGAAGTACATGACCAAGATCGGTTACCCGGACAAGTGGCGTGACTACAGCAAGCTGGTCGTGAAGGAAGGCGACGCGCTCGGCAACCGCCAGCGCTCCACCCGCTTCGAGTGGGAACGCCTCGCTGCGAAGGCCGGCAAGCCGGTTGACCGTGGCGAATGGGAAATGACGCCGCAAACGGTGAATGCCTACTACAACCCCTCGCTCAACGAGATCGTGTTCCCGGCTGCGATCCTGCAGCCACCGTTCTTCGACATGGGCGCGGACGACGCGGTGAACTACGGCGCGATCGGCGCGGTGATCGGCCACGAGATCAGCCACGGTTTCGACGATCAGGGCAGCCAGTTCGACGGCGACGGCAAACTGCAGAACTGGTGGACCGACGAAGACCGCAAGGCCTTCGATGCGCTCGGCGCCAAGCTCGTTGCGCAGTACGAGAAGTACGAACCGCTGCCGGGCAAGCCGCTCAACGGCAAGCTCACGCTGGGCGAGAACATCGCCGACCTGTCCGGCCTGCAG
>CAMFLH010000159.1 GCA_945957295.1 uncultured Uliginosibacterium sp.
GTAGAGAGCTCTGCGATGACAGCCTGGACGGCGGCAATCAGGGCGTTACTAGCCTGTTCGGTGCTTTCCGGTGAGCTCATTCAACCCGCTCCATCGCAACCGCGAAGAAACCATCCGTACCGTGCTCAAGCGGGTCGAGTCGCAAGCGTTCGCCACAAGCGAGCTTGATTCCCTGGGTGGTCAGCACATCTTGCGCCGACACGATTCGGAAGCCTGGATTGGCAGCGAGGAAGGCGTCGACGATGGCGTCGTTCTCTTCCGGCAACACGCTGCAGGTTGCATAGACGAGACGCCCGCCCTTCTTCAACAGACGAGCCGCGCCCGACAGGATCGACAACTGCTTCGCGGTGAGTTCTTCGACCGCCACCGGCGACTGCCGCCACTTCAGATCCGGGTTGCGCCGCAGCGTGCCGAGCCCGGAGCACGGTGCATCGACCAGCACGCGGTCGAGTTTGCCCGCGAGGCGCTTGAGGCGCGCGTCGTTCTCATGCGCGATGGCCGAGGTATGCACGTTGGAGAGCCCCGAACGCGCAACCCGCGGTTTCAGGCGCGCCAGACGGCGCTCGGCAGTGTCAAACGCGTACAGGCGGCCAGTCGAGCGCATCAGGCCGCCCAGCAACAGCGTCTTGCCACCGGCGCCGGCGCAGAAATCCGCCACCATCTCGCCGCGCTTCGGCGCAACGAGGAAACCGAGTAGCTGGCTGCCCTCGTCCTGCACCTCGATCGAACCGTCGAGGAACAGCGGGTGCTTCGCAAGCGAAGGCTTTTCGGCGAGCCGGATCGCCAGCGGCGAAAACTGGCCAGCCTCGCAGTTGATGCCGTCAGCGCGCAACTGCTCGATAACCTCTTCGCGCTTGGCCTTCAGCGGATTCACCCGCAGATCTAGCGGCGCCGGGCGGTTGAGCGCTTGCGCCAGGCGCAGCGCACGCTCTTCGCCATGCACATCGGCCAGGCGGCCGGCGAGCCAGTCCGGCAGGTCAGCCTGCTCGGCGTAGCTGAGTTGCGGCGCCGCGGCAGCCTGACGCTCGGCCAGCCAGCGTTGCTCGGTGGCCGACACCACTTCTTCGAGTTGGCGCGACGAAATACCCTGCACGCGAATCAGGGCGGCCAGCAGCAAACGCCGGCCGGTCGCACGGTCGCCGCACCAGGCTTCGAGCCGGCGACGGTTGCGCAGTACGGCGTACACCGTCTCCGCGATCACACCGCGGTCACGATGCCCCAAGGACTTGTGCTCGCGGAAGAAGCTCGACAGCACAGCGTCGGCCGGATGCTCGAAGCGCAACACCTCGGACAGGACTTCAGTCGCCTCATCGAGGCGGTTCTTGGTGATATGCATCATCAACCCTTGTAGGAATCGTTCACTTCGCGCGACGGCAGGATATCTGCCTTCACGCCATCCAGTTCAATCTCGCGCGCGATCTCGTCTACGACATGGCCCTGCTTGCGGTCATCCACCCGGATGCGCACCGGCGCGTTGCGGTGCTGGCGCGAGAGCCATAAATCCACCACGAATTCGCCGTTGCGCGCCTCGCAGTGGAAATGGCGCGTCTCAATACTGCCCCAAGGTAATCGCAGCAACTCGTTAGCAACCTGGCTCAAGGTCGCCTCGGCCCCCCAACGGCCGCCGACGACATACAGCGACATGCTGGTCACGCCATCCGGCTGAAACGCCAGATGATGCGCAAGGCTCAAAATGTCCTCCGCCATGCCCTCAAACGCCACTTCCCGAACACGATCCGGACGCGATAGAAACACCTTGCGCTGCGCCCAGTCGAACACCGCGTGCGACTGCTTGCCGTTCAGATCTTCCTGAAAGCCGGTTGGCGCCAGCCCTTCCGGTCCCACACGCCCCTGGCTCTGCTGCACGCCGTTGAAGCGCTTGATCAGGCGGGCCAGCCCCACGGTCGCCGCATCGCTGCGCATCGTGTATCGCTCACCGTCGTGCGACCAAGTGTGGATCATCTCGCCCACCTCGATAGTCTCGCCGTAACGCACCTGAAAGCGGATCCGCCCCTCGCGCGGCCAAGCCTGCGTCGCCGCCGGATCCACCGACACAGGAATCGGGTCTTTCGGCACCTCCGCCACAACTGGCGCGGCGGGCACGTCAGTCACAGCTTCCGCGGCGGCCGCCGGCTCCGGCGATTCCACCGGCACTTGTGCAACGGGCACCGAGGCCTGGGGCCCCTGCTCCCGCGGCACCGCCAGGGTACGTTGCGCGGGTGCGCTGCGCGTAGGTTTTGCGTGCGGACGCGCCGCAACCTCAGGCGGTTTCTGTGGCTCGGCGGGCGCGACCGAGGTCTGCTGCACCGGCGGCAACTGCAATGTCGCCGCGATACGTACCGGCTCGGCCACCACAGACAAATCCCACCCCGGCGCGGACAGCAGCAGCAAGTGCAGCAAAAGTGACGCCGCCACCGCCAAGGGAAACGGGCGCCTCCAGCGCTGACGCCAGCGCACCAGTCGGTTCGCTTCCTCAGGCATCCGGCTGCGGTACAACCCACCCTTCGCCAGGCACACAGGCGTCGCTCACCGTGACGCGGTTACCGTCCAGACGCAAACGCCCTTCCACGAACCAGCGCACAGCCTGCGGATAGATGATGTGCTCTTGCGCCAGCACCTTCTCTGCCAGCGATGCCTCGGTGTCATCCGCGCCCACCGCAACTGCCGCCTGCGCAATGATCGGGCCACAGTCCAGCGTTGGTGTCACAAAATGCACGGTCGCGCCGTGCAGGCGCACGCCCGCCTCGATCGCCTTGCGGTGGGTATGCAGGCCCGGAAAACTCGGCAACAGCGACGGGTGGATATTGATCATGCGCCCCTCGTAACGCCGCACGAAGTCGTCACCGAGGACGCGCATGAAGCCCGCCAGTACAACCAGATCCGGCGAGTGACGATCAATCTCCGTGGCCAGCGCCTCATCAAAGGCATCGCGAGTCGGGTAGCCCGTGTGATCGACCACCCGAGCCTCGATGCCCTGCGAGCGTGCGAAATCCAGCCCGGCAGCCGCAGGCTTGTTCGCGATCACCGCTGCAATCATTGCGCCCGGAATCGCTGCGCGGACGATGGCTTCCATGTTGGAGCCACGTCCGGAAATTAGGATGACGAGTTTCTTCATGTCAGAAATGAAAAGGCCGGCCGGGTGTGCCGGTCGGCCTCCTAGTTTAACCCGCCGCGGCGGGCCAAGGTTCAAGCAGCGGCGCGATTGGAGAGACGCCCCTTGATATAACCAAAGGCAAGCGGTAGCAGCGAAACACCGATGATGCCCACAATCACAAGGCTAAGGTTGGCCTTCACCCACGCGAGGTTGCCAAACCAGTACCCCGCCAGCGTCAGCGAGAAGATCCAGAGTCCACCACCAAGAATGTCCAGCGGCAGGAAACGCCGATAGGTCATGCGCGCCACACCCGCAACGAAGGGCGCAAAAGTCCGCGCCAGTGGCATAAAGCGGGCAATGATGATGGTCTTGCCGCCGTGCGTCTCGAAGAATGAATGCGTGGTATCGAAGGCCTTGCGATTGAATACCCGGGAATTCTCCCAGCGGAACACCCGCGGCCCGACCCAGCGCCCGATCCAGTAGTTGCAGTTGTCACCCAGCACCGCGGCCGCAAAGAGCGAACCGGACAATACCGCGATGTCCATACCCCCGGTTGCCGCCAGCGCCCCCGCGACAAACAGCAACGAATCCCCCGGCAGGAAAGGTGTCACCACCAAACCGGTTTCACAGAACACGATCAAGAACAGGATCGCGTAGATCCAGGTGCCGTACTGCGCCACCAGAATGGCTAGGTGTTTGTCGAGGTGCAGCACAATATCGAAAAACTGAACGAGCAAATCCATGCGAACTCCAGACCATCGGGGGAACGCCGCACTGCAACATCAGTGGGCGACGCGCAGGGTAGCACACCAAAAATGCTGCTCGCGCCGCCGGCAAAACCTCGGTGTGATCAAAGGCGCTTTACCCAGACTGCAAATCTTCGTGTCATAGAACAATCGCCGATACCCGCAACGCTGACGCAGGCATAGAATTTTGCGCCATGAAACACGCGCCCAACATCCACGACCACGAAACCGTCATGCCGGCACCCACGTCGGAGACCGTGGATACCGGCACCCCCACCCGCCTGAAGATGCCGCCGCGATGGATTCGCGCCGATCGTCATTGGTGGCTGCATCTCGACCACGGCGGTGTCGCTCGCGAGCGCGACGGCACTTGGTTTGGTTACCCACTCGGCTGGTCAGACGCCCGCCGCCTTGGCCCTTACCAGAACGCGCTGCTCGCCGCTCAAGCGGTAGAAGCGGCTGAACCGGAAGAACAGACCTCCGGCCACCGCGCCAAACCCTAAAAACAAAGCGCTTATTTGATTTGTGAGCGCCTGACGTGTCGAGCGCCGCGTTTGCGCGCTAATTCTTGCCTCAGAAAAAACAAAAGGCCCAATCCGAAGATTGGGCCTTTTGCCTGAATATTTGGTACACCCGGAGCGATTCGAACGCCCGACCCCCTGGTTCGTAGCCAGGTACTCTATCCAGCTGAGCTACGGGTGCAGCCGAGAAACAGAACTATAGACTACTTAATTTCGCTTTGCAAGTATTTTTTTAAACACTCGCAATTTTCTTTTGGCGGAGAGTGAGGGATTCGAACCCTCGATACGAGTTTTAGCCCGTATGCTCCCTTAGCAGGGGAGTGCCTTCGACCTCTCGGCCAACTCTCCGCACTTAAGAGGCGCGACTATAGCGGTTTTTTACCCCCGCCGTCAATCGCGCCAGTACAACTTTAGTTCGCGTGATCGAGCTCGAAAGCCTTGTGCAGCACGCGAACAGCCAATTCCAGATACTTCTCGTCAAGCACGACAGAAATCTTGATTTCCGAAGTGGAGATCATCTGGATATTGATGCCCTCTTCCGCCAGCGTGCGGAACATCTTGCTCGCGACGCCCGGGTGCGAACGCATGCCGACGCCAACCGCCGACACCTTGCAAATGCCTTTGTCGCCAACCACTTCGCGGGCGCCGATGTGAGCCTTGACCTCTTCGAGTACGCCACGAGCCTTGTCGAACTCGCTGCGATTGACGGTGAACGAAAAGTCGGTGGTGCCGTCGTGGCCAACGTTCTGGATGATCATGTCGACATCCAGATTCGCATCCGCGATCGGGCCGAGGATCTGGTAAGCGATACCGGGACGGTCCGGCACGCCGAGAACCGTAAGCTTCGCTTCGTCACGGTTGAACGCGATACCCGAAATGATCGGCTGTTCCATGCTGCTATCTTCCTCAACAGTAATCAACGTGCCCTCTCCATCTTCCTGGAAGCTAGAGAGCACGCGCAGTTTGACTTTGTACTTGCCCGCGAATTCGACGGAGCGGATCTGCAGCACCTTGGAACCGAGGCTCGCCATCTCAAGCATCTCTTCGAAAGTGATGCGGTCGAGCTTGCGTGCTTCCGGAACGATGCGCGGATCGGTGGTGTAAACGCCATCCACGTCGGTGTAGATCTGGCATTCATCGGCGTGCAGTGCTGCCGCCAGCGCAACCCCAGTGGTATCGGAGCCACCGCGACCGAGCGTCGTGATGTTGCCTGCCTCGTCGACGCCTTGGAAGCCTGCGACGACGACCACATGACCTTCATCGAGATCCTGCCGGATGCGATCCTCGTCAATCTTGAGGATGCGCGCCTTGGTGTGGGTGTTGTCAGTGAGGATGCGAACCTGCGGGCCCGTATAGCTGCGCGCCTTGAGGCCCAACTCCATCAGGGCCATCGACAGCAAGCCGATGGTGACCTGCTCACCGGTCGACACCACCACGTCCAGCTCACGCGGATCCGGTGACGATTGAATATCCTTTGCCAGACCGATCAGGCGGTTGGTCTCTCCGGTCATCGCGGAGACAACAATCACCAGTTGGTGACCTTCCTTCTGGAAGCGGGCGATCCGCTTGGCCACGTTCTTGATACGCTCAGTGGTACCAACCGACGTGCCGCCGTACTTTTGAACAATCAGAGCCATCGTCTTATCTGTTTCGCGTAGGACCCGCGATTGTACACGAAGTACCCGGCCGCCCGCAGATCCGGGGTGACACTGTTTAACAGTTGCCCGCTCAATGGCTCTACGTATGGAACTATGGCAATCAGATATTGATCTATAATTCGGGAACTGGACGATCAGTTTCCGGTCTTCGCTAGGCAGGCCGTTTTTATGACGACGGTCGGGGAAGCGCAAAAAAACGAAGTGAGGTTGCCATCATGAAGAGTACGAATGACAAGGTTGATGTTCGCGAGATCCGCCGCAAGCTTGGACTGAATCAATCCCAGTTCTGGTCGAAGATCGGCGTGACCCAAAGCGGTGGTTCGCGCTACGAGAGCGGTCGTAACATTCCGCGTCCGGTGCAAGCGCTGCTGCGCTTGGTGCACGTTGAGCAGGTCGATATCGGCAAGATCCGCAAGGATGATCTGGACGTAATCGAGTACCTGAAGCAGGCAGACCCGGATCTGCTGAAAAACCTGAAGAAAGAAGCCAAGGCGAAGAAGAAGGCCGGCTGAGCGGTCACTTCCCGGCATAATGTCAAAAACGGCATCCTGCAGGATGCCGTTTTCTTTTGCTGCTCCCGCAGGTGTGTCAGCAGCCCATGCAACCGCATACGCCCGACCGCAGAACATGAAGATCACCCGCCGCCTGGAATTCGACGCAGGCCATCGCATTCCCCACCATGCCAGCCAGTGCAGAAACCTGCACGGACATCGCTACACGCTAGAACTCACGCTGCAAGGCGAGCCCGTGAGCACCCGGGGAACGGCGGACGAGGGAATGCTGCTGGATTTCTCCGACGTGAAGTCCATCGCGAAGCGGGAAATCGTGGATCGCTGGGACCACGCGTTCCTCGTCCATGCTGAAGACACGGCTGTTCGCGCCTTCCTCGAATCGCTGCCGGATCACAAGACAGTCGTGCTGCCGCTGGTTCCGACCGCCGAGAACCTCGCCCGGATCGCGTTCGATACCCTTGCACCGCAGTTTGACGATGCCTACGGCGGCCGACTGAAGCTCGCCCGGGTCCGGCTGTACGAAACGCCGAACTGCTGGGCCGACGCGGAAGCCTGAGACGTCAATACCCCGTCAGGCGGTGACCAGTACCGCTCAGGAATACTCGCCTTCAGACCCAGCCCCCAAGCGCTGATTAGCGCTCACGCAAAGAATCGTTCAAGCGTGCGGGCGATGGTGTCGCTGTCGTTGGGGCCTGCCAGCCAGTCGGCGGCTTCGCGCACTTCGGGCGGGCAACCCGCCATCGCTACGCCGACACCGACGAGCTGCAACATGCTGATGTCGTTGGGGCTGTCACCGAAGGCGATGACGTCTTCAGGCGCGATGGCGTTCTCCGACAGCCAGCGGGCGAGCAAGGCGCCCTTGCTGTTGCCGCCTTGGGCGATATCGACACGGTTGCTGCCGGACCATTCGCAGGCGAGCCCCATCTCGCGCTGAACGTCAGCGACCAGTTCCAGCAGCGGCTCGGCAATCGGATGCGTGAGCGCGAACTTCCACACGATATCGGCGGTGATTGCGACATCCTCGAAGCGGGCCACCTGCCGGAAGGCACCCCGGTCTTCCGGGTGCTGGGTTTCGATCCACTTGAGCAAGCGCGCAAGATGGGGTTCGACGCGTTCGTAGGTGATGGTGTTACGGATGTACATCAGCGCGTGGATGCCGCTTTCGCGAATCTTGCGCAGCAGGAACAGCGCCTGGGTGCGCGACAGCGGGTTCGGCATCAGCGCTTCGCCACGGGCGTAGTCGTAGAGGTAAGTACCGTTACAACAGATCGCCGGCAGATCGAGCCCCAACGCGCGGTGATACGGCGCGGCGGCGGCATGATGACGGCCGGAGACCAGCATCACGCCGATGCCACATTCGCGCAATGCGGCAATCGCCGCGACCGACTCGGGGCGGATCTGCAAGCGGCTGTCGAGCAGCGTGCCATCCAGATCCAGCGCCACGAGACGGAAGTTCATCCCCTGCTCCCTTTCTGCAGTGCTTCAAAAGCAAAGTTGGCCAAGGGCGTCATCAGCTGCGGATCGACCAGCGGATGCGGCTCGGTATCGCAGGACTTGCGGTAGCCACTCGGGCTGATGCCGACGCGTTTGCGGAACACACGCGAGAAGTAGAGCTGATCTTCGTAGCCGACGATTTCCGACACGCGCGACACCGGTGTTCGGGTGCTCTGCAGCAGATGCTTGGCCAGCAGCACACGCTGATCCTCGCGCCAGCGGACGATGTTCATGCCCATCTGTTCGCGGAACAGGTGCGCCAGGCGCGACGGCGACAGGCACACATGGCGCGCGATGGCATCGAGCCCAAGGTCGTCGGCGAGGTTCTTGGCGATGAACTGGCAAGCGGCCTGAACGCGGCTATCGATCGGCTTCGGCAGATTCTCGGGGCGCTCTTCGTAAGCGCGGATCAACAGCCGCTCGAGCAGGTTGATCGCGAGTTCTTCCGATGTGCGTCGCTCGCCGCGATGGGTGCGGTCGATTTCCTGGAACAGCGCGTCGAACTCGGCGATCAGCTCGGGCGACCCAAGACTGAGGCGGCCGACACGGCGCGTCGGGTGCGGCCACTTGAGCCAGTTGGCCCAGTAGCCACGCGGGCGGAAGTACACCCAGCGGTGATACCAGTCTGCGCTGCCTGGCGCGCGGCCGTAGTAATGCGGGGTTTCGGGCGAGAACAGCAGCAGGTCGCCAGTGCGGGTGATGAAAGACTCATCGCCGTCGACGACCTTGCCCTCGCCCTTCACCGTCATGTTGATGATGAAGCCCTTCATGCCGTTCGGGCGGTCGATGAAGAAATCCAGCGGCCCGTTCTCGATGATCGGGGTCACCCCGGCCACCAGATACAGGTTGAACGAGTACCCCGGCAACAAGGGGTTGAGTTGCTTACCCCCGTGGTCGCCGAAGTTCATCGCAGATGCCGGCAAGGGCTCATGCATCGCGGGTGCTCACTTGTTCTTGTTGTAGACATCGACGAACACGGCAGCGACCAGCACAAGGCCCTTGATCACCTGCTGATAGTCGATGCCGATACCGAGGATGGACATGCCGTTGTTCATCACGCCCATGATGAAGGCGCCGATCACCGCCCCCATGACCTTGCCGACGCCACCCGAGGCCGATGCCCCGCCGATGAAGCAGGCCGCGATCACGTCGAGTTCGAAGCCGAGGCCCGCTTTCGGCGTCGCGGTGTTCAGCCGCGCTGCGAAGACCAGGCCGGCGAGCGCCGCGAGCGCACCCATGTTGACGAAGGCAAGGAAGGACAGGCGTTCCGTCTTGATGCCCGACAGGCGCGCGGCCTTCTCGTTGCCGCCCAGCGCGTAGATGCGGCGGCCGATCGTCGTGCGCTTGGTGACGAAGTCGAACATCAGCGTCAGCGCCAGCATGATCACCAGCACATTGGGCAAGCCCTTGTAGCTGGACAGCAGGTAGGTGAAGAACAAGATCGCCGCGGCAAAGATGCCGGTCTTCGCGAGGAACAGGCCCAGCGGTTCGACCTGCGCGCCGTAGCGCGTCTTGTTCGCCCGCGCCCGCAGCCCGGTGTAGAGCAGCGCCGCCGCACCGACGACGCCGAGCGCCATCGACGTCATGCGCAGCGCCTCGCCAGCGAACGGGTCGGGGATGAAGCCCGACGACAGCAACTGGAACTGTGGCGGGAAGGGGCCGACAGACTGCCCGGCGAGCAGCGCGAGTGCCAGGCCCTTGAACACCAGCATGCCGCCCAGCGTAACGATGAAGGACGGGATCTTGTGGAAGGCCACCAGGTAGCCCTGAAGCCCGCCGACCACCGCGCCAACGCCCAGGCACACCAGCGCCGCCGGTAGATAGTGCCAGTGGTAATTGACCATCAGCACTGCCGCGAGCGCGCCGATGAAGCCGGCGACCGAACCGACCGACAGGTCGATATGCCCGGCAACGATCACCAGCAGCATGCCCAGCGCCATGATCACGATGTAGCTGTTCTGCAGCACGAGGTTCGTGATGTTGAGCGGCTGCAGCAAGGTGCCTTCGGTCATGTACTGGAAGAACACCATGATGACCGCCAGCGAAAACAGCATGCCGTAGTCACGCAGGTTGGTCTTCACGAAGCCGAGCAGGGACTTGCCACGGCTGGCGGCCGGAGCCGCACTTTCCATCATCGTTTCCATGTCTTTCATTTCCCGACTTCAGCCTTCTTTGCCGGCCGTGACGATGGCCCGCATGATTTTTTCCTGGCTTGCCTCGGCGGCCGGCATTTCGGCCACGAAGGCGCCTTCGTTCATCACATAGATCCGGTCGCTCATGCCCAGCAGTTCAGGCATTTCGGACGAGATCAGGATGATGCATTTGCCCTCGGCGGCCAGTTGCGCCATCAGGCTGTAGATTTCGAATTTCGCGCCGACGTCGATGCCGCGCGTCGGCTCGTCGAGGATCAGTACCTCGGGTTCCGAGAACAGCCACTTCGAAAGCACGACCTTCTGCTGGTTGCCGCCCGACAGGTTGCCGACATGCTGGAACACGTCCGCACTGCGGATGCGCATCTTTCGGCGGTACTCGGTTGCCACCGAGAACTCGCGGCCAACGTCGATGACGCCGCGCTCGGCGACCCCCTTCAGGTGCGCGAGCGAGATGTTGTGCTGGATCTCGTTGTCGAGTACCAGGCCGTAGCCCTTGCGGTCTTCGGTGACGTAGGCCAGGCCGTTATGCACCGCACGCTCGACGCTGCTGACGTCGATCTGCGCGCCTTTCAGGAAGGCGCTGCCCTTCACATGCCGGCCGTAGGAGCGGCCGAACAGGCTCATCGCGAATTCGGTGCGCCCGGCGCCCATCAGCCCCGCGATGCCGACGATCTCGCCGCGGCGCACGTTCAGGCTGACGCCCTTGGTGACCTGGCGGTCGTGGTGCAGCGGATGCATCACGCTCCAGTCGCGCACTTCGAACACCACGTCGCCGATATCCGGCGTACGCGGCGGATAGCGATCCGCCATCTCGCGGCCGACCATGTTGCGGATGATCAAATCCTCGCTGGCAGGCCCGTCGCTGCAGTCGAGCGAGGTCACGGTCGAGCCATCGCGCAGCACGGTGATCGTGTCGGCGACGCGGGACACTTCATTGAGCTTGTGCGAGATCAGGATGCTGGTAATGCCCTGCGACTGGAACTCCAGCAGCAGGTCGAGCAGCGCTTGGCTGTCGTTCTCGTTCAGGCTGGCGGTGGGTTCGTCGAGGATCAACAGCTTCACGCGCTTCGATAGCGCCTTCGCGATCTCGACGAGCTGCTGCTTGCCGACGCCCAGGTCGCCAACCGGCGTGTCGGGCGATTCGGAGAGCCCGACCTTCGCAAGCAGTTCGACGGTGCGGCGGTGGGTCTGCGCTTCGTCGATAACGCCGTGCCGCGACTGTTCGTTGCCAAGAAAGATGTTCTCTGCAATCGACAGCATCGGCACCAGCGCGAGTTCCTGGTGAATGATGATGATGCC
>CAMFLH010000160.1 GCA_945957295.1 uncultured Uliginosibacterium sp.
AAAAGAACGCCAAGGGTGTCGAGAAGAATCGCGCCCTGGTGCGCGACCAGCTGGTTCAGCTGGCGCCGATGTTCGTGAAGCAGAAGTTCATGCTGGGCGAAGAATTCTCGATGCTGGATGTGGCCATCGCGCCCTTGCTGTGGCGCCTTGAGCACTACGGCATCGATCTGCCTAAGACGGCTGCGCCGCTCGCGAAGTACGCCGAGCGCGTGTTCTCGCGCCAAGGCTTCATTGACGCACTGACGCCTTCCGAGCGCGCCATGCGTCGGTAAGACGTGTCGAGCGGCGCCGCGTGCCGGCGTCAACAGGTGCGTGTGTCAGCACGCCACCCGTCTGGCGCCGGAAGCAGGTTGCTGCTTTGCGCACCTGTTTGTCGATGAGCAGCTGATATGAGCAACATTCCGTCCACAAAGCCTTACCTGGTTCGCGCACTGTACGAGTGGTGCGTCGACGCCGGCTTTACGCCGCATGTCGCGGTTGTTGTCGATGACACCGTGCGCGTGCCGCGTGCATTCGTCCGCGACGGCCAGATCGTGCTCAACATCGCACCGGATGCGACCCACCAGTTCAACCTCGACAATGAAGCGCTGAGTTGTCAGGCACGCTTTGGTGGCGTCGCTCAGATGCTCTATGTGCCGATCGCCAACATTGCTGCGATCTACGCGCGCGAGAACGGGCAGGGCATGGCGTTTGAGGTCGAACCCAAGCCCGATGCTGCGGCGCCTGCCGCAGAGTCGGCTGACGATGCTGGCGGTGCCGACAGCGCAGAACACGATTCCGCGGGTGGCGATGATTCGCCGACGCCGCCCGAGGGCGGCCGCCCGCATCTGCGGGTGATCAAGTAAAGCAAAAGCGGCCCGTTCGGGCCGCTTCTACTTTGTGGTGTAGGCGGTGTCAGACTTTGAAGCGTGCCGCCTCGTCTTCCAGCCGCTGCGCCAGCGCGCTCAACTGCCCGGCATTGCCGCCGATCTGATGCACGCCCGAGGTGTTTTCCTCACACATGTGTGCAATCCGCTCGACCTGCTGCGCGATCAACTGGCTCGCGGTGGACTGCTCTGCCAGTGCGTCGGTGATTCGGGCGGCTGCGACGCTCGACTGGGTGGCGGCGTCTTCGATTGAGCCGATTGCGGTGTCAGCTTCACTGGTTCGCGAGCGCTGCAGTCGCACGTTCTCAACGATCGCATTGATGTCAGCGACGGCGCGCATGGTGCTGGCCTGGATTTTCTGTACCAGGCCGCCGATTTCTTGAGTCGAGTGAGCGGTCTTCTCTGCGAGTTTGCGCACCTCGTCGGCGACGACTGCGAAGCCACGCCCCTGCTCGCCGGCGCGGGCGGCTTCAATGGCGGCGTTGAGCGCGAGCAGGTTGGTCTGGTCGGCAATTTCCTTCACGGTGTTCACGATGCCGCTGATCGCGTCAGACTGCGTTCCGAGTTCGTCGAGTTGGCGAGCGGTGTCTTCGACGCGCGTGGAGATCGCACCCATCTCGGTCGCTGTTGCGCTGATCAGACCACGCCCGTGCGCTGATAACTGCTGGGAGGTCTGCGCAAGGCGCCGAGCCTCTTCTGCCGAATCGCGCACCAGCCCGACCGCGACGGTCAGCTGCTCGATCGCCGCAGCGACGGATGAGGTTGAGTCACTCTGGCTGTCTGCGTTGGCGGCCAGGTCGGTGAGCGCTTGCGATACGCCCTGTGTCTCACCGCGGACTTTGCGAGACTCGCCGTGCAGTGCCGCGATCGTCTGCTGGAAACGTTCCAGCATCTTGTCGAGCGCACGGCCGCAATCGGCAATTTCGTCGCGACCCTTCAGTTGGGCCCGCTTGCGCAGGTCCCACTCCGTCGCGACGCGCGCCATCACCTGATCAAGCTGTTGCACCGGAATCACAATTGCCCGTGATATCAACAGGCTCGCAACGAGCATCGCGAGCAGCGATACCGCGCCGCCAGCGATCAACCACAAGGTGGTGCTGGAAATGGCTTGTTCCGAAGCCGTCACGCTGGAGGCCGCGCGCGCGTTCACCTGCTTCTCGACCGCGGCGGACAGTTCCTTTATCGCGGCTGACACCGGGCGATCCATGCCCTTCACGGCTGCGTCGACCTTCTTGCCAGTCTCCGGGTCGGCGCCATCAAAGCCTTTGAGTGCCTCGCGATACTTCGTGCCGAGTTGCTGGTGTTCGGCGAGTACCCGTTCCGCGAGCTTCGGGTCCATGCCAAAGGCCTGGAGGTCGGCGCTTGCACTCTTCAGGTAGGCGGTAACGCGTTCCTCTTCTTCGCCAAACTGCTTGAGGTACTTATCGTGCTGAGCCGGGTCGTTGCCCCGGATCAGGATGTTCTTCCACTCCTGCACCTGCGTCTTGAACGCTAGATTCGCGCCGTCAACTTCCTGCAGCAGACGGGTGGCGACTTTCATCGCACCAAGGCTCTGGTGAAGTTGATTGCCGACCGTGCGGAACTGCCACAACGCGTAGCCGGAGAGGAACACGAGCGCTGCGGCGCCGATCGCGGCAAGCAGCAGCAGTTTGTTGCGGAGCGACATTGCGACCTCCCTGCTCGACCCCAGCGCTTGCAGCCCGTGCTGCACTTCGGGGGTGATGCGGGGATTACGGCGCAGTGGCGGGCGACTTGAGCGATGCACCAATACGGCGCAAGCGCTCAGTCGCGAGGGGGCTAAGGACCGGACGGTGGAAGCCAGTTGCGCTTGCGGTAGTCCTCAACAATCGCTGCGATGCTGCCGTCTTTCCACATGGCGGCGAGCTGCGCGTCCACCTTCTGTTTTTGCGTACCTGCGGCGGTCTTGCGGGTGAAAGCCAGAAAGAAGTTCTGCACATAGAGTGCGGGCTCGAGGGGCGCGACGCGGCCTTGTAGCCCTTCGGCCGCGATGATCTGTAGGCCCGCCAGTTTCGGTACCGCCGCCAGGTCGACGCGGTCTGCGTCGACCATCCGGATTGCCGAGGCGAAGGAGTTCGTCTCCTCGCATGCAATCCTTCCCTCGCGCACAGCCGCGTCAAACTCTGGCGCAAACAAAGCCGCGCGTAGCTTCACGAAGCGGCGGTTCTGCACATCGGCCAGCTTGCCGTTCCAGCTGATTGGCTTGCGCGTGGCGCGAAAGAAGCTCATCTCGGATTTGAATACGGGCTCTTCCGCGAACTCAAACAGTGCTTCCCGTTCGGGCGAGCGGATCGTCGGAATTAGCGCGTCGCCTTCGCCGTCGCGCACGCTCGCGTAGGCGCGCGCCCAAGGCTCGACGGTGATATCCACCTTGACGTTTGCGCGGCGGAACGCCGTCTTCACGATGTCGACGATGATGCCGGTGCTGCCGTATGGGGTGCTCATGATCAGCGGTGGCAGTTCCACGCCGATCACGCGCATCGGGGCGTCGGCGGCCACCGTGAGCGCAGGGAGGCAGGCGGCAAGACAGACAAGGACAATTCGCTTGAGCACGGCCACCCCTCGGTCGTTGCGGCGGGTGCGTGGGCAGCGTGTTTGCTGCGGGCTGCCCCGGGACCTGACGCATCAGAGAATTCGGGAGTGGTGCTCCGACAGGAATCGAATAATGGCGCCTATCCAAATGGTTGCAATGGTTCTGCGCGTCGTTCTTGCGGGAGCACCGTCAATAATACCGTCAGTCGTCGGGTCTTTGCTTTGTCCAAAACCTCAAGCTGGCGTGGCAGGCTTCTCGCCCGCAACCCGGAGACATGAGCGCGAACGTCTGACGCCCATTATGCTATCCGAAGTCGAAGTGCATGGTCATGGACAACGCCTCCATCTACGTACGCTGCGCATGGCAGATGCCTTCGTGGCGCCTCAGCAGGAGGCTGTAAGTGCCTCGTTAGGCCGTAAGAGCGTTGTCGCACTTCCGTCGACCTGTGTCGTGGCATGACCCAGGGGCCCGAGTAGAATCAAACGACGACTATTGCGCTTACCCACGAATGGACCCGCAAAAGCAGAAAGAGGAATTCCAGTACGCCTACGTTTGCGCGCTTGCCGCACAGGCAGGGTTGAACCGCGGTGATTTTCGCGTCGATGACGACAGCATCGACATTACCTTTCAGGCCAAGGGTGATTTCGGTCCGGGTCGGAGGCGCAGCCCGATGATTCAGGTTCAGCTCAAGTGCTCGTCGCAGGACCTCATCGCGGACGGTGTCATCAAGTTTCCGCTGAAACTGAAAAACTACAATGACCTTCGCGGGGATGACGTAGTCGTGCCGCGGTACTTAGCAGTGCTGCTGGTGCCGGACGACTTGCAGCAATGGATCGCGAACCATGACGACCATATTGCCCTCTTCAAGTCTTGCCATTGGCTGTCTCTTCGTAACTATGGGCCGACCGATAATGAACATTCGGTCACCGTTGATGTACCGCTCGAGCAGCGCCTGACAAGCGGCACGCTTTGGCAGATGATTGACTGCGCTAGCGCAGGAGAGTCGCTATGAGTGAGAGCGATCGTAGTGGTCGCGAGAGCTCTGCGGTCTCGGCGGAGCAACTCCAAGCCTATCTCCGATCAAAGCAGTGGTTCGAAGACGGCAAGATTCGGAGTGTCGCGACGATTTGGCATAGACGTGACGACGAGGACGCTGAGGTTGTATTGCCCTTGCCTTACGTCAGGGACTTTCGTCAGAGAGTCCGTGATGCCCTCGTCGCTATCGCCTTGTTCGAACGTCGCAACGTCTCGGATGTCATAAGTGACGTTAACCAACTGTTCTCGAATGTTATTGCGGTTCGCGTCGTGCACGCGGACACTGAGGATGGCACGATCCCAATTAACGATGGCGTGCTGCTGATTTCAAAGGCGCGGGAGTTGCTGTCGTCTGCCGCGCAGGCTGTTTACGCTAAGCGCCGCCATTTTTCAGGCCCCGCGCCAAAAGACGCTAGAGACTACCTCGACACGCTCTTACTCGGTCAGACGGAGATTGGGAGCTACGTCGTCAACGTAATTGCGCCGAACCAGCCGAGTTTTGTAGTGGAGCAGTCCGGAGTGGAATTTACGACGGCAGACGCGTTACCACTTTCGCAGGCAATAACATCGAATCTAGTTGCCGGGCTGGACGCGCTTGCTAAGGCGAGTGCGCAGTACGCTGAGATTGGGGATCTCAGTGCATTCGACGGCGCCGTTTTCTCGGGTGTGAGTGCGAATCTCTGCGATGCGCTACTCGGTTTTAGCGGTGAGAGGCGAAACCGGACTTTCGAGATAACCGTGACGGCGGCGGCCGGCCCTATGTTTGACAGCGAGGTTCGTAGGTTTGAGTTTGACGGACCTCAGGTTGAGGTCCTCGAGAAAGCATCTGGCTACTATAAAGATGACTACGTTTTGCCCGACCGCGTTTTGAGCGGCTACATCACTAAGTTAGTTAGGCCCCGCGATGAGACGGCCGGCACTATAACTTTGGATTCAATTGTCGGAGATGTAGAACGTAAGGTTCGAGTCTCTTTGACGGGCGAGGACTATCACTTAGCAGTTATCGCCCATGACAAAGGGCACCTAGTTCGAGTGCAAGGTGACGTTCACATCAAGCCGAAGACCGCCGAGCTTCTAAACCCCAAGAATTTTGGGGTGCTCTCGTTTGAAGACCTTATTTAGGTGGTATTTGATACTGCGCGCTTTGGCCTGAATCTGAGTTCTCCTTCGTTGTCGTGGTGCTGTCGCGTGCAGGCTGGGTGGGGCTGGTGTGCAGAGGCCGGTCAAGGTTGATTCTGTGAGCGACTGCGGCGCTAACGACGCGGTCGAGAGGCATGGACTGCTATAAGGTTTTGGGTAGCGGATTCCCGATGGATGCAAGGTCTAGATTGCACGCGGGCATCTCCTTCTAGGACTTCGGCGACGATGAGTACCCAGTTTGAACGGGTGACGGATTTCCCGCTGTCGTCACCCCTTGCTATATGACGTTACTGTCGCCCTCTGCAATCCAAGCGGCGAAAGGGCTGGAAGGGGTGACGCGAACGCAGACGGAACTATGTTCCGTCAGGCGGACATATAGACGAGATTTTCTTGTTGATCCGAGTGCTATCGCGAATCTTGGCGATCTGTTTTGCGACCAAATTCCGAGCGAGCACCACGCCGCCCGTTTTCATCGCGTACAGATCGGCAGTGCGCTGCGGCTTCCAGTTCGCCATCTCGGCGCACAGCCATAGGTCGCATCGTCGGGCGATGGTCGCTTCCTGTTCGGGTTCGTCGCGTCGGTCGTTGCGACGAACCGCGTCCGCGATGCGGGCCTGTATCGCAGGGGCTCGTTTGCTCAGCGCCTCGCGCCAGCGGGAGACATCGAGACGTTGAATCCACTGGCACTCGCGTTGTTGGTCAGTCGTAAGGTTCAGCGCTTTCGATAATTGCCCCGGGGTTCTTCTTCCACCCCATATCACGTAGTCGGCCGTCCTCAGGAATAGCGCGGGGTCATGAATGCCAGCAAGGCGCTTCCACGCCGGTTTGTGCTTCGGATAGCGCGCAACGATCCACTGTATGTCGCAGATCGCAAGCAGGCGGTCTGTGTCCGGGTGACCAGCGAAGATCCATGTGTGTGTGATCCCGCGAAAGCATGGTGCGATTCCGCGCCGACAGAACTCGGCGCCAAGCGCGAGCGTGGCGCGTTCGTTTGCATCGGCCATCTGGCTCTCGTAAAGCGACTTCAAGCGGCTTAGCGGTGCAGCAGCGAGAGCCGCCAGTAAACGCTTATGATGGTCAGCCTCTGCCTCCGTCTCAGAAAAAACGCCGCTTGCGCGGCGTTCTTCTGCAAACAGCGGCACATCGTCAGTGCCGAACGTCATCATTGTCTTCGACCCATATCGCGTAGCCGGATTCGTGGCCGTGAGGGTTGTCCATCAAGCAGATGGGCAGCCCTTCGCGGGTTCCGTGATGGATTACTACGCCGCCGCCCATGTCGAAGCTGTGCGTAATGTTGGACTCAGCCAGCGTGGCCGAAAACACTTCGATTCCGACCATGTAAAAGCCGGACGGATTGCTTGCGTCGGTTGTGTTGATGTTCATGATTACTCCTCAAATTGAATGCTATCTGGGTGGCTGGGGCGAGCTGCCGTTGGGCCAGCCTCGTTGCTGCCGTGCCCGTGGGCCGTTTCCCGGGCGTCTTCCTCTGCTGCGCGCCGGACCTCGTCCGCTACGGCGGCGAGGGCTTGTTCGCGCTGAAGATAGGCCTGCCTCACCCGCAAACCAAGCTTGGCCTGCATGTGCAGGTTCGCGAGGTTGAATCGCGCGGCTTCGGAGGCTGAGTGGGCTGGAGCGGGCGGCTCTGTAAGGATCGAAAAACCACCCCAAAAAAGGGTCGTTGAAAGATCTTGTTGGCTCATCTTTGCCCCCGCAGCGACGCTTGTTCGCGCTCGCAGAGCCAGTTCTGGATTGCTGCGGAAGTCCACCCGATGGCGGACTTGCTCAGTTTTAGCGGAGCGGGGAAGAGGCCGTCAGCGATTAGACGGTAGATTGTGGAGCGCGATACGCCGGTGGTGCGTATCAGTTCTCGCATCCTGACGATTCGCGTCCGTTCGTTGGTGTTTCCAGGCGTTTCCAAGGTTTTTGTGTGCATTTTCGTCACTCTAAGTTGTTAATGACGAAACTTATTATTGTGAGCGGAACGCAGGCCCCAGCCCCAAAATATGCAAAACATTGTTAAATGTTCCGCGGTAGGAGATCACGCTGGAGGCTGTTCTCCATCTTTGATGCCTTCTAGGTAGTCCGCCCACGCTTGCATCATCCGGCGGCGCTCGGGGAGGTGGGCTGTGCGGTTGTAGGCGCGGCCGTTTGGGTCGCGAACGGCATGCGCGAGCTGATGGTCGATGATGTCGGGCCGGAAGCCGAGCACTTCGTCGAGTATCTTACGGGCGGATGCGCGGAATCCGTGACCCGTCATCTGTTCGCCGCTGTATCCCAACCCTCTCAAAGCGGCGTTGATCGTGTTCTCTGACATTGGCCGCTCGCGGGATCGCTCGCTCGGGAAGACGTAGCGCCACGCTCCGGTTAGTTCGTGAACCTGGCGCAGGATTGCAGCGGCCTGCCGCGAGAGCGGCACTATGTGATCGGTCTTTGTCTTGGTTACAAAGTACCGCCATTCGCCGGCTTCAAGATCGATGTCGGCCCACTGTGCCTTTCGCAGCTCGCCGGGGCGGACGAAGACGAGTGGTGTCAGGCGCAGCGCGCAACGAACGATGAACGTTCCGACATACCCGTCGATTGCCCGTACAAGGGTTGTGAACTCGGTCGGATCGGTAATGGCTGCGTGGTGTTTCGTGATTTTCGGGGTCAGCGTGTCGGCCAGTTCAACGTCCCGTGTTACGTCGCGCTCTGCAACGCCTAACCCGACCGCATAGCGCATGATCCGACCGCAGAGCCAGAACACGCGGCGTGCAATGTCCGCAGCTCCGCGTCGTTCGATCTGGCGTGCAAGTGCAGTGAAGTCTGGCGCTCTGAGTTGCGACACCGGAGTGTGGCCAATCGCGGGAAATACGTCCTTTTCGAGGAAGCGCCAGTTCTTTGAACGCGTGGTTTCCGCGAGGGACGTGCTGTAGCCCACCCACCATGCTCTGGCGACCGATTCGAACGTGTTGGCGGCGCTGGCATCGTTTGCAGCTTTTGCGGCTTTGCGGTGCTCGTTCGGGTCGGTGCCGTCAGCCAGCAGGGCGCGGGCTTCGTCACGGCGCTTGCGGGCCGTCGCGAGGCTTACGTCTGGATAGGCGCCAAGCGCGAGAGTCCTTCGCTTGCCATTGTGCCGGTAGTCCATGCGCCAGAGCTTGCCGCCTGTCTGCGTGACGAGCAGGTACATCCCCCGTTCGTCCGTGAGCTTGTACGGCTTTGCCTGTGGCGTCGCATTGCGCACTTTAAGGTCAGATAAAGGCATGGCGAGTTCCCGTCGGTTAGCGCTGACGGTATACGTTGGGCGGTACGTCTTGTGTGCCGTCGCGTGTACCGTCTGGTTTGGCGGTATCTGGCGAACCGCCCTGAGACGAGATGGTACCGGAGAACGAAAAAAAGCCCGCCAACATTAAGGTCTGGCGGGCTTTCTGGGATGGCCTGAGACGGGCCGAAACATCTAAGTGGTGCCTCCGACAGGAATCGAACCTGTATCTGCCGCTTAGGAGGCGGCCGTTCTATCCATTGAACTACGGTGGCACGACTTTTCTTGCTGGGAACCCTTAAGCCCTTTGTCTCCGGCGCATTCCCTTGCAGATCAAGCGCTGCAGGTGGGTTTGCGGCCCCTCGATAATGCATCGCTTTGCACTGTTACGCACTGCGTTTCACGACCTCAGTGCTACAGTAGTGCTACACCGTAGCACTGCGGAGCTTCAATCGTGGCAAGCATTATCCAGATCGGCGACCGGTGGCGGGCACAGGTCCGTCGCAAGGGGGTGAAGCCTATCACAAAGACGTTCGGAACCAAGGCCGCGGCGCAGGCCTGGTCGCGTCGCGTGGAGGCCGACATCGACGCCGGCACGCACCGCGACGAGATCCCGGTCACCGTGTCGGATCTGATCGAGTGCTACAAATCGCTACGCGAGGAATCGGGCCGCCCGGTGCGTGACGATGGCAATCAGTGGTACATGCTCAAGCACCTCGATGATGGTTTCGGCATGCTCAAGGTGCTGCAGCTCGATACGGAGCGGATCATCAAGTGGGCGCAGGGGCGCAAGCGTGATGGCGCTGGCCCTTACACGTTGAACATGGAGATATCGCTCCTGGGCACCGTGCTGCGGCATACGTCGAGCGTCAAGAATCTGCGCCTGCCCGATGCTGTCGGTGCAGCCCGGCCGACCTTGAAGTATCTCGGCTTGATCGGTGGCGGTGGAAAGCGCGATCGCCGGCCGACTGCCGACGAGCTGGCTCGCCTGTTTGCGTACTGGCGCGAGCACACCGAGGTCGGCCCGCCTATGGAGGACATCATCCGCCTGGCGATCGGGATGGCGTTCCGCCGCGGCGAGATCATGCAACTGCAGTGGAGCGATCTGGATCGCGAGCGGCGCATGATCCTGGTGCGCGATCGGAAAGACCCGCGCAACAAGATCGGCAACCACCAGTGGATACCGCTGATCGGTGATGCAATGGAGATCATCGACCGCCAGCCGAAGGACGAGGACGAGGCGCGGATCTTCCCGTGGTCGGCACGGACGGTCTCGAAGTATTTCACCTGGGCCTGCTCAGCTTTAAAGATCCCGGATCTGCACTTCCACGACTGCCGGCATGAGGCGACGTCTGCGCTGATCGAGGCGGGCTGGTCGCCGCATGAAGTGGCCATGATCACCGGCCACAAGACGACGGCGCACCTCGATCGGTATGTGAACCTCAAGCCCGAGGATCTGCACCAAAAGGTTGTGCCGATCGGCAAGGCGAAGCGGCGCGCGTGATGCTTGTCAGCCGCATCGGGTCGGGTGCGCATAGAATCTTTGGCATACCGCGATGCGGGGTATTTGAAGGGGCGTGCTGTGGGGCTCAAGACGTCATGCGATGGGTGCGGTCGCTCGGTTTCGGGAGTGGCATCGAGCCTGAAGAAGGTCGGCGACAAGTATCTGTGCCCGGCCTGCGTGAAGAATCCGACTGGCGCGCTGCAGTATCACTGCATGGGGTGTAGCGCCTACTTTGCCTACCCGAAGACCAAGGGTAGCGGGTGGATCGAGTTGGTGCTCTACCTGTGCTACATCGTGCCGGGGATCATCTATTCGATCTGGCGCCGGAGCGGCAACTCGAAGAAGTGCCCGCAGTGCGGATCGACGCGGGTGATCTCCGCGGCGGCCGGCACGCACATCAAGTGCCCCGACTGTGCTGAGCTGGTGCTCGCGGACGCGAGGAAGTGCAAGCACTGTGGGTGTGCGCTGGCGCCTCAATGAGAAAGGCCCGCATCGCGCGGGCCTTGTACTGGTCGAGGTGTTGCCAATCCTGTCAGGTCTTCTGCCTCGTCGTGGCACCGTGGGCGCTGGGCTGGTTCTCTGACTTGATGCTGTAAAACGCGAACGGAAGCGGGTTGGTGTGCATCTTGGCTTCGAGGCTCGCGGATGTGGCAGTACGGAAAGTCAGGATGTCGGAGCAGTGCCATGCCCCGTTAGGGCCGATGCTCGTCGGATACGCCATCCCCGCACCACACTCGCACCGCGTAGCGGCGGCGTAGACCAACACGTCGTCGGTGAAGGCTGCGGAAGTGTCGCCTTGATTGATCCGCCGGATACGGTCCTGCACGTTTTTGGCGGTGGCGATCAGTGAGTCCCTGAGTTCCACTTCTGCGAGCTTCGTGCGCAGCTCGTAGCCCATCAGCGGCCAAAGCTTTTCGATCGCCTTCTGGCGAGCGATCTTGCGGCCGATCTCGGCATCGAAGTTCTCCGGGCTGGCGCAGGCCGACTCGCCAGTGACGGTGAAACCGTTGCGTAGCACCAGGACGCAGAAGGTAAGCCGAGCGAGCTGGCCGTAATTTGTATGCTGGTTGAATCCGTGTTCCTGCTGATGCTGGTAGAGGTAGCCCCTGTCT
>CAMFLH010000161.1 GCA_945957295.1 uncultured Uliginosibacterium sp.
GGTTGATGCTGACCAGCCCGCATTGCCGCAGCGCAACAAAACATCCTTGCGGATGCCCATGCGTGGACGGAACAGCCGAACTGCTCCAAAACTGCTACGTACTCCCAAGCGATCGACGCAATCAGCGACGCTCGATCGCCTGTTGGTAGAGCGGCATCACCTTCTCGGAATACACCGCGAGGTCCTTCTGGCGCGACGCCTGTGACGGGTGAGTAGACAGCCACTGCGGCTGCGAGTTGCCGGAAAGACGGCCCATCTTGTCCCATAGAGAGATCGCCGCGCGCGGGTCGTAGCCTGCCCGTGCAGCAAGCTCGACACCAATGCGGTCGGCCTCGGTTTCCTGCTCGCGCGAATTCGGCAGCGCGAACATCGCCTGATAAGCCATGCCGGCCATATCCATGGTCGAACCGCTAGCTCCCAGCGCGATGCCGATCACCGTGAGGCCAATTTGCGCATTCATCGCCTGCGAAGCGCGCTCCCAGGCATGCTCACGCAGCGCATGCGCAATTTCATGCCCCATCACGGCGGCAAGTTCGTCGTCGGTAATCTTGAGTTGATCGATCAGCCCCGAGTACACCGCGATCTTGCCGCCCGGCATGCACCATGCGTTGACCTCTTTCGAGGTCAGCACATTCACCTCCCAGTGCCAGCCGACGGCGTCCGGGCGAAATGCGGCAACGGTCGGCGTGAGTCGCGCCGCGATCCGGCGTACGCGCTCGGTTTGGACGTGATCTACGTTGAGCGCCTTCTTTTGCTCAGCGGTGTTCACAACCTGACGGTATTGCGATGCAGCCTGCTTGTTGAGCGCGTCGCGATTGACTAGCGGCGACACGGTTTGCTTGCGGTCCACACCAACTGCGCCAGGCGCGGTGGTCTGTACTGTGGCACACGCTACCGCGACGCCGCACAGCAGCCAGACCGGCACGGCACGAGCCAGGGAAATCGCCATGTCAGAGACTCCTGAACCGAGATGCGCCGATCAGCCCTTGGGGCCGGGCACGTCCTGGTGGCCATTCGGCGCCAGAGCCGCGATGCGCGGCGTCGAAACCTTCACATCGGCGTTCTGTGCGCGGTGACGCAGCGCGTGATCAACCAGCACTAGCGCCAGCATCGCCTCGGCGACTGGGGTCGCGCGGATACCCACACAAGGGTCATGACGGCCGGTCGTCATCATCTCGGTCGGCGCGCCGGCCAGATCGATCGAGCGGCGGTTCTGCGGAAGCGAAGAGGTCGGCTTGATCGCGATCGAAACGCGGACATCCTGCCCGCTCGATACGCCGCCCAGCACGCCACCGGCGTGGTTGGACAAAAAACCTTCCGGCGTGAGCTCATCGCCATGCACGGTACCGCGCTGCGAGACAACGTCGAACCCGTCGCCAATTTCAACGCCCTTCACGGCGTTGATGCTCATCATCGCGTAAGCGATGTCCGCATCCAGGCGGTCGTACACCGGCTCGCCCCAGCCGACTGGCACGCCACTGGCGATCACGTCAATACGCGCGCCAATGGAATCGCGCTCAGCGCGGATCTCATCCATATAGGCTTCGAGGCGCGGCACGATCTCGTCATTTGCGGCGAAAAAGGCGTTCTCTTGCACATGCTCCCAACCCTTGAACGGGATGCGGATTTCGCCCAGCTGGCTCATGAAGCCGCGCACCACGATGCCATAACGCTCACGCAGCCACTTCTTTGCAATCGCTCCGGCGGCGACACGCACTGCCGTCTCGCGAGCGGACGAACGGCCGCCGCCGCGGTAGTCGCGGATGCCGTACTTGTGCCAATAGGTGTAGTCGGCATGACCTGGGCGGAAGGTCTGCGAAATCTTCGAATAGTCCTGGCTACGCTGATCGGTGTTGCGGATCAGCAGCGCGATCGGGTGGCCGGTAGTCTTGCCTTCGAACACGCCGGAGAGAATCTCGACCGAGTCCGGTTCCTTGCGCTGCGTCACATGGCGCGAGGTGCCGGGTTTGCGCCGATCCAGTTCGATCTGGATATCCGCCTCGCTCAGCTCAAGCCCGGGCGGGCAGCCATCCACCACGCAACCGATTGCTGGTCCGTGCGATTCGCCAAAGGAGGTGACAGTGAAAAGAGTGCCAAGAGTGCTACCGGACATATCGTTAGGTATGAATAGACGCGCTGGGGAGGCCGGAGTTTAGCACCTCCCCTCGCAGCCACCCCGCCAACCCGGCCGGAGACCAGCGACGCGGACTCATCAGTGGAAAAAAGCCTCAAGGCGTTCAAACACCGCGTGATCAGCACCATGCCGACGAACGTTCAGCACGTCCTCCAGCTTCTCAACTTGGAGCGTCATCTGCGCCAAGCGCGCATCGTCGTGCACCAGCAGCCAGATGCGACTCTCAGCGCCATCGCCAACGGGCATGCAGAGAATGCCTTCCACGTTGAAGGCACGGCGCGCAAAGAGCCCGCACACATGGGTCATCACCCCCGGATGGTTACGCACCGCCAGTTCAAGCACGGCCTTCTTCTCGCTCGCGGCATCCGGCACAACATTCAGTTCGTTCATGGCTCACCCGCCGATCATTTCGATGTTGGCAGCCCCGGGAGGGACCATTGGAAAGACCTTCTGATTGACGTCGATCGAGCAGTGGATCAGCGTTGGCCCTTTCGATGCCAAGGCTTCGGCCAGGCTTGCACGTGGGTGCGCGCTGCGATCCAGATCCACCGCATCTAGCCCGAAGCCCTGGGCGATCCGGATGAAGTCGGTTGGCCGCTTGTAATCGGCCGCAAAGATCCGCTTGCCGTAGAACATGTCTTGCTGCTGATGCACCAAGCCGAGCGATTGGTTGTTCATCAGGATGATCTTGACGTCGACGCCCTCGTCGGCGGCCGTTGCCATTTCCTGGATGTTCATCTGCAGACTGCCATCACCCGAGAAGCACACAACCTTTCGGCCAGGCTCTGCAAGCGCAGCCCCGATCGCCGCCGGCAAGCCGAAGCCCATCGTCCCAAGCCCGCCCGATGTCAGCCATTGGCGCGGTCGGCGGAACGGATAAGCCTGCGCCACCCACATCTGGTGCTGGCCGACGTCGGTCGTGATGATTGCCTCGTCATCCAGGCAGGCCGCCACCGCACTGACGAGGCCATAATGGCTGCGCGGATCATCCAGCCCCGGCATCTGTAGCGGATGCGATGAGCGCAGGCTATTCACCCGTGACAACCACTTCTTGCGCAGTTGCACCTGAACATGCGGCAGCAGGCGTTCCAGCACCGCAGTGACATCGCCCTGGATACCAATGTGCGCCGTCTTGATCTTGTCGATCTCCGAGGCATCGATATCGATGTGGATGATCTTCGCTTCGGGGCAGAACTGGGCCGCCTTGCCGATCGCGCGGTCATCAAAACGCGCGCCAACGCAAATCAGCAGATCCGCCTCCTGCAACACGTAGTTCGTGTAGCGCGCGCCATGCATGCCAAGCATGCCGATCGACAGCGGGTGGTCGACCGGCATCGCACCGAGCGCCATCAACGTCATCGTGGTCGGCAAACCAGCCTGTTCAGCGAGCGTGGTCGCGAGGTGTGATGCACCGGAGGCGATCACGCCACCACCGAGGTACAGCACCGGGCGCTCCGCGCGGTTGATCATCTCGGCCGCCCCCAGCACCGCCTCTTCGCGAACCTCGGGGGTTTGATCCGGCACGCAGGCACTCACCGTCGGCGCCGCGACGCGCTGCGTCTGCACATCCTTGGGAATATCGACCCAGACCGGCCCTGGGCGCCCCGATTGAGCAATGCGAAAGGCATCACTGACCACCTGGGGCAAATCCTCCGCGCGGCGGACGAGGTAGTTGTGCTTCGTGACCGGGATCGACAAACCGTAGGTATCGACCTCCTGAAAGGCGTCGGTGCCAATCATCGACAGCGGCACTTGGCCGGTGATGCAGACCAGCGGAATCGAATCCAGTTTTGCGTCGGCAATCGCAGTCACCAGGTTGGTCGCTCCGGGCCCACTGGACGCGAGGCAAACGCCGGGCTTGCCGCTTGCGCGGGCCATGCCCTGCGCAATGAAGCCAGCCCCCTGCTCATGCCGTGCCAACACATGACGGATGGTGCCGGCAGAAGCCAGCGCATCGTAGAGCGGCAGCGCCGCCCCGCCGGGGATACCAGCGATCGTATCGACGCCCTGAGCTTCGAGCAGACGGACTAGCAGTTGTGCACCAGTCATTTCCATGAGGTCTCTCCTATGAGATGACCCGGCTGCTGGCTGGCTGGGTTTGCGATTCCGCAAAGAAAAAACCCCGCCAGCTGCACGCCGGCGGGGTTGAAATCCTGTTGACCTTAGGACCCCTGCTACGGCGCGCTAGCACCTACGCTTACTACGCGTACTACTACCGCTACAGCGGCAGCCGACAGGAAGTCGAAGAAGTACGTAGAAGCGAGCATGGATCTGTTAAGCCAACGGAAACGGAACGACGATTCAATTGCAGCACACAATCCCTGAAAGCTCAAGGGCCTCTTTGCGAAAAATCGGGCTGCGATCACCATCAAAGTCAGACAAATTCCTACAAAAAATCAAACCACTACGTGATTCAACACGCACAGCGGAACGCCACAGGGCGTCGAAATGGCGCGATTTCCCATGCAATTTCAATGACATCGGGATTGACAGACAACATCCGACACCGCGGCTTGTTTTCACTGTGTTAAATCTGCCTCACGCGGCCTTCTTCGCTTCATCGCGCAGCGCTCGACGCAGAATCTTGCCGACGTTGGTCTTGGGGAGTTCAGTACGAAACTCCACCAACTTGGGCACCTTGTAGCCTGTCAGCTTTTCACGGCAGTGCGCGATCACCGCCTCGGCAGTCAGGTTGGGATCCTTCTTCACGACGAACACCTTGACCGCTTCGCCGGACTTCTCGTCCACCACCCCGATCGCGGCAACCTCCATCACACCGGGATGGGAAGCGACGACATCTTCGACCTCGTTCGGATAGACGTTGAAACCCGACACGAGAATCATGTCTTTCTTGCGATCGACAATACGGACAAAGCCCTTTTCGTCCACTACCGCCACATCGCCCGTCTTGAGGAAACCGTCGGCAGTCATGACCTTGGCGGTCTCATCCGGCCGGTTGTAATAACCGGCCATCACCTGCGGGCCACGCACACACAGTTCGCCGGACTCGCCGACCCCGAGTTCGCGGCCGTCTTCGTCGCGAATCGAAATCTCGGTCGACGGCACCGGTAAGCCGATTGCGCCATTGAATGCGGGCAAGTCGAGCGGGTTGATCGTCACCGCTGGCGAAGTCTCGGTCAGACCGTAGGCTTCGACCAAAGGCTTGCCGGTCAATGCACGCCATTTGTCGGCAACCGCGCGCTGCACGGCCATTCCGCCGCCGAGCGCACAGCGAAGCTGAGAGAAGTCGAGCTTCACGAACTCCGGATGGTTGAGCAGCGCATTGAACAAGGTGTTAACGCCAGTGATGGCTGTGAAGGGATGCTTTTGCAGCTCCTTCACGAAGCCCGGGATATCGCGCGGGTTCGTGATCAACACGTTGGTTGCGCCAACCTTAAAGAAGGTCAGGCAGTTCGCCGTCAGCGAGAAGATGTGATAGAGCGGCAAAGCAGTCACGATGACCTCTTCGCCTTCCTTCAAGAAGGGCTTGATCCACGCATGCGCCTGCTGAAGATTGGCGATGATGTTCCGGTGCGTCAGTACCGCACCCTTCGAAACGCCGGTCGTTCCACCCGTGTACTGAAGGAACGCGATATCGCCCTGCGTTACCTTCACGGGCTCCAGGTTGTGGCGCTGTCCGCGTGCCATCACCTGCTTGAAAGCAACATGCCCCGGGATATTCCACGCGGGCACCATTTTCTTTACCCGCTTGACCACAAAGCTGACGAGCTCCCCTTTAAGCCCACCCAGCATGTCACCAATACGGGTAACGACAACATGCTTGACCGGCGTGTGGCCAAGCACCTCCTGCAAGGTCGAGGCGAAGTTCTCGAGAATGACGATCACATCAGCGCCCGAGTCCTTGAGCTGATGCTCCAGTTCGCGCGGCGTATAAAGCGGATTGCAATTGACCACCACGTAGCCGGCCCGCAATGCCCCCCAAAGACATACCGGGTATTGCAGCAAGTTGGGCATCATCAGAGCGACGCGGGCGCCCTTCGGTAACTTGAGATCCTGCTGTAGGAATGCAGCAAACGCGGCACTCAAACGATCAAGTTCGTCGTAACTGATCGCCTTGTCCATGTTCACATAGGCCGCCCGCGGACCGAACTTCCTAACGCCCTCAGCAAACAGGTCACCGATCGCGCCATATTGGGCCAGATCGACATCCGCCGGCACGCCTGCGGGATAGCTCTTCAGCCAGACCTTCTCCATCTCCATACCCCCGGTGTTGTCTCTTATGTTTGCCTGAACATGCGTCGGATGCTGACCCGCCGGGTCATGCCCCCAGTACGCCGCCCAGGGTCGCCAGCAAGCTACTCGTCGTCCGCCTCGGCAGGCCAGTTACGGATGTAGTTCTTGAGCATCTTGTTCTCGAAGCCCTGCTCCTCAAGCACCGCTTTGGCCACATCGTGGAATGACACCACCCCCATCAACGTTGCACCGTCCATCACAGGAAGATAGCGCTGATGGTTGTCGATCATCACCCGACGCAACTCGTCCATCTCCATTCCGATCTCGGCTGAGCGGGGATCACGCAGCATCACGTCAGCAACGGTCAACGCCCCCCAACCCGCTCCCGCAGTCGTCAACGCCTTGAGTACTTCGCGAAAGGTGAGCATGCCCACCATACGTCCGTGGTCGAAGACGACAAGCGACCCCACGTCCTGCTCACTCATCACCGACACCGCCTCAGCCAACGCTTTCGTCGGTGCGACGGTGTAGAGCACCTTGCCTTTGATAGCCAGAATTTCACTTACCAGCATCATTCACTCCTCCTGGTGAGCCCGCATCACTAAGTGGGCGGCATGGTAGTCGAACGGCGGCAGGGCGAACCATACTCTACCGTATGGTTGGCCGCGCTGTGAATACCCGTTTTCACCTACCAGAAAAACAACGGGCGACCCGAAGGTCGCCCGCTCTTGCTTTGCTCGATCGCCGACTCAGCGCTGCAGATCGCCAAGCTTGCCCTTCACCTTCGCACACTCGTCGGCATCGGGCAGAGGATCCTTGCGCTCGACGATCGGCTTCCAAAGCTTGGACAACTCGGCATTGAGCGCGACGAAGGACTGCTGATCGGCCGGCACGTCGTCCTCCGCGTAAATGGCCTCGACCGGACACTCGGCGACGCACAAGGTGCAATCGATGCACTCATCCGGGTCAATCGCGAGGAAGTTTGGGCCTTCGCGAAAACAGTCGACCGGGCAAACATCCACGCAGTCCGTGTATTTGCACTTGATACAGGCTTCAGTCACCACATAAGTCATTTCTTGTCTCTCCATCGGCGGTTGGGGCGTGTTTCACCGCGAGGCGCAATGATACCGGAGCTTCCCGGCACCCCGACACAACGCGTTTCACGATCCGGCAAGACTCGCGCCACAACCCGTTTTTTTTAGTAGGATTCGACGCTTGCCCGGGCGAAAACCCGGCTTCCGCCCCACGATCCAGCCATAAGGCCATCCGCCATAGCGGATCAGTGTGATTGGGGCCGTTCCAAACAGCGAGGAATCATGAGCGAACACATCCTTCACGTCACCGACGCATCTTTCGAGCAGGACGTCCTGCAAGCGCAGACACCTGTTCTGGTCGATTACTGGGCAGAGTGGTGCGGCCCCTGCAAGAGCATCGCTCCGATTCTCGATGAGGTCGCCAAGGACTACGCCGGCAAACTCGTCGTAACCAAGCTCAACATTGATGAAAACGCCGAGACGCCGGCCAAATACGGCATCCGTGGCATCCCGACCCTGATGCTGTTCAAGGGCGGCAGTGTCGAGGCGACCAAGGTTGGCGCACTCTCGAAATCGCAATTGACCGCGTTCATTGACAGCAACCTGTAATACGGCTAGATTGCCGTCATAACTGCTTCGGCGCGCCGCCCGGCGCGCCGTTTTCAATCAACACTCCCTTCCCATCCCGTCGTATTCACGACTTCAAACGGCGCTCAGTCTCGCCGGTCAGGTATTTCCATGCACCTCTCGGAGCTAAAGTCACTCCACGTCAGCCAGTTGCTCGAAATGGCGCACGCCAACGAGATCGACGGCGCCAACCGCCTGCGCAAACAAGAACTGGTATTTGCCCTGCTACGCAATCGGGCAAAAAAAGGTGAGCCGATTTTCGGCGACGGCGTGCTGGAGGTACTGCCGGATGGTTTCGGGTTCCTGCGCTCCCCCGACACCTCATACCTGGCGGGCACGGACGACATTTACGTTTCGCCATCGCAGATCCGTCGCTTCAATCTTCACACAGGCGACACGATTGAAGGCGAAATCCGGACGCCGAAGGATGGCGAACGCTATTTCGCGCTGGTCAAGGTCGACAAGGTCAACTTCGAGTCACCCGAAGCCTCGAAACACAAGATCCTGTTCGAAAACCTGACGCCGTTGCATCCGAATCAGTGCCTCAAGCTTGAGCGCGAGATTCGGGCTGAAGAGAACGTGACAAGTCGCGTGATCGACATGATTGCGCCGATCGGCAAGGGACAGCGCGGCCTGCTCGTCGCTCCGCCTAAGTCAGGCAAAACGGTGATGCTGCAGCACATCGCACATGCCATCACAACGAACCACCCGGATGTCGTCGTAATCGTGCTGCTGATCGACGAGCGCCCTGAAGAAGTGACGGAAATGCAGCGTTCGGTGAAGGGTGAAGTAGTTG
Organism: uncultured Uliginosibacterium sp.; assembly: GCA_945957295.1. Classification (GTDB taxonomy): domain Bacteria; phylum Pseudomonadota; class Gammaproteobacteria; order Burkholderiales; family Rhodocyclaceae; genus Niveibacterium. Next base: position 8,786 of record CAMFLH010000161.1, read on the forward strand.
CCTCGACCTTCGACGAACCGGCGACGCGCCATGTGCAGGTCGCAGAAATGGTGATCGAAAAAGCCAAGCGCCTGGTCGAACACAAACGCGACGTCGTGATCCTGCTCGACTCGCTAACCCGCTTGGCCCGCGCCTACAACACCGTCGTGCCAGCGTCGGGCAAGGTACTCACCGGCGGCGTCGACGCCAACGCGCTACAGAAGCCCAAGCGCTTCTTCGGTGCGGCACGCAATATCGAAGAAGGCGGCTCGCTGACCATCATTGCCAGCGCCCTGATCGATACTGGCTCGCGCATGGACGATGTGATCTACGAAGAATTCAAGGGCACCGGCAACATGGAGATCCATCTGGATCGCCGCATGGCCGAAAAGCGTGTCTATCCGGCGATCAACGTTAATCGCTCGGGCACTCGCCGCGAAGAGCTACTGATCGAACCTGCCATCCTGCAGAAGGTCTGGATCCTGCGGAAGCTGCTGTACGGCATGGACGAAATCGAGGCGATGGAATTCCTGCTCGACAAGATCAAGGCAACGAAGACCAACAACGATTTCTTCGATGCCATGCGGCGCGGCTAAAAACAAGTCCGCAAAAAAAACGCCGGTCAATGACCGGCGTTTTTTATTTCCTCAGCACCTGTAGCCACTCACTCGCCCTGCGGTCTGAGCTGCATGGTCTTTAGAGTACCCTCAACCGAGAACAGGCGAACGATGCGCTCGACAGGTGTTTTGACCTCGCTGCGAAGCGCGCCGCGCACGGCACCTTCAGCATCAACCTGAACGCGCCCTGAAGCGCTCAGCGCACCCGCGTCCAGGCGTCGAATCTCCACCCGAGCGCCTTTGGCGGGCTCGCGAACAACAGCCCCCTCCATGATATTAAAGCGCGTGACACCGCCCGAAATCGGCGCGTTACCCGAGCGGCGCATCGCTTCGACAAGGTCGATCCGATTGATCGAACCGTCAGCGACCGAGAAGCTGCCACTCCACTTCGAATCACCTGCCAGGTCGACAAAGCTATCGACTTCAGCGCTCATTGCCATTGACCCGGAGACCCGACCACTCACCAGTGCCGGCGTACCCATCAGTGCGACAAGTTGATCAAAGTTCAGCGCGTCGAGCCTGAACTGACCCTTCACGACCACGCGGCTCAGCAAGTCCAGGCTCACGACGCCCTTGATGGCCCCCCCCAACCAGTTGGCCGAAAACTGGGCGTCATCCATGCCGCTCAAGCCCAAGCGCCCCGAAATCAGCACGTTATCGAGCTTCGTATCACCGTACTTGAATTCGGGTGCAATCACGCTTGCAAGGATGCCGCCATCCTGCACCAGCAATTCATAAGTTACCGCCGGCTCTTTCGGTTTCAGACGCGCAGACTCCCACTTCCCGTCTCCCGAGAACACAAATGAGCCCGCCAGATCAGCCAGTACCGTCTTGCCGACGGGCACCGACATCTCATCGACCTGGATCTCCTTCAAACGCCAGACGCGGCCCGGCGTATCAAGACCGGAAAGCCTGGTCAACAGCGAGGGCTGCACACTACCGCCCTTCAAGGCTACATGCAGGCGCTGCGGCTGGGATGTCGCCCAACGGAACCAGTCCGGCCCGCCAAAAGCGCGATCAATGCGGGATGTCCCGCCCTCACCGATCTGGATGTCGCCAAGCTCAAAGACTGGCCAAGGATGAAACGCCACACCCACGCGCCCAACTTTGACCGGCTCGCCCAACCAGGCAGCAGCATCTTGCTCGACTCGCTGCCGCAAGGTCGAAGCCTGCCAGGCGAGCGCGGCGACGGCAGCGCCGATTCCGCCAACAACAAGAAGCGCGACGATAACAATCAGACCCCGGCGGATCTTGTCTCCACCCTTGCCACCGCCACTCACGGCCCGATGCCCAAGCGTGGCAAAGAAAACGCGAATTTTGTCGAAAATCGAAGCCTGCGAGCCGGACCCCAAGGCACGCTCCAGACGACGGTTCTCTGCCGACTGCTTCCGCTTATCGGCCGCACTGGGCGGCGGCTCGGCTGCCAGCGGTCCCGATGGCGCAATCTCGCGAGGCTCCACTCGCGCCGGCGCTTCGTCCCCCCGCAGCCAGCGTGCTTCCTGTTCCGCCACGCGAGCCATCCGCGCATCGAGCGTCTCGATCAAGCCGGCACGCTCAAGTTCGGTCAGCGCACGCTGTACCGATTTACCATCTTTGAGGCGCGTAACCAGTTCACCAACGGTCGAGAACCCATCGACAGCCTCGAGCACGCTGCGCGTCAAACGATCCCCAGAACCTTTTGGCTCCGCCATCATGCGGTCGCCCGCTTCCGTGCGACAAAACACCGAGAACCGGTCCAAGCTTGACTCCTGCCGGGCCGTACGGCCCGCAACGGTTAATCACATTGGAATATTACAGCAAGGCAAATCACGCTTCTAAGCGAAAAGACGAAAATTCATGTTGACAGGATTGCGAAGCATGTCTAATATGGCGGCTTCTGTTCCTCGATAGCTCAGTCGGTAGAGCGCCGGACTGTTAATCCGTAGGTCCCTG
>CAMFLH010000162.1 GCA_945957295.1 uncultured Uliginosibacterium sp.
CCAGCACCGGCAGCAGGTCGCGGATGTTGGAGATCTTCTTGTCGAACAGCAGGACAAACGGGTTGTCCAGAGCGGCGATCTGGCGCTCCTGGTTGTTGATGAAGTATGGCGACAGGTAGCCGCGGTCGAACTGCATACCTTCAACAACATCCAGCTCATTGTCGAGCGACTTGCCGTCTTCGACGGTGATCACGCCGGCCTTGCCGACTTTGTCCATCGCGCTGGCGATGATGTCGCCGATCGAGCTGTCGGAGTTGGCCGAGATCGAACCGACCTGAGCGATTTCCTTCGAGGTGGTGGTCGGCTTGGCAGCCTTCTTGACTTCGGCAACCAGGGCGGTGACAGCCTTGTCGATGCCGCGCTTCAGATCCATCGGGTTGTGGCCCGACACGACCAGCTTCATGCCTTCGCGAACGATGGCCTGGGCCAGCACGGTCGCGGTGGTGGTGCCGTCACCGGCGTTGTCCGAGGTCTTGGAAGCAACTTCCTTGACCATCTGCGCGCCCATGTTCTCGAACTTGTCCTTCAGTTCGATTTCCTTGGCGACGGAGACGCCGTCCTTGGTCACGGTCGGGGCGCCGAACGAGCGCTCCAGCACGACGTTGCGACCCTTCGGGCCGAGGGTGACCTTGACCGCGTTGGCCAGGACGTTGACACCATTGACGATCTTGACGCGTGCGTCGTCGCCGAACAGAACTTGCTTAGCGGGCATTGTGTAGCTCCTGAATACTCTGGAATATCAGACCGGGATGCGGGAGGCTCAGGCCTCGACCACGCCCAGGATGTCTTCTTCGCGCATGACCAGAACTTCTTGGCCATCGACCTTGACGGTCTGGCCGGCATACTTGCCGAACAGCACGCGGTCGCCGACCTTCAGATCAACCTTGCGCACTTCGCCGTTGTCCAGGAACTTGCCCGGGCCAACTGCGACGACTTCGCCCTGGTCCGGCTTTTCACCGGCGGAATCAGGGATCACGATGCCAGATGCGGTGGTGCGCTCGGCTTCGATGCGCTTGACGATCACACGGTCGTGCAAAGGACGGATCTTCATCAGGTCACTCCTCGTACGTAGTACGTTCAATGAATCGGGCCGGCGAACCGGCCCCGAAAAAACGGTAGCGGCGGGGTGCGCTTGCGCGCCATGCTGTTAGCACTCACCCCTGACGAGTGCTAATAATAGGTGCGACCTCCCCCCTTTTCAAGTCCGCTTAGATAAATTGGCTCCAGCGACCGAAGCCTGTCTTCCGCACGATTCAGCCGTGCGGGGCCGGCTGCCTGCATCGGTTCGGGCAATATCGGCGGCAAAGGAAGTGTGAAATTCGTTCGCGGCGCTCAAGTCAGCGCACGCCGGGCCGTCAGTTAGGTATCGAACGCCGGAATCGGGGCTAGGTCTAGGCCAGCCTCTGGTGGTGATCGCTCCGCGACCAGCTCGCCGCGACGACAGAACAAGAACGGACAATGAAAAAATCCCGAGTGCCCGCCGCACTGCTGCTGGTCGCTTACGGCGCAGCGGCGCTCCTGAGCACCAGCGGTGCCCTCGCGCGCCCGCCCGCGCTCGCGGCCTGGCTGCACCCGATCGCCGGTGGCATCGCCCTGCTCGCGACGCTGACGCTGCGCGGCGGCGGTGAGCGCCGGCAGCCGGTGCTCGCGCTGATCGGGCTGATCGCGCTGCTGGTCGGCCTGCCGCTGCTTGTCGGGACTCGCGCACCCGAAACGGGCGGCCTTGCCGCGCTCTGGCCGGCCGATACGCCAGCGGCCTTTGGTGCCCTGATCCTGATCTGGGCTGCGAGCTACATCGGGCTGAGCCTGCGTCCCAATCGGGTTGCGCGTGGCATCGCCGAAACCTTGGGCTGGGTCATCAGCGCAACGGCGCTCGCCTCGTTGATCTGGACTTCGCTGTCACTGACACTGATTTACGGCCTGGTCGCCTTCCCGTCGCCGCCGCCGGCCGCATCAATCGGGCTGCTGCTGCTCGGCTTGCGGCTGTTTGCCCACTGCCGTGCGCATCGCCCGGCCGCACGCGGCGAAGACGTGCGCGTGGCACGCATCGGCATCGGCTTTCTCGTCGCCGTCGCACTCGTCACGACCCTGGTCACGCTGGTCGCACTGCAAACCCAGATCGAACGCTCGCTTTACCAGCAACAACGCATGACGGCGCGCAACCGCGAGCTGATCTTCCACTACGCCACCGAGCGCCTGTATGTCGACGGCAATGTGCTGCTGAAGGACAGCGAACTCGCCCGCCTGACCGCATTGGCCTCGCGCGACGGCAGCGAAGCGAACCGGCGGCGGCTGTTCCAGCGCATCCAGGAACAGTTGCCGTTCAGGGTGGTGCGGGCATTCCGCATCGCCGACCGCGATGGCAAATTGCTCGCCGAGCGCGGCAGCCTGAACGAGGCCGACACACTCTGGAGCGACGCACGCGGCGCAGTCGAGCTGGAACTCAAGTGGCGTGATGGCACCCCCTACGCGCAGATGCGCCTGCAGCTCGATCTGCCAGGCAGCGGCACAGTCGGCGAGCTATTGATCGAGCAGGCGGTGCCGGCATGGGAGCAACTCGTCAGCGACACCTACGATCTGGGCCGCACCGGTGCGATGACGGTGTGTGGCTATCACCAGCAGAAGATCCGCTGCTTCCAGTCCGGCCGGCACGACAGCCTATGGGTGCCGCGCGAGCGTTCGGCGCTGCAAGGTTGGGTCGAAGAGGCGCTCAACGGCCGCACCAGCCCGGATTGGGATCCGCTGATCACCCACGACGATGCCGGCCGCCCCACAGTGCTCGTGTATGGCCCGGTCGGGCGCGTCGGCATGGCAATGGGGGTATCGGGCAACGGCCTCGCGATGCTGGTGTCGAGCGACGCGGAAGAGTTCTATGAGCCGGTGCGCCACCAGTGGCACCGCATCCTGCCGGTGGTGCTGGCGATCGTACTCGTCGCGGGCTGGGCGCTGCGGCGCATCGTGCAGCCACTGATCCGCGCGCTGCGCGACAAGGAAACACGCTTCCGCGAACTGACCGAATTGTCGTCCGACTGCTACTGGCAGATGGATGCCGAGCTGCGTTTCAGCGAGATCGTCGGCAAGGATCTCGCCGCCTCGGGCATCGACACAGCGCGCTGGCTTGGCCACGCGGTGAGCGCCTTGCCGCTGCATAACGATGAAGCGCCCCATGCCCACGCGATCGAAGCCGCGATGCAGCGCCGCGAAGTGTTCTCGGAAGAGGCGCTGCGGCTCACCGCCGACGACCAGCAACTACGCTACCTGGTGCTCTCGGGCGCGCCACAATACGACGCGCGCGGGCGCTTCCTCGGCTACCGCGGCGTGGGGCGCAACATCACCCGCCAGCGGCAGGCAGAAGAGCGCTTGCGGCATGCGCAGAAAGACCTGCTGCGCGCCGAACGCCTCGCCTCGCTCGGCAGCCTGGTGGCTGGCGTGGCCCATGAGCTCAACACCCCGATCGGCAATTGCGTGACCGCCGCCAGCGCCCTGAACGAAGAGGTCGAGCGCTTCAACAGTGCGGTTGAGGAAGGCAAGATCCGCCGTGTCGACCTGAGCGACTTCACCGCCTATGTGCGCGAGGCGGTGCACCTGCTACGGCGCGGGCTCGATCGTGCCGCCGGTACGATCCGCAAGTTCAAGGAAGTGGCGGTCGACCAATCGAGCGATCGTCGCCTCCCCTTCGACATGGGCGCCAAACTCGGCGACATCGTTGGCCTGCTGAGCCCGACGCTCTCACGCCGTGGCGTCACGCTCGACGCCAGCGTGCCGGAAGGCGTGACGATGGACAGCTACCCCGGCGCCATCGCCCAAGTGGTCGACAACCTCGTGCTGAACGCGCTGACGCATGCCTTCGAAGGCCGCGATCGCGGCGAGATCCATCTCGTCGTCGAGGCACTGGCCGACGATCGGCTGCGTCTGAGCGTGCGCGACAATGGGGTTGGCATGAGCGCTGCCGTCATGGACCGCATCTTCGAGCCCTTCTTCACCACCCGCCTCGGCACCGGCGGTAGCGGTCTTGGGCTCTACATCGTGCAGGAAGTGCTGGCCGGCACGATCAACGTAGACAGCGTACCGGGCGCCGGCACCACCTTCACGCTCGAGTTCCCGCGCATCACGCCGGAAACCTCCGCCCCGGCGCCGGAGGCCCTGCGCTGACGGCGTGACGCGCGGCCCTATCGGCGACGCCAGATTTGCGGTTCAATGCGCGCAGCATCACTGTGCTGCGGCCCCATGCAGCCAGTCGTGCCCGTCGCTCCCTAGAACCCGCACAGCGCCCGCGCGCCGTGCTTACTGGCAGAGGCTTTGACGCAAGCATGCAAACGAGTTTTTCAGACTGGGTTTCCGGCGCCGATGAGCTGAGCGCCAATTCGGCCCAGCGCCAGTTGCTCGCCATCCGCACATCCGCCCGCAGCCGTACCCACGCTGGGCTACGCCTGCAGCGCCAAGGGCGCGCCTGGCTGGCGACGCTGATCGCGCTGTCACTCGGCCTGATCCTGATCCCGCTGCTGCAGAACGCCGGCGTACGGCTTGCGCTCGCACCCAACGTGCTGAACCTGCTGCAGATCTTCCTCGGCGTATCGGTGCTGGTATGTGTGGTGCTGGTGGCCTCGGCCAACCATGCACTGCGTGCACGTGTGCTACTTGAATGCGGCGACCGCTTGCGCGAACTGGGGCGCGAGTTCGAGAAGGTTTGCGAAGACGTCGGCCCCGGCGCGATCTCATCGCACATCCTCGACGAATTCCGCCTGCGCCATACCGACACGCTGCGCAACCTCGAATCCCCGTCGCGCAACGACCAGCGCCTCGCGGTGCTGGACATGCCCACCGAACACCGCCTTGGCCGCGGTGAGCGCACGCGTCTCGCCCTACGCGCACAGCTGACCAGCGTCTCCGGCCTCGCCCTGCCGCTCGTCATCGTGGCACTCGAAGCCGTCTTCGTCGCGCACGCGCTGGGCATGTCACAGCTCGGGGGCGATCCGCTGGTCGCCAGCAGCATCTCAGCCGGCGACGCCGAGCCCTCGCTGCGGATCAGCCGCTGAGTATGCACTGACCGCATGACCCCACCGAGCAGGCGCCAAATCGCTCACGACGCCTGCTCGCATCCGTATGGCGGTCGCCCTTGACGCACGCCTCTGCGGAAATGAGCGCTTACTATGCTGCGCGAGCGCCTTACTACGACGCGGTGTATCTGAAGCCAGAGCGGCGCGATGACATCGCCTTTCTCGCATCGCACTTGCCGTCGCGCCTCAAGGCACGTGCCGTTCTGGAAGTCGCGTGCGGGACCGGCTTTTGGACGCAGCACATTGCGCCCGCAACACGCAGCATGACAGCGACCGACGGAACGGCCGAACCGCTGCAGTTCGCGCGTCTTCGCCCCGGTACGTCGGAGGTCACATTCCTGCTGGCGGATGCCTACACGCTGCCCGCGCAACTCGGCACTTTTGACGGGGCGTTCGCAGGTCTTTGGCTCTCACATGTGCCGATCAGCGCCCGCGAGGTCTTCCTCGTAAGCCTGCATTCCAGGCTCGCCCCCGGCGCACGAGTCATCCTGATCGACAACAACCTGGCTCAGTTGCGCGATTTCCCGATCTCTGAGAGCGACGCGGAAGGCAACACCTACCAGTTGCGCCCTCTGCGAGACGGATCGGTCCAGAAGGTGCTGAAGAATTTTCCGTCCAAAGCCGAACTCGACACGCTCCTGACGCCGCACGCACGCCGGATCGAGCATCATGATCTCGATAACTTCTGGCTCTGCGAGTACGAACTCGGCGGGCCTTAAGCAATCATTCGGCACAACAAACAACGCTCCCTTCGGGACGCCGGGCATCGTCGAACCCGCACCCCTTGCCACCATGATTCAGGGCTGCCCGCCCAGCCCCCTGCTAACCCCACATGCCGCGCAGCTTCGCGGCGATATCGACGACAGCCTGCGGCGGCGGCGTCACAGCCCCCGCCGCGCTGCTTCCGGCCACCGGCCATACGGCCTGCTCGAAGTGCTTCAGCACGTCCGGAGGAATGAAGCGGGTGCGCTGCGCGTACACATGGCGGTCGCCACCGCCACTTTGCTGCGTGACGTAGAAGCGCTGCGGGGTCAGCAGATGCAGCGCGTCCTTCGCGCGCGTCATCGCCACATAGAGCAGCCGGCGTTCCTCTTCGATCTCGGCGCTGCTACCGGTCGCGAGGTCTGAGGGAATGCAGCCGTCCACCGTATTGAGCAGGTAGACCGACTCCCACTCCTGCCCCTTCGCCGAATGGATCGTCGACAGAATCAGATAGTCCTCGTCGAGCAGCGGCACACCGGATTCGTCGCTGGTAGCGTCCGGCGGATCGAGCGTCAGCTCGGTGAGGAAGCGCTCGCGGTTCGGGTAGCTGGCGGCGATGCGCTCCATCTGCAGCAGATCCGCCTCGCGGATCGCGGCGTCTTCGTACTTGCGCTCAAGATGCGGCGCATACCAGCGGCGCACACGCTCGAGATCGGCGGGCCACGCGGCACGCAAGCGCAAGTCGCCCAGGAGCTTGGGCAGCTCGCCCCAGGCCTCGCCGGCGGACGCGGGCGGCGCGAAGTCGGCCAGTGCGGCGACCGGGTCGTTCGCGGCGTCGAGCAGATCCACGATGCGCGCCGCGCTCTTCGGGCCGATGCCCGCCATCAGCTGCACCGCGCGGAAACCGGCGACGCGGTCGCGCGGGTTTTCGGCCCAGCGCAGCACCGCGAGCATGTCCTTCACATGGGCCGCCTCAAGGAATTTGAGCCCGCCGAATTTCACGAAGGGGATGTTGCGGCGCGTGAGTTCGATTTCCAGCGGCGCACTGTGATGCGCGGCGCGGAACAGCACTGCCTGCTTTTTCAGCGCCACGCCCTCTTCGCGGCGCGCGAGTACTTGCGTCGCCACGTAGCGCGCCTGGTCGGTCTCGTCGCGTACGGTGACCAGTTGCGGGCGCTGGGTGGCGGTCCGTTCGCTCCACAGGTTCTTCGTAAAGCGCTCAGCGGCAAACCCGATCACCGCGTTCGAGGCAGCAAGGATCGGCTGCGTCGAGCGATAGTTGCGCTCCAACGTGACCACCCTCGCCGGCTGCGCGAACTCGGCGGGGAAGTCGAGGATGTTGCGCACCGCGGCGCCGCGGAAGGCGTAGATGGATTGCGCATCGTCGCCGACCACGGTGAGGCCGCGACCATCCGGTTTGAGCGCCCGCAGGATCGAGGCTTGCAGGCGGTTGGTGTCCTGATATTCATCAACCAGCACATGCGCGAAGCGCTGGCCCAGCTCGGCGGCCAGCGCGGGCTCGGCGGCCATGTGTGCCCAGTAGAGCAGCAGATCGTCGTAGTCGAGCACATCCTGCCGCTGCTTGGCGGCGACGTAAGCGCCAAACAGCTTCTTCAAATCGTCTTCCCACATCGCACACCAGGGGAAGGCGTCGCGCAGCACATCGGCCAGCGGCGCGCTGGTGTTCACGACGCGCGAGTAGATCGCGAGACAGGTCTGCTTGGTCGGGAAGCGCTTTTCCTTCGCCGACAGGCCTTGCTCATGCCGCACCAAATTCATCAGATCGGCCGAGTCTTCGCGGTCGTGAATCGTGAAAGCGGGCCCAAGGCCGATCCGCTCCGCGTACTCGCGCAGCAGGCGCGCGCCGATGCCGTGGAAGGTGCCGGCCCAGCTCAGGGCTGCGCGTGCCAGCGCCGGATCATCGCTGGCGCTGCCCAGGATGCGCTCGACGCGGCGCGTCATCTCCACCGCCGCGCGGCGCGAGAAGGTCAGCAACAGGATGCTCGCCGGGTCCGCCCCCCCCAGCACCAGGTGCGCCACGCGGTGCGCAAGCGTGTTGGTCTTGCCCGAGCCGGCGCCGGCGATCACCAGCAGCGGCGCGGCCTCGGCGTACTCGACGGCGGCTTTCTGCTCGGGGTTGAGGCGCGACGCAGATGCGGCAGGGGCTTGGGCTACGGCGGACATGAACAGACCTGACGACAAAGGGTGTATGAATATACACCCTCAGGCGCGCAGCGCAGTCAGCGCGCCGACGCTGGCGCGCCCCGCCGGATGCCGGCCCGAGCCGCAAAAAAACAGGCGCCGAATCCGCCTCGATTTGCCCGGCAAGACCCCGCAGCCTTGTCCATACTGTATCCACCAGTCATAGCCGGTGGAGGCTGCGATGCACATCATGCCCTTCGAAACGGTCAACCACGACGATGCGCGGGCGTCGCTCGATGCTGATCTGCGGCGCGTTGTGCCGCCCTTGCGCAAGGGGGCTTACGACCACAGCCGCGACGCGCGGATCCACCTGAGCCCGCTGGCTGAGTATTGGCTTGCGGAAACGCATGATGACAACGCCGAGCTGCTCGCCGAACGCTTCCCCCATGTGGCGAACCGGCTCGCGTTGATCTGGCGCGAGCCCTTCGCCGCGCTGGATTATCTCGACAGCCTGATCACCGATACCCGCTGCGGCCGCCAAGGCTTCCCGGAGCCGGTGCTACGCGCGTTGCTGAAGCTGCACGACCGCTGCACCGCAGCGCTGCCGCCGCGTAACCCCTTCCTGCCGAACGATCCGTGGGTTCGCGGCAGCGATTCGGGCGAACGCCGGCACTGACGCCGACCCGCGCGTGGGGAAGGTCTGGAGAAGTGAGCGAGACGGATGCAGCGCAAGGCGTGGCGCGCGCAGCGACCAAGACATATCAAATGGATAGGCGCGGAAGCGAGCACGCCACAACGCTGCGATGCGCCGTCGCAGCCACTTATTCAGACCTTCCTCAGCGGATCGCGTGCCGCCACTCGTCCTCGAAGGTCCGCACGAGGTTCTGGCTGTTCAGGTGATTCGGCTCCGCGGCAACGCGATCCATGTCGCGCGAGAAGCTGAACATCGCCGCCAGCGTGCCACCATCGAGAAACCGCGTGGGCACTGGCAGCGTGGCGGGCGGTTCGTAGGGCGACCGCCCCGCGAGGATGTAGCCCCATTCGCCGAAGGACGGCACCAGCGCATGGTAGGGGGCGGTCTGAAAGCCCGCCTCTTCCAGCGTCGCCACCACCGTCCAGTACGCCTTGCGCGCGTAGAACGGACTGGTGGCCTGGATCACCGCACGCCCTTCCGGCACCACATGGCGGGCAAGCAGGCGGTAGAAGGCGGTGGTGTAGAGCTTGCCGACCGCGAAGTTCGACGGGTCAGGAAAATCCACCACGACGAAATCGAAGCGCTCGCGTGAGTCCTCCAGCCAGCGCCCGGCATCGGTGTTGATCACCTGCACCTTGGGCGAGTGAAACGCATTGCCGTTGAGCGCACGCAGCGCCGGCGCATCACGGAACAGCGAAGTCATGCCGGGATCCAGATCGACCAGCGTGACATGCTCGATCTGCGGATACTTCAGGATCTCGCGCACCGCGAGGCCGTCACCGCCGCCCAACACCAGTACGCGGCGCGCCCACGGCAGGCTCGCGAGACCCGGATGCACCAGCGCCTCGTGGTAGCGGTATTCGTCGGCGGAGGAAAACTGCAGGTTGTTGTTGAGGAACAGGCGCAGGTCGTCCTTCCAGCGCGTCAGCACGATGCGCTGGTAAGGCGTGGTGCGGGTGTACAGGATCGGGTCCTGGTACATCTGCTGTTCGGCCCAGCCGGTAAAGCGACCGGCAAAGCCAAAACCAGCCGCAATCACCGCCAACGTGACCGCGCACTGCACCACGACCAGACGCGCCTGCGGCAACTGCGCACGGAACACAGCCACCGCCCATAGCGCAACGGCCGCGTTGAGCAGACCGAACAGGAGCCCGGTGCGCACCAGCCCGAGGTGCGGCGCGAGCAGCAGCGGAAACGCGATCGATACCGCGAGCGCGCCGAGGTAGTCCACCGTCAGCACTTGCGACACCAGATCGCGCAGCGACAGTTCGCGCCGCAGGATGCGCATCACCAGCGGGATCTCCAGCCCCACCAGCACACCCACCGCAAGCACCGCGCCGTACAGCATCACGCGGAAAGGCGCCGCCTCTAGCGCGAAGATGCCGAACAGCGCCGCCGGCGTGAAACCGCCAACCAGCCCCACCAGCAGTTCGAGCTGGATGAAGCGCAGCACCAGGTTGCGTTCGACATACTTCGACAGCCAGGAGCCCACCCCCATCGCGAACAGGTAGGTGCCGATCACGGTGGAGAACTGCGTGACCGAATCGCCCAGCAGGTAGGACGACAGCGCGCCCGCAACCAGCTCGTAGGCGAGCCCGCAGGACGCGACGATGAAGACGGAAACGAGCAGCGCGTGGCGCTGGGTGCGGAGTGAGCTCATCTGGATGCGGGGCGCGGCCGATCGAGCCGGCGCCCGCTTAGGCGTTCTGTAGAGGGAAAAATGGCGTCTCCGCCGCACTCAGCGGCGGACGAAGCGCCTTGCAGGTGGCTAACCGTGAATCGCGGCCGCCACGATGATCGCGATACCGAGGCACATTGCCGCAACGATGATCGCGAGCGGCAGGTTGCGTTCCTTCACGATCTCGCGCCACAGGTCGTAGGGCGTGATCTTGTCGACGATGATGAAGGACACCCAGAACACCACCACGCCCAGGATCGAATAAATGATGGAGCCGAGCAGCGGCCGCGCGTTGAAGAACAGTTCCATGATTGGGGCTCCTGCTTACTTGTGATAGAGGCGTCCGCCGCTGGAGCGGGCGCTCGATGAAGAACCACGCTCGTCGAACAGGCCGTAGCCGCGCGAATCCATCCAGCCGAGCAGCGAAATCGCCAGCAATGCGGTCACCGAGAACAGCTTGATCATCAGTCGTCGTCCTCCGAACTGCTGGTCATCGGGTGATCACTCTCGCTCCAGCGCGCCACCTCGAAACTGTAGCTGCGCACGAACGCGAACAACGGAAAGCACAGCAACAACAACCAGCAGCTGGCGAGGTTCGAGAACGGCGGCGGCGCAACCCGCAGCGTGACCTGGTCGGTCAGCAATTGCGGCGCATTGGCGGGCAACTCGCCGCGCACGACGAGGTGGTATTCACCTGCCGGCACCTGATAGAACACCGCGCTGCCGGTCTGCCCGCCTTCGGACCAGGAGCCGTCTGAGTCGTAGCCGGAGTAATAGGAAATCTCGTTGGCCGCCCCGAAGTGTTCGCCCGACCCGCGGTTGACCAACTCAACCTCCACGTCGGCCCAGGAGTTCGAGACCGGCGCGAAGTGTTCCACTTCGACGCGACGCTGGTCCGATGGAATGCGGAAGGGCTCGGAGGTGAGCGAGGTTTCCTGGCCCGGCTGCAAGTCAAGCCGGGTCTGATGAAAGACCGCCGACGACCCGCCTGTAAACACGCCGTGCACCACCCAGGCCACCAGCGCGA
>CAMFLH010000163.1 GCA_945957295.1 uncultured Uliginosibacterium sp.
CCCATGCCCATCTGCTGACCGAGCGGGATGAATTCGTTCTCCACCGCGCGTTCGACCAACGAGTATTCAAGCTGCAAGGCGCTCAAGGGCTCGTAGTCGCGCAGTTCCGCCAAAGTCTGCGCGCGGCTCGCGTACCACGCCGGCACGTTCGACAGCCCGACATGGCGCACCTTGCCGGCGCGCACCAGGTCATCGAAGCCGCGCATCACCTCGTCTACCGGCGTCAGCTGATCCCAGCTGTGCAGCAGGTAGAGGTCGATGTAATCCGTACCAAGCCGGCGCAGCGAACCTTCCACCGCACGGATCATGTTCTTGCGGCCGTTGCCGCCCGCGTTCGGGTTGTCCGGCTGCGCGCTGTGGCCGTACTTCGTGACGATCACCATACGATCGCGCAGGGCGCGCTCGTGCACGAACTCGCCCAGCCAGGTTTCACTGTGGCCGTTGGTGTAGAGGTCAGCGGTATCGACGAGGTTGCCGCCGGCATCGACATAAGCATCGAACATGGCGCGGGCGGCGGCCTTGTCGGCGCCCCAGCCCCAGTCGGTACCGAAGGTCATCGTGCCGAGCGCAAGGCGGCTGACGCGCAGGCCGCTGCGGCCAAGGGTGTAGGTGGATGCGAGGCTCATCGTTGGGCTCCTTGGGGTGAGGAATCGGGATGAGCTCAGTGTGGGCGCCCGGCAGCCTTGAACAAAGACGGGTAATCTTGATGCACCATCAAGCTGCGATTGAGAATGCTCATGAAAATCCACCAGCTCGACGGCTATCTCGCCTTTGCCACCGTTGCGCGCACCCGCAGCTTCACGGCCGCGGCGGCGCAGCTGGGCGTGTCGCCGCAAGCCGTAAGTCAGGCGGTACGCGCGCTGGAATCGCGCCTGCAACTGCGGCTGCTGAATCGCACCACACGCAGCGTGTCTCTCAACGAAGCCGGGGAGCGCTTCATGGCGCGTGTAGGTCCCGCCTTGGGCGAGTTGCTCGATGCCGCCGATGCAATTGGCGAACTGCGTGATACGCCGTCCGGCCTGCTACGCATCAACCTCTCGCGCGTCGCCTTTGCGGCGGTGATCCAGCCCCGGCTGGCGAGCTTTCGCGCCCACTACCCCGACGTGCGACTGGAGTTCGGCTTCGACGACGGCTTCGTCGACATCGTCGAACAAGGCTGCGACGCCGGTATCCGGCTTGGCGAAGCAGTCGCGAAAGACATGGTCAGCGTGCCCTTGAGCCGCGAGGAACGCATCGCGCTGGTCGCCACGCCGGCGTACCTCGCCCAACACGGTACGCCGCGCACCATCGCCGACCTGACCCAGCACATCTGCATCCGCTTCCGCATGCCGTCGAGCGGGGCGCTATACCGTTGGGAACTGCTGGAAGGTGGCCGCGAGATCACGCTGGATGCGCCGGCAACGCTGACAGTGAACGACACTGGCGCGATGCTCGCGCTGGCACTCGACGGCCTCGGCCTGGGCTACGTGCTGGCGAGCGTTGCGCAGCCACATCTAGCTGCCGGCCGCCTGGTTGAAGTGATGCCCGAAGCGACTCCCCGCTTCCCCGGCTTTCATCTCTACTACCCCTCGCGCCGCCAGCCGCCGGCCAAGCTGCGCTGCTTCCTAGAAATCTGGCGCGGCTGAGCGTCACCCGATCAATCGCCGCGGAAAGTCTGCCGCCAGGCACTTGGTGACACGCCAAAGACTCGGCCGAAGTGCTGGCGCAGCGACACCGGCGAGCCGAAGCCGGCCAGCACCGCGATGCGTTCGACCGGCTGGTCGGTGGTTTCGAGCAGGCGCTGGCTGAGCGCGAGGCGCTCGCCGAGCAGCCAGTCCCCCACCGTGGTGCCGGTGATCTGTCGGAAGTGGCGGGTGAGGCTGCGGCGGCTCATCAGCGCGCGTTCGGCGAGGCTGTCGAGCGAATGGGGCTGATCAAGGTGGGCGCGCACCCAGTCGAGCAGATCGGCCAAGCGTGAATCGCGCGGGTGCGCCGGCAGCGGTTGTTCGATGAATTGCGCCTGCCCGCCCTGGCGGTGCGGTGGCGTGACGAGGCGGCGCGCGACGCGGTTGGCGATTTCGCCGCCATAGCGCTGACGCAGCAGATGCAGACAGCAGTCGATGCCCGCCGCAGTGCCCGCCGAGGTAAGGACCGGGCCATCCTCCACGTAAAGCACGTCGGCATCCAGCATCACTTTCGGATAACGCTGCGCAAAGACCTGTGCCGCCGCCCAGTGCGTCGTCGCACGGCGGCCATCGAGCAGGCCCGCATCGGCCAGCACGAAGGCGCCGAGGCACAAGCCCACCAACTGCGCCCCGGCCGCATCGGCCACCCGCAGCGCCTCGCACAGTGCCGGCGGCGCGGGCTCGATCGGGTTGCGCCAGCTCGGCACGATCACGATCTGCGCCCGCGCGAGCGCCTCCAGCCCGTGATCCACCTGCACCCGAAAGCCGGCGGTGGTGCGCAGCGGGCCGCGTTCCGCGGCGCAGACCTGCAGATCGAAACGCGGCACACCGGGGTGCGCGTCGCCGAACACCACACAGGGCACCGACAGGTGGAAGGGGCTGATCTGATCGAAGGCCACCACCGCGACCACCGGCTTGTCCATCGCGCACTCCTCAGGCATTTCGGGCGGTTTTCACGCCGGGCGATTTGGCCCGATCTTATCGGAGTTTGTCTTTCAGGCCACTCACGGCACGAGCGGGACGACGTCGACAATGCACCTCACCGAAACACCCCTCTCGCACGAAGGAGCAGCCCCATGAGCAAAGCACTACTGGTGATCGACCTGCAGAACGATTACTTCGCCGACGGCAACTTCCCGCTGTGGAACACCGAGACCACCCTTGCGAACGTGGAGACGGCGATCGCGGCCGCCCGCGCCAAGGGCGTGCCGGTGGTCCATGTGCAGCATGTGGCCGACGCGTCGCGCGGCATCGCGCCCTTCTTCAACCCCGGCACGCCCGGCGTCGAGATCCATCCGCAGATTCTTGCCGCGGCGCCGGATGCGCCGGTGGTGGTGAAGCACTTCGCGGATGCCTTCCACGGCACCACGCTGAAGGCGACGCTGGATGCGCTGGGCGCCAGCGAGCTGCTGGTGTGCGGCATGATGACGCAAAACTGCGTGACCCATACCGCGATCTCGAAAGCCGCCGAGCCCTACGCGGTGACTGTGCTGACAGACTGCTGCACCACCGTCAGCCAGATGACTCATCTGATCGCGTTGAACGCCTTGTCCACCCGCGTAACGCTGGCAACGGCCGCCGACGCAATCTGAGCCGTACCGGTCGTGACACCGTGCGCGCGCCGGCGCGCAGTCGCCGGATACCGCCGAGGGTGCTGCCTATACTGAGGACACGGCCCGACGGCCTCCCGCCGCCCTGCGCCGCTGCGCTGAAGGACATCAAAATGGGCACCTCGACTGCGTATTCCGGCGGCAGCCTCACCACGACCGCACACACCCTGCTCCGCCTGATCGTCGGCTTCATGCTGCTGGCGGCCTGCAACATCGCACTGGCTGCGAAAACGCTCTACACGTATTCGGTGCTGGGCAATGCCGCTGCGCCGGTAAGTATTTCAGCACCAACCCAGCCCAGCTTCGTGCTGATGGGTGGCGGGCCGGACGTGGACGAGGCCTTCCGCTGGATGATCCAGCGCGCTGGCATCACGCCGGGGCACGGCGGCCGCTTCGTCGTGATCCGCGCCACCGGCACCGACGCATACAACCCCTACATCTACTACAGCGACGCGGCGTCCGGCACTTCGTCGACCTTTGCAGACGGCTGGGTTGGCGGCGCTGCGCTGGGGCTCACCTCGGTCGAGACGCTGGTGATCCCCAGCGTTGCGGCGGCCAACGACGCCTTCGTCAACAGCGTGGTCGGCAAGGCGCACGCCGTTTGGATCGCGGGCGGCGACCAGAGCGACTACATCAAGTACTGGAAGGGCACCGCACTGGACGCGACGCTGCGCGGGCTAATGGCGAAGAATGTGCCGCTCGGCGGCACCAGCGCCGGCTTGGCAGTACTGGGCTGGGCCGACTTCGCCGCGTTGAACGGATCGGTCACAACCAAGCAGGCGCTCGACAACCCTTACAACCGCTACATGACGCTGGACCCGAGCCCGCTTGGCGGCGCCGGCTTCATCATGCCGCCGGCACTCAACAACACCATCATGGATTCCCACCTCGACTCGCGCGACCGACTCGGCCGCCTGCTCGGCTTCGTCGCGCGCATGATCAAACCCAATGCCACCGGTGGCGGCTGCAGCGGCGGCGTGCTGGCCTCCGGCACCGGCAGTAACGGCGCACGCGGGATCGGTGTCGACGTGGAGACCGCGCTGCTGGTGCAAGTGAATGCCCACGCGCCGACGATCAGCGCACGGCGCGTCACCAACCTATCCACCACGACCGAGAGTGCGGTGTATTTCGTCCGCCCGCGTGCCGACCCTTCGTTGTGCGCCGCGAAGACGCCGCTGACGATGCCCAACATCGAGGTGCAGAAGCTCGGCGATTCGGACACCGTGTTCGACCTGTCCGCGTGGTTCACGACCGATTGGTCGCAGCTGACGCCGCACTACCTCGACATCACGAACGGGACACTGCCCGCGCTGCCCTGGGCCTATCCGCTCTGAGCGCTCAACCGGCGCCTTGCGGCGCGCTGGCGTTGGCGTCCGGCGTCACCACGCCGTTCGCTTGCGCCGGGTCGTAGCCGAAGCGCCAGGTCGCATAGCCGCTTGCCGGCACGACCACCTGCGGTGCGGTGGCACCCGCCGGCGTCGGCGCGCCAACCGTGGCCGGCGCCAGCGTGCGCAGCGGTTTGCGCATCGGCTCGCCTGGCGCGATTACCGCAACACCCATGATGCCGCCGCCCGGCGCCGGAATCGGCATCCAGTTGGTGCTGCCGGTCAGCGGGTTGCGCGGAATGCGGCGCAAGTGGCGCACGGTGCCGGGAAAGCGCGGGTCGCGCAGCAGATCACGCAGTTCCTTCGGATACATCGGCGAACCTTGCGGGCTCGCGCGGTAGTAGCGCTTGAAGGCGCGGCTGAACTCGTCGCCCTGCGCCTGCAGCTCGGCTTCCTTGCTGCGCAGCGCAACGGTGCTGGCCAACTCCATCGTCTGCGCCGACACCGCACCGATGATCGCGAGCAGGATCAGGATGCCGATGTAGCTGAAGCCGTGCTGCCGGTTCATAACTCGGAATAGGCGCGGCCGTCGCGGGTGGTGCCGGCCGCGCTGCTATGCAGGTCGTACACGCCGCCGTCGCGCCCGCTCGGTGGGGGCACGACATTCCATGCGGTGCGGCTGTCGCGCAAGGGGTCGAACGGCAGCTCGCGCAGGTAGCGCCGCTCGACCAGCACATCGAGCGATTCGGGATAGCGGCCGCGGTCGGCGAAGTGCTTGTCGATCGCGTCGCGCGTAACGCGCAGGTTTTCGACCAGCACCCGTTCCTTCGCTATCTCGGCGCTGCCCATGTAACGCGGCAACGCCAGCGTCAGCAGCAGCGCGACGATGGCGAGCACCACCAGCAGTTCAATCAGGGTGAAACCACGCTGGCGCATCGTCACCACTCCGCGTAGGCCGTACCGTCCAACCCGATGCCGGGCGAACGCGAGACCACATCGAACACATCGTCCCCTGAGCGCGGGTGGTCCGGGTCGCTTGCATAGCTGCGCGTGGCCCAGGTCGCAGCCGGTTCGGCGTAGGTGTCGGTGCTGGTCGGGTCGCGCGGAATGCGGCGCAGGAAGTACAGCTTGGCGCCCTTCGGCGACTTCGCATCGGTCACGCCTTCGACCAGCGCTTCGAGCTTGGGCGGGTAGCCGGAGCCACCTGCCTTCAGCGCGATGCGGCCATCGTCGCTGGCCTGCTTGTAAGCGTCGATCGCATTGCGCAGCGTACGCAGCGCAGTGCGCAGTTCAGCCTCACGCGAGCGTTGCAGCGCCAGCTCCGCCACCGGCATCACGAGCGCGGCCAGCAGCGCCATGATGGCGAGCGTCACCAGCAGTTCGATCAGCGTAAAGCCGGCAGTGCGTTTCATCGTTGCGGCAGCGCCTCGCTCGCAAGTGCGAAACGGTATTCGTGGCTGGACGCCTCATCGGCCAGCTGCGCGGCCGGCGGCTGACTCAGCTGCACGCTGCTGCGCAGGGCCAGCCGACGATCGCCGTGCTTGGTCGAGGGCGCAACGGCTGCCGGCGCGGCCGACGGTGTCGCGGCAGGGGCTGCCGGCGCCTGAGGCGGTGGCGGCGGGTTGTTCGGCGGCGGGGGCGGCACGTTGTTGGGGTTGCCCTGCTGTGTCGGCGCCGGAATGTCGCCCATGCTCAGCGGCTTGAGGCTCGCCTCGGTGCCGGCTTCGAATTCGGCATCGCGTACCGAGGGGCGTACGGCCGGCCGCACGATGCGCGGCGTGATCGACAGCACCACTTCGGATTGCTGCGAGTCGTCGGTCTTGGAACCGAACACCCGGTCGAGGCCAGGGATGTCGCCCAGGCCCGGAATGTGGCTGCCGCCGCTGGTCTGGCTATCGTTGATGAGGCCAGCGAGTACCTGGTTCTCGCCGTCATGCAGGCGCAGGATCGTGTCGGCATTGCGGGTACCGAGCTGGTAGACCGTGGTGCCGTCCTTCTGCTGGATGCGGTCGAGGATGTTGCTGACCTCCAGCCCCATCTTGATCGTGACCTCACCGTCCGGCGACACGTTCGGCTCAACTTCGAGCTTCAGACCCACATCGAGGTAGGACACCGACCCGGCGACGAAGCCCGTGGAGGTTGCGGTGTTGGTGATCGTCGGCACCTTCTGGCCGACCACGATCTTCGCCTTCTCGCGGTTGAGCACGCGGATACGCGGGTTGGCCAGCACCCGCACATCGGACACGGTGCGGTTGGCGTTGACCGCGAGCGGGTCGATCGTCACCCCGATATTGTGCGAGCCGAGATCGAGCAGGTCGGCAAGGGTCAGCGTCTTGCCGTCGGACGCGAGCGGCGTGAGCGAAGCGCGGCCGGGGTATTCGATGCCCAGCTTCAGCAGCCGATTGCGCTGCACTTCGAGGATCTCGACTTCCAGCATCACTTCCGGCGGCGCCTGGTCGTGCAGCGCGATCAGTTTTTCGGCCATGCGCAGCGCCTCGGGCGTGTCGCGCACGATCAGCATGTTCTGCTTCTCGTCCACCACCACATCGCGGGTCTTCAGGATCGTGCGCAGCGTGTTCGCGACGTTCTTCGCATCGCCGTTGGCGAGCACGAAGGTCTTCACGGCAAGTGCCTGGTAGTCGCGCAGCTTCTGCGTCGTCGACGGGAAGATCAGCACCGAGCTGGAATCCAGCACGCGCTGTTCGAGCTGGTTGGTCAGCAGCGTCAGCGCGAGCGCATTGGCGACCGTGCTGTTGCGCAGGAAGATCGTGGTGCGCTGGTCGCCGCGCACTTCCTTGTCGAGCACGAAGTTCAGGCCAGAGGCGCGCGAGATCACCTCGAACACCTGGCGCAACTGCGCATCGCGGAACTCGATCGAGATCGGCTTGCGGAACGCTTCAGCCAGGCGCTGCTCGCTCGCACCACGCGGCTGCGCGCGGCGCTGTTCGATCTGGCCGTTCAGCTCGACCGCCGACGGGTAGGCCGGGTTCTCGCTCAGCACGATGCGCAGGCGTGCCTGCGCGCCATCCAGATCGCCCTGCGAGTAGGCGCTCTGCGCCTCAGCGACGTACTGCGCATGGCGGTTGTCGCGCTCCATCGCACGCAGGCCGCGGATCGCTCGCGCGTTCTTCTCGTCGGCCCGCAGCACCTGCATGAAGAGGGGCGCCGCTTCACCGCTGCGGCCGGCCGCCTGTGCACGCTCGGCTTCGGCAAGCCATTGCGCCACCGCCTGGTCGCGCGCCTTCAGGTAGGTGAGGCGAAACTCGGCGTTGTTCGGGTCGGCGGCGATCGCGGCGCGGTATTGCTCCAGCGCCGCCTCGTACTGCTTCTGCTCGGCCAGTTCGCCGCCGGCGCGGAAGGCTTTCTGCCCGGCGCAACCGGCCAGCAGGAGCAGCACCAGCGCCGAGGCGACGCGGATTCGGGAGAGTCTAGTCATCAAAGTTGGCACCAATCGCCAGCGTCGCACGCTGGTTGAGCGGGAGGTATTCAAGTTCCATCACCGGCGGGCGGATAGCCACCACCTGCCAGTTCGCATCGAGCCGTTCGTTCGCGTGCGCGATCAGGCTCGCTTCGCCAAAGGCGAGAAAGACTTCCCACTTGCCGTCGACCAGTTGCTTGCCGATCACCGCGAAGGGCGGTGGCGGTGCGCTGGGCGGCGGCGGAGGGGGCGGCGGTGGCGGGGGCGGCGGCGCCGGCGGACGCACCGGCGCGAAGAAGCCATCGCCGGCCTTGCCGTAGTCGTCGCGCGGTGCGAGCGCGAGGATCGTGCTGTCTTCGGCGGCGGGCGACTTGCGCGCCGCCGGCAGCGCGGCACTGCGCGTGACCGGCTGCACCACGTCGTCGGCAGCGGGGGATTGGCGATCGGCGATCACCAGTCCGCCGCAAACGGTAAAGCCGGCCAGCAGCAGCGCCATGCGTTGCCTGGGTGTCATTTCGGCGCCTCCAGCAACAGCACGAAGGCCAACTGCGCCTCGACCTGATCCTGCACCGCCGCCTCGCGTTGCAGTTCGATCTTCTCCAGCGCGAGGCCGGGATGGCGCTCCAGCAGCGAGAACGCGAACTGGCGGATCACATCCGGCGGCCCCGCCACCGGCAGGGTCAGATCAAAGCGGGAAAAGCCGGCCGCGTTGCTCGGGTTGTTGCGGTAGTCGACACGGGCGGGTTGCAGCCCCGCGGCAGCCGCGTCATTCCACAAGGCGCGCGCCACCGCCATCTTGGCGTCGTCGGGTTGCAGCACCGCGCGGAACGGCGCCATCGGGTCCTGCGGCGGCGCGGCCTGCACCACTGGCGGCGGCGCCTTCACGCGCGCACGCAGCGACGCGAGTTCGCGCCCCTGGACCGGCAGCTGCGCCAGGGTCAGCCAGAGCAGCACGACGGCCGGCAGGCCGATTGCAATCAGTGCCAGCGCGTGGCGCGCGAGCAGCAGTTCAAGCGCGAGACGCAGGCCCTGGGTAGTCAGCTGCGCGCGCGCAGCGGGCTTGGGCGACGCAGGCATCTTCATGGCTGCCACTCCAGATCCATCGTCGCCTGCACCCGCGCCGGCGAATCGAGCCGCACCTGGCTCACCGGCTTGAGGCGCACGAAAGGCGGCTGATGCGCGAGCGCATCGGCAAAGTCGAACAGGGCGTCAGCGCGCTCGCTCTCCGCCACCACGCGCAGGCTGCGCTGCGACGCGCGGGGTTCGATGCGCAGCACGGCAACGTCTTTCGGCCGCGCCGCATTGAGGCCGTCCAGCAGCGCCGGCCACGGCAGGTTCAGCAAGGTGATCGCGGCGTTCACCACCTCGGCTTGTTCGTGACTCGGCGGCGCGATCCGCACGACCGGTTGCGGCGGAGGGGCGCGCTCGGCGAGCCGGGCGTGCAGCGCCTGCAACTGCGCATCACGCTGCCATGCGATGCGGGCCGCAAAGCCGCTTGCCGCGATCAGGGCCAGCGCACTCAGGCCCACGGCAATGCCCGGGCGCCAGCGCGCGGCAGGCGCGAAGTCGATACGCACGCGGCTCATGCGACACCCCCGGGCACCAGCGCCGCCGGCAAGGCGGCGCCGATCACCGGGCTGCCATCGGCAAGCCGCGCCGGTGCGCCCAGGCCGCCGAACAGCCACACTGGTGTGCCGGCGCTGTGCGCGGCCTGCAGCGCGGTTTCGCGATTCAGCGCCGCCGCAAGGCCCGCGCTGCCCAGGCGTGTGGCGCGCACGCCCACGCAACGACGCCGCTGGAACAGGCCCAGCGTCAGCGTGTGGCCATCGCTGCTGGCGAGCCAGTGCGGCGCACGCGATTTGCCGAGCGCCGACGCGCTGCACCACACCCACAGCGGCTGCATGCGGAACACGCGGCGGCGCGCAGCGCGCAGACCATCGAGAATCGCGGCTGCAGTACTGCGTCGCATGCCGCAGACCAGATCGTCGGAACCGAAGGGCGGCGCGTCGTATTGCAGCAGCCAGTCAGCCGCGTCGTCGCCAAAGCTCGCGGCGAAGCGCGCGGCGATGCCATCCGCCAGCTCGCGGCGGCCCTGCGTGCCGGCGATGCGCGGCAGCACGAGGTAGCGGCAATGCGCATCGCTGACCACCACGTCGATCGCGCGCCAACGTGACTGCTCGGCCGCCAGGGTAGCGACACCGGCGCGCAGCGCGTCGGCATCGTGGAACGCGATGCAGTGAATCGCCCCCTGCGGATCGCGCAGGCTGACGTTGTCGGCGCCGACCCAGAGTTGCGGGCGAGGAGGAATCAAGGGGCGTTTCATGCGCTGTCCTGCAAAGTCACGCGCAGCACTTCCTGCAAGGTGGTTTCGCCGCGCAAGGCCAGATCGAGCGCTGCGCCGCGCAGGCTGCGGGTGCCGCCCTGGGCGGCGATGGCTTTCACGGCGAGGATGGACTCGCGCGCGAGAATCGCTTCGCGCAGCGGATCGGTCAGGGTCAGGATCTCGGCAATCGCGCGGCGCCCGCGGTAACCGGTGCCGCGGCAATCGCCGCAGCCGCGCCCGCGCAGGAAGCGATGGCCGCGGTGTGCATCGGGCGCGAAGCCGAGCAGCGCGCGCTCGGCATCGTCGGGCACGTACTCCACCGCGCAGTGCTGGCACACCGCGCGCAGCAAGCGCTGCGCCCAGATGCCGTTCAGCGCGGACACCAGCGCATGCGGATCGACGCCCATGTGCGAGAAACGCGAGAACACATCGAACACGCTGTTGGCGTGCACCGTTGAGAGCACCAAGTGGCCGGTCAGCGCGGACTGCACCGCGATCTCGGCCGTCTCGGCATCGCGAATCTCGCCGACCATGATGGTGTCCGGGTCGTGGCGCAGGATCGAGCGCAGGCCGCGCGCGAAGCTGAGGCCCTTCTTCTCGTTCACCGGAATCTGCAGCACGCCGGGCAGTTCGTATTCGACCGGGTCTTCGATCGTGACGATCTTCTCGCGGCCGGTACGGGTCTCGGAGATCGCGGCATACAGCGTGGTCGTCTTGCCGCTGCCGGTCGGG
>CAMFLH010000164.1 GCA_945957295.1 uncultured Uliginosibacterium sp.
ACATGCCACCGATCAGCGCGATGGACGATGTCGGCCGCATGCGCTGGGTGGACGTACGGAAACTCGGTGAAGATCTGCGGCTGACGCTGCGGCCTTGACTCACATTGGCGCCGGCCCTTGGGGAGCGCTTTCAGAGCCAAGATTCAGTCGCATGGGCACACAATCGAACGCAAGGCCGCGCGGCGATCGATAGGTCGCAATCTTGTTTCCACTGAAGCCGCAGGCGCGGTAAAACGCGGCGGCATTGATCGTGGCCTCTAGCGTCAAAGACATCACCCCAGCATCGCGCGCCAGGCCTAGCAGGTGCGCAACGATCGCCCTGCCGATGCCAGACCGCATGTAACCGGGTTGGATGAACACCGCATCCATCTTGCCGGTCTTCAAATCAAGCGCCCCGGTACCGACAACTCTGCCCTCCCGTCTCGCGACGACGAAGCTGCGCTCCACGTCTTCGACAAACGCATCGGGCATTTCACCCGCGGTCCACGCATCGACAACCTCTTCGGGATAGCACCCGGCGCATTGATACCGAATGGATGAATTGCGAACGGCCCAGGCTGCATCGGCATCGTTCGCGCCCGCCTTGCTGATCGTGAGCAAAGCGCGCTCGGCAGGCCGACTCACGTTGTCGTGACCTGACACACCGAACACGACGGATCACGCGGATAACGCACTTCTCGCCACCGCATTGCCAGGGCATCGAGCAACAAGAGACGGCCAACCAGCGCCTCGCCGCAGCCGGCAAGCAGCTTGAGCGCTTCGGCCGCCTGCGTTGCGCCGACGATACCGGTGAGCGGTGCAAACACGCCGGTCACCGCGCAGCGCAGTTCCTCCAACGACTCGCCTTCCGGGAACAGGCAGTGGTAGCACGGCGCACCGTCGCGACGTAGGTCGAACACGCTGATCTGTCCGTCGAAACGGATCGCAGCCCCCGATACCAGCGGTTTGCGGAAGCGCACGCAGGCCCGATTCACCGCATGGCGGGTGGCAAAGTTGTCGCAGCAGTCGAGTACGACATCGGCCTTGGCGACCTCCTGGTCCAAGGCCGCGCCTTCGAGTCGAGCATGCAAGGCGACGATTTCGATCTCGGGGTTCAAGGCACGCAGCGCGCGCTCGCCCGACACCACTTTCGGCTGCCCCACCGTGGCCTGGGTATGCAGGATCTGGCGCTGAAGATTGGTCAGGTCGACCTCGTCACCATCCGCCAGCACCAGCGTTCCGACTCCGGCCGACGCTAGGTAGAGCGCCGCTGGCGAGCCGAGCCCGCCGGCCCCCACCACCAGCACGCGTGCGGCACAAATGGCCGCCTGCCCCGCGATATCGATTTCCGGCAGCAGGATGTGGCGGGAGTAACGCAGCAGTTGTTCGTCGTTCATGTGCCCAGTTCCAGATACAAAAACGGCGCGGATTTGATCCGCGCCGTCGGGTCGATGCGCGCCGCGAGCGCGCTATTTGTACTCGCGCAACTCCGCCGGCGTGTCGTCGTGATCGCCGTGCGGGTGATGTTCCCAAGCCTTCACGTAGACCTCGTTCGACTTCTTGATCAGCCGCTCCGGCGAGCGAAGGTTGCGCAATTGCGTGTCTTCGCAGTAATGGATCACGGCGTTGTGAATCCGCGTGTAGAACGACGGATCGAGATGAAAGCCCATACTCACCAGCAACCCCTCCACCTCTTCGAACGAATGGTCGGCCAGTGAGTAGGTGATCCATAAGGACTCTGGCCGCAGGCCACGCTCCACGACCAGCCCCGGCACCGAGGTCAGGCGCAACATGGCCTGCTCCGACTGCCCAGCGGGCTGGACATGAAAGCGCACCTCGCGCCGCTTGTGCAGCACTTCGGCGTCGCAGTTGAGGCTGTGCGCCCTGTGCTTCCTGCCGGCGAGCCGGTAAGCCTTGTCGCGTTCCAACATGGCCAATCCTCCGTCGTGTGCCGACGCAGCGGTGCGAGCCAGCGGCTAGCACCGCCCAGGCGTTATCAGCGTGCTTTCTGGACTATCTGCATGCCCTTCAGCACATTGAGCGCTTGCGCCAGTTGATGATCGTTCTTGCCGCCGATTTCGAACGGTGCGAGCGGTGCCTCCTGCTCCTCACCGTCCTTCTCCTTGCCCTTGCCCGCCGGCTTCGCCTTCGCGCTCGGCTCGGCCTTCGCGGGCGCCGCCTCGGTTGCCGCCGTCGGCGTTTCCAGATGACGCTCCAGATCCGCTTCACGCAGGCGCTGGAATGAACCGTTCGGCGTGTCGTCGACCACGATATCCGGTGCAATGCCCTTGGCCTGGATCGAACGGCCACTCGGCGTGTAGTAGCGCGCCGTGGTCAGCTTGATTGCGGTGTTACCTGCGAGCGGAAGGATGCTCTGCACCGAGCCCTTGCCGAAGGTCTGCGTGCCGACTACGACCGCGCGCTTGTGGTCCTGCAAGGCCCCGGCCACGATTTCCGACGCCGACGCGCTAGCACCGTTGACCAGCACCACCATCGGCGCACTCTTCGCAGAGGCCGGCACCGTCTTCAGGAAGTCGTCCTTGCTACCGCGCAGATAGTCCTGCGGTGCCACGTAGAACTTGTGACGCGAGTCATCGGTACGGCCATCAGTCGACACAACCAGCGTCTGAGCCGGCAGGAAGGCGCCCGACACGCCGACCGCCGCATTCAGCAGGCCACCGGGGTCGTTACGCAGATCCAGCACGATCGCCTTGATGCCCTGCTTGTCGAGCTTGCCCAGTTCCTTGGCGACGGCCGGCGCGGTGTTCTCCTGGAACTGTGCGACGCGCAGGTAGGCGATGCCGGGCTCGACCATGCGCGCCTTCACGCTCTGCACCTGAATCACTTCGCGCATCAGCGTCAGTTCGATCGGCTTGTTTTCGCCCTTGCGCGCGATGGTCAGCTTGATCGAAGTCTTCGGCTTGCCACGCATCTTCTTCACCGCGTCGTTGAGGGTCATGCCCTTCACCGCGGTGTCGTCGAGTTTGATGATCAGATCGCCGGGACGCACGCCGGCACGGAAGGCTGGAGTGTCTTCGATCGGCGAGATGACCTTGACGAAGCCGTCTTCCATGCCAACTTCGATACCCAGCCCGCCGAATTCACCCTGCGTGCCGACCTGCAGATCCTTGTAGGCCTCTGGATCGAGATAGGTCGAGTGTGGATCAAGCCCGGACAGCATGCCGCTGATCGCATTGGTGATCAGCTTCTTGTCTTCGACGGGCTCGACGTAGCCCTGCTTGATGGCGTTGAACACCTCGGCGAAGGCGCGCAGCTCTTCCACCGGCAGCGGCGCAGCGGCTTCCTTGTTGGCGCTGGCTGAATAGTTAAGGCTCAGTGCCACACCGGCGCACAAGCCCACCATCACAAGCCCCGCCTGCTGCAACTTGCCGCGCATCTTTGATTCCTGTGCCATCTGGTTCTCTGTTGTAACGGTCCGGCTCACCGGTTCTTCAGCGCGATCCGACCCATTTCGCCGGATCCTGCGCCTGACCGTGATGCCTGATTTCAAAGTATAAACCTGATTCCTCGCTGCCCCCGCTCGCGCCAATGCTCGCGATCGGGTCACCGGCGCGCACCGACGTGCCAGCCGGTTTGTACAGCGCCTCGTTGTTGCCGTAGACCGTCATATAACCATCGCCGTGATCGACGATCACCAGGTTGCCGAAACCGCGCAGCCAGTCGGCATACACGACCCGACCAGCGGCAACGGCGCGCACGTCGCCACTCGCTACACGGATAAAGACGCCCTTCCACTGCGTACCGCCGTCCGCCCTTGGAGCGCCGAAGCGGCCCACAAGTTCACCGCGCACCGGCCATTTGAGCTTGCCTTTCAGCTCGCCGAATGCGATCGACGGCACACTGTCGTCGGCTGCTTCCTCGGCCTTACCGGTAACCGGTTCGCCCGCAGTCGTCTCGCTCGATTTCGCCGTTGTAACCGGCGGGCGCTCGGCGGATGGCTTTCCGGCCACCTCGGGAACAGGCTTGGGCGCGGGCTTTGGCTTCGCAGGCTTGCGCGGCGGCGGCAGACGCGAAAGGCCATCGAGGAGCTTGCCCAACCGCTTCTCATCCTGCTTCAGCGAACTGACTTCACGCCGCTGCGCCTTGATCTTGTCCTGAATCCGCGCGAGTACTTCCGCGCGCTGCTTCTGTTCGCGCTGCAACTCGGCGGTTTCCGCGGCCTGTTCGCGCTCCAAGGCAGCGATCTGCTCACGCCGCTGGCGCACTTCCTCGATCAGCCGCTCATGCTCGGCAAGCGTCTGGCGGGCAGACTCGATCTCACGCTGGCGCGCTTCGGCCAGCCGTTCGAGGTAGTAGGCGTCGCGCGCGATCTGATTCGGATCGTCGGCGCTCAACAGGGCGCGGGTGCCGGCACGCCGGCCGAATACGTAGTAACGAAACAGGGTATCGCCGAGCGCCTTGCGCTGGGCATCGAGCTTTGCCGCGACAGCGTCGCGCTCCGCCTCGCGCTGCGCGATCTCGGCCTCGGTCGCCGCCCGCTCTGCGGCGATCTCGCGCAGCCGGCGACGTGCAGCCGATATGGCCTTCTCTGCGCCGGAGAGTTCATCGGCCGCTTCGCTGCGGGACGCTTCGGACGAAGCGATTTCCTCCTGCAGTCCGCGAATCCGCTGGTGGAGTTCATCGAGATCCGCCTTGCGGGCGTCGATCTCAGCAGTGTTGCGCGTCGCGGCAAAGCCGGCGGTCGCAAACAAAAGGGCGAGGAGCGCCAAAGCGCCCCTCGCCCCGATCGGTAAGGATCGAATCACGAACCAGCCGGTCTTACTTGGCCTTGCCCTGGTTCGCAACGGCCGCGGCGGCCGCGGCGATCACGTCCGGATCAGCCAGGTAGTAGTGCTTGATCGGCTTCAGGTCGGCGTCGAGCTCATACACCAGCGGCTGGGCCGTCGGGATGTTCAGCTCAAGGATCTCAGCTTCCGACATGTTGTCGAGGTATTTGATCAGCGCACGCAGGCTGTTGCCGTGGGCGGCGATGATCACACGCTTGCCAGCCTTCACTTCGGGCGCGATGGTTTCGAGCCAGTACGGCACGAAACGGGCAACCGTGTCCTTCAGGCACTCGGTGCGCGGGAACTCGGCAGCCGGCAGGTCGTGGTAGCGCGGGTCATTGGTGTTCAGGCGGGCATCGCCCTCTTCCAGTGCGGGCGGCGGCACGTCGTACGAACGGCGCCAGATCTTGACCTGGTCGTCGCCGAACTTGGCAGCGGTTTCGCCCTTGTCGAGGCCTTGCAGCGCACCGTAGTGACGCTCGTTCAGGCGCCACGAGTGCACCACCGGCAGCCACAGCTGGTCGATTTCTTCCAGCACGGTATTGAGCGTCTTGTTCGCACGCTTGAGCACCGAGGTGAAGGCCAGGTCGAACGAGTAGCCCTTTTCCTTCAGCAGCTTGCCGGCGGTCTTGGCTTCCTCGACACCCTTGGGGGTCAGGTCCACATCGGTCCAGCCGGTGAAGCGGTTTTCGAGGTTCCAGGTGGACTCACCATGGCGCATCAGAACGATCTTGTACATACAGACTCCTGAAACACGTGTTTTTGCTAGGGGGACACATCAACCGCGCCCGGTCTGGAACGGAAGCCTGTCAAAGGCGTCCTGCGCGAGATGGTGGTATTTTATCGGATTCGGCCACCGCACTTCCCGCTTTTAGGCCGCTTTCTGAGTTGGATCATGGAGTTCATCAAGCAAAACGTCTTCCTTGTCGTGATCACTGTCGTCTCTGGCGCCATGCTGATTGCCGAATTCATGCGTGGTCGCGGGGGCGCCAGCGGCGTCACGCCGGTCGAGGCCACACTTCTGATCAACCGTGAGAATGCAATCGTCGTGGATGTACGCGAGGCGGACGAGTTCGCCAGCGGCCACCTGCCGAATGCACGCAACATCCCGCTCGGCGAGCTGGCCAAGCGCGTCGGTGAACTGGCGAAGTTCAAGAACAAGCCGGTCATAGTGGTCTGCCAGAGCGGCGCCCGCTCCAACAGCGCGCTCGGCACGCTGAAGGCCGCAGGCATCGAAAAGGCCTACAACCTTGCCGGCGGCATCGCGCTGTGGCGCAAGGACAACCATCCGGTCGTCAAGGGCTGAGGCTCGCCATGGCAAAAGTCGTGATGTACGCCACCGCCGTGTGCCCGTACTGCGTTCGCGCCGAACAGCTTCTGCGTCGCAAGGGCGTGACCGAGATCGAAAAGATCCGCATCGATCTTGATCCTGTCCAGCGCGACCACATGATGGAGATTACCGGCCGGCGCACCGTGCCGCAGATCTTCATCGGTGAGCGCCACATCGGCGGCTGCGACGACTTGTATGCGCTGGATCATGCCGGTGAGCTCGACCCGCTGCTCGCCAGCCCGGACGCATAAGCACGGTCGGGCATAATCCGTTTTCTGTTGCGGGCCCCTCGCCCGCGCCCCGTTCAACATCACCACACCAGGCAGTTAATAAATGAGCGAACAAGCACAACCGGTCTTCTCGATCGAAAAACTCTACGTCAAGGATCTCTCGATCGAGGTGCCGAACGCGCCGGCGATCTTCCTCGAGCGCGAAGCGCCGCAGATCTCCGTCGAGCTGAACACCGCCGCCAACAAGGTTGACGACGGCTACTACAACGTCGTGGTGAACGTCACCGTGAAGGCCACCTCGGGCGAGAAGACGGTGTTCCTGGTTGAAGTCGCACAGTGCGGCGTGTTCCAGATCCGCAACTTCGCCGAAGCCGACGTTCAGCCGGTGACGATGATCGGCTGCGCCAACATCCTGTTCCCGTACGCCCGCGAAGCTGTGTCGGACGCGATCACCCGCGCCGGCTTCCAGCCGATCCTGCTGGCCCCGGTGAACTTCGAAGCGCTGTACCAGGCCCGCCAGGAACAGCAGCAAGCCGCTGGCAGCGACGTGGTGATCCAGTAATCACGCATGCGCACGCTTGCAGCCTGGCTGTCCGCCGCCGCGATTGCCTTTCCGGGCGCCGCGGCGGCGCTTGAATTCCGCGCCATGAACGAGGTGGCGGTGCTCTACGACGCACCCTCGAAGCAAGGCAAAAAACTTTTCGTGATCCAGCGTGGCACGCCGGTCGAACTGATCGTCGGACTCGACCAATGGGCCAAGGTGCGCGACGCATCCGGCGGCATTGCTTGGATCGAACGCAAATCGCTCGCCAACGCCCGCACGGTGATCGTCACCGCGGCGACCGCCGACATCTACCAGCAGGCCGATGCCGCCAGCCCGGTCGCTTTCCGCGCCGAGAAGGACGTCATCCTCGAATTCGGCGAGAAGCTCAATTCCGGCTGGGTCCGCGTCAAACATCGTGATGGCGCAAGCGGCTTCGCCCGCGCGCAGGATGTCTGGGGCGAGTGACGCCCGCTGCGTGTGGCGGCATCTCGCCGCCCGCCACGCTACCTCCTCAAACCACCAGCCAAGAGTGACAGCACCATGAGCCGCATTGCGATTCTGGGTTCGGGCGCTTGGGGCACCGCACTGGCCCTCAGCTTCTCCGCGCGCCATTCGATTGCCCTGTGGGGGCGGGAAACCGACCTTCAAGCGCAGCTGCGCAGCTCGCGCGAGAATCCGCTGCTGCCGGGCGTGAAGCTGCCGGCATCGGTCGATGTCGTCGACACCCTCGCCGAAGCCTTTGCCCACGCCGATCTGGTGCTGGTGGTCACGCCCACCGCCGGCCTGCGCTTCTGCCTGCGCTCGGTCGCCGAACTGGCACCAACGCTGCCGGTGATCTGGGCCTGCAAAGGCCTCGAAGCGGGCACCGCCAAACTGCCACACGACATCGCGGCCGAAGAACTCGGCGCCGCGCACCCGGTTGCGGTGCTCACCGGCCCCAGCTTCGCGCAGGAAGTCGCCGCCGGCCTGCCGGGCGCCGTGACGCTTGCCGGCAATTCACTGGCATTTGCCACGCACTGGGCGGCGCAACTGCATCACAACCGCCTGCGCATCTACGCTGCCGACGATGTAGTCGGCGCGGAAGTGTCGGGGGCAGTGAAGAACGTGCTGGCGATCGCGACCGGCATTTGCGACGGCATGGGCTTCGGGCTCAACGCGCGGGCTGCGCTGATCACGCGTGGCCTGGCTGAAATCACACGCCTTGGCCTCGCACTGGGCGGCCGCCGTGAGACCTTCAGCGGCCTGGCCGGCGTCGGCGATCTGATCCTCACCTGTACCGGCGATCTGTCGCGCAACCGCCGCGTCGGCCTCGCACTGGCCGAAGGCCGCAAACTCGACGAGATCCTCAGCAGCCTCGGTCATGTCGCCGAAGGTGTGCCGACTGCGCACGAAGTGGCTGCGCTGGCGCGCAAGCTGGGCGTGGAAATGCCGATCACAGCCGCGGTCGATGCGGTACTGCACGAAGGTCTGCCGCCGCGCGACGCGGTCGAACGCCTGCTCTCACGCGATCCGAAGATCGAAGGCTAAGCGCCCTCAGGCCGGCGCAGCCACGCGCTGCGCCGTCGAGCCGCGAACAATCAAATCCCCGCGCAGCACCACGCGGCGCACCGCTTGCGACGGTTGCGCGATGCGCTGCAGCAGCAGCTCGATCGCTGCGTGGCCAAGGTCGTAAGTGGGCTGCGCAATCACGGTGAAGCCCGGTTCCACCAAGCGCACCCAGGGCAGATCGTCGAATCCGGCGACGGCAATGCGCTCGGGGCAAGGCACGCCCAACTCCCGCACCGCTTCCGCAATACCCAACAGCAGCAAACCGTTGCTCGCCATCAGGGCTTCCGGCGGCTGCCGCCCGGCAAGGAGTTCCAGCGCCGCATCCCGCGCGTCCGCCACCGCGGGTCGCAAGGCCGAAGCCTGTACGGCGAGACCCGCGCGCGCCATGGCGAGCGAGTAGCCCTCGTTCCGCTGCTGGCCGGTCGCGCTGCCAGCGCCATACAGGAAACCGATGCGGCGGTAGCCGCGCTCGATCAGGTGTTCAGTCAGGCGGTAGGCGGCATCAACGTTGTCGAGCACCACCGCGTCGGCTTCGGTGCCACGGTCGCAGCGGTCGACCAGCACGACCGGGAAGCTGTAATCGGTGGCGCGAAACTGCGACAGCAACTGCAAGGTCGGCGACAGGATCACCCCACTCACGTTCTCGTTGTGCATCAACTCGAGGTAGAAGGCTTCCTTCTCTGGGTCTTCGTCGGCGTTGCACAGGATCACCCGCTGGCCGTGCTCATAGGCCATGTCTTCGACCGCGCGGCTGACTTCGGTGAAGAACGGGTTGCGGATGTCGGAGACGATCAGGCCGATCGTGTCGGTGCGGCGTGAGCGCAGCCGCCGCGCGGCGAGATCGGGGCGGTAATTCAGCGCCTTGGCGGCGGCCTGGACTCGCGCCCGCGTGTCTTCGCTGACACCGGGCAGCCCGGAAAGCACGCGGGAAACGGAGGCCACTGACACCCCCGCGTGCTTCGCAACATCAATGATCCGAGCCATACCCCACCTCACCGCAATGTAATCGATTACACATCCATTCTGCCCCAAAACGCCGAACAAGTGCGTTCTGAGCAGCAAGTTTCTGAGCAGACATCTCGCGCCATGCCCGACGAATCCTTGATGCGCCTTGGTCTCGCCTCCGCATGGAGCAAGCGATAAACAAAAATCTTTGACACATCAAATGTAATCGATTACAAAGAGAGCATCCAATCTTGGCATGCACGCTCGGAGTAGGCGATGGAAACGATTACAAGCAAGTGCGTTTTGCTGAACGCTCAGGCGCCCGACAAGACAACGGCGATCCGCCTTGCGGGGCAACTTCTGGTTGAGGCTGGCTATATCGAACCCGGCTATGTCGACAGCCTGCTCAAGCGCGAACAGGTCGCGAACACACTGCTTGGCGCCACCGTCGCGATTCCGCACGGCATGGTCGATGACCGCCACCTTATCCGCCGCACGGGTGTGGCCGTAGTGCAGATCCGCAAGGGCGTGAGCTGGAAGGATGGCGAACCGGCGCGCCTGATCGTCGCGATCGCTGCGCAGTCCGACGAGCACATCGCGCTGCTGCGTCGCCTCACCCGCCTGATGCAGCGCCCCGAGAGCATCGAGATGCTGGTCGAGACGGACGATCCGGAGCTGATCGTTAGCGCGCTGGCCGATGTCCCCGCGGCGCCCGCTTTCCCCGCCCCTGTCGCCCTGCCCTGGCCGGCCGATGCCGAGGCCACCTGGACGCTGGACTACCCGAACGGCCTGCATGCCCGACCCGCGACCCGTTGGACCGAAGTCGCGAAGCGCTTCGCGAGCGAGATCCGCATCGTCAAGGGCCTTGAGTTCGCCGATGCGAAGGCGCTTACCGGCCTGCTGTCGCTCGGTGCGACGCGCGGCGACACCTTGAACATTGCCGCGCGCGGCAGCGACGCCCGCCGCGCGGTCGATGCAATGCTGGAAGTAATGCAAACGCTGTCGTCCGAAGAGCAGGCCGACGCCGAACGTGCACGCCGCAATGCGATGGCCGCGCGCCGCCAGGCGCCGGACTGGTTGCCCGAGCAAGCCTCGCAAACGCTGTACGGCCTTGGCGCAAGCCCGGGCCTCGCGATTGGCCGCTTGGTGCACCACGCAGCACAACGCTTCGACATTGAAGACCAGCCGGGCGACGTGATCGCCGACGGCGAAGCGCTCGAAGCCGCGGTGCTGAAGGTGCGTGATGCACTGAGCGTGCTCGAAGCCGAAACCCGCAGCCGCCTCGGCGCCAGCGAAGCGGCCATCTTCGCTGCGCACCGCGAGTTGTTGGGTGATGCAGAACTGTTGCGCGATGCGATGGTGCAGATCCTGCGCGGCCACGGGCCGGCCTGGGCTTGGCAGCACGTGATCAAGGCACGCGTAGAGAAACTGCAAAGCCTCGCCGATCCGCTGCTCGCCACGCGCGCCACCGACTTGCGCGATGTCGGCGAACGCGTGCTCGGCACGCTGCTGGGTGTGACGCGCCAGCGCATGGTGCTGAATTCGCCGAGCATCCTGGTCGCCGAAGACCTTACGCCTTCCGACACACTGCAGCTCGACATGCGCTTCATCGTCGGCCT
>CAMFLH010000165.1 GCA_945957295.1 uncultured Uliginosibacterium sp.
CCGGATGCATTTCTAGGAGTCCGCGATGACCGGGCCGATCATTTCCCTCAAGGGCGTGGGCAAGTCCTACCGCAGCAGCGACGGCACCCCGCGTGCGGTGCTGGAGAACGTCGACTTCGAACTGCGCGAAGGCGAGATCGTTGCGCTGCTGGGCCAGTCGGGCTCGGGCAAGTCGACACTGCTGCGCATCCTCGCCGGCCTGATTCCGGCCGATGCCGGCGACGTGCGTTACCGCGCCCAGCCGCTGTACGGGCCGGCGCGCGGCATCAGCATGGTGTTCCAGTCCTTCGCGCTGTTCCCGTGGCTCACGGTGCAGCAGAACGTGGAGCTGGGGCTGGAGGCGCGCGGCGTATCGCCGGATGAGCGCGAGGCCAAGGCCGAGGCGGCGATCGACCTAATCGGCCTGTCCGGCTTCGAAGGCGCGCTACCGCGCGAGCTTTCCGGCGGCATGCGGCAGCGTGTTGGTATCGCGCGCGCGCTGGTGACCGACCCCGAAGTGCTGCTGATGGACGAAGCCTTCTCCGCACTCGATGTGCTGACCGGCGAGCGCCTGCGCGACGACATGCTGGAGCTGTGGGACAGCGGCAAGATGCCGACCAAGGGCATGTTGATCGTGTCACACAACATCGAAGAGGCGGTGATGATGGCCGACCGCGTGCTGGTGTTCGCCAACAACCCGGGCCGCGTGCGTGCCGAACTCGCGATCGACCTACGCCGCCCGCGCGAAGTGGACAGCACCGAGATCCGTGCGCTGATTGACGAGGTCTACGCCTTGATGACCGCGAGCGCGCCGCGTGCCGGCCGCCCGGCCGAAGAGCCGGTGCGGCTGCATCTGGGCGACCGCCTGCCGGAAGCCGACGTCAGCCGCATGGAAGGCGTGCTGGAGCTGCTGGTCGGCGAGCCCTTCAACGGCATCGCCGACTTGCCGCAGTTCGCCGAAGAATCCGAACTCACCGACGAAGAGCTGCTGCCGCTCACCGAGGCGCTGCAGCTGCTCGGCTTTGTCCACCTGGCGCGCGGCGACATTTCGGTCACACCGCTCGGGCGTCGTTATGTGGAAGGGCAGAACACGCTGCGGCACGAACTCTTCGGCCAGCAGTTGCTCGCGCATGTGCCGATCGCCGCGCATATCCGCCACAGCCTCGAGCAGGAGGCTTCCGGCGAACTGGCGGAAGAGCCCTTCCTGCGCCTGCTTGCCGAAACCATGGATGCGGCGGACGCCGAACACACCCTGCGTACCGCGATCGAGTGGGGCCGTTACGGCGAGGTGTTCGAGTACAACTACCACACAGGCCTGATCCATCTGCCGGATGGTGACGAGGCTGAAGCTGGCGCATGAGTTCGGCGCAGCACGCCACGGTCGAAGCCGCCGCACTGGCGGCGCTGATGTGCGCGGACCCGGCGGATAAATCTGCCGCAGTGCGTGCGCTGAATGCCGACTGGCAGGCTGGTCACTTGGCGCGCGCGGGTTGCGTGGTCGTCAGCGAGCCGGTGTTTGTGCCCGGTCGGCCGCCGCGGCCTGAGCTGGTGTCACCCGATGCGGTGCCGCGCCGCGCACCCGGCTGCCGTGAAGGTCATGCGGCCCTGCTGCACGCCGTGGCGCATATCGAGTTCAACGCGATCAACCTCGCGCTCGATTGCGTCGCGCGATTCTGGGATCAGCCCGACGCGTTCGTGAGCGACTGGCTCGGCGTTGCGGAGGAGGAAGCTCAGCACTTCGGCCTGGTGTGCGGTCGACTTGCGGCGGATGGTTATAGCTACGGTGACTTCCCGGCCCACAACGGGCTGTGGGACATGTGTTGCGACACCGCTGGCGATTTCGTCGCGCGTATGGCCTTGGTGCCGCGACTGCTCGAAGCGCGCGGGCTGGATGCGACGCCGCCGATGATAGCCAAGCTGCTCAAGGGTGGCGATGCCGACACGGTGGCGGTGCTGCAGATCATCCTGCGCGACGAGATCGGCCACGTCGCGATTGGCGACCGCTGGTTCCGCGCTGGCTGTGCGGCGCGCGGCTTGCAAGCCGAGACGGCCTACCGCGAGCTGATCGTGCGTTTCGACGCACCGTGGCCCAAGCCGCCCTTCAATGTGCCGGCGCGTCTGCAGGCTGGCTTCAGCGAAGACGAACTGGATCGCCTCGCTAACGAGCGGCCGGCCCCGTACCGCTCACCGCGCAAACCGGCTTGATCAGGCCGATTCGCTGATCGCGTCGCCAGGCCGGATCACGCCGCCGCTGACGATGCGCGCCCGCAGGCCGCCCTTGCCGACGAAGGCTTTCACGACCTGCGCATAGGTGCGTTCGGCGAAGGTGCGACAGGGCTCGCACAGTTCGATCCCCTCAAGCACCACGTCGCCGACCCGGAAACGCTTGCCACACAAATCGTTGAGGCGCACGCCGCTGGTCACCAGGTTGCGCCGCGGCTGCTCGGGGGACAGCGCAAGTCCCGAGTTCGCGACGAATTCGTCGATACATTCGCGTTCGATCAGCGTGATCTGCGAGGCGGGGTCCGCGTCCCCTGCAGGGCGAAAGTAGCGATCGCCGCGCAGGCCGCAGCCGGCGACGGCCTCCACTTCCTGCATCGGCGACATCGGCGCGCCTTCCGAGGCAGCGATCAGGATCTGGACAACACGCGACATCGGGCCCTCCGTGAGCGGTGACTGGATTCGGCCGCAGCATAGCAATCCCATGTGTCGAAACTGTGTTCGGCGGCGACGCGCGGGTGTTGGCTCGGTGATAATCCCGGCTCTTGCCCGAAGAAGTCCTGCCTCGTGTCAGCAGATACTGATCCCAGCCAAACAGCCCCCGCATCCGCGTGGGGCGAGTGCCTAGCCGGCATCAAAGCCGAACTCCCGCTGCTGCTCGGGGTGGTGCCCTTCGGCCTGATCTTCGGCGTGCTGGGCCTCGCGGCGGGCCTGCCGGCCTGGGGTGTGGTCGCGATGTCGTCGGTGGTATTCGGCGGCTCGTCGCAGGTGGTGTTTGCGCAGCTTTGGGGCGCACAGGTACCGGCACCAGTGATCGCTGCGACCGTGGGGGTGGTGAACCTGCGGCATGCGCTCTACAGCGCCAGCCTTGCGCAGTACCTGCGCGAACTGCCGATGCGCTGGCGGGTACTGCTCGCCTACCTGCTGACCGACGAAGCCTATGCGCCGACGATCCGCCGCTTTGCGGATGGCCCGGCGACGCCGAATCGGCATTGGTTCCTGTTCGGCGCCGGCTTCACGCTGTGGGCTTCGTGGCAGCTATCCACCGTTGCCGGCGTGCTGCTCGGCGCGGCGATTCCCGCTTCCTGGTCGCTCGATTTCTCGATCGCGCTGACCTTCATCGCGCTGTTGCTGCCGGGCATTCACCGCCGCAGTGAGCTGGTCGCCGCGCTGGTTGCGGGCACCGTGGCGCTCGCCGCGCAAGGCTTGCCGCATAAATTGTGGATCATCGCGGCCGCCGTTGCCGGCATTGCCGCGGGGGCTGCCAGCCGCCGCTTCGACCGGAGGGCGGGACATGCGTGACGGCATCGGCCTCGTTCTCACCCTCGTTGCCTGCGGCGCCGTCACCTTCCTGACCCGCTTCTCGTTCATCGCGGGTGGGCGGTGGCTGGCGCTCGGCCCCCGCCTGCAAGCCCTGCTGCGCTATGTGCCACCCGCCGTGCTGGCGGCCCTGATCGCGCCGGAGATCTTTGTGCGCGACGGGGTGGTGGCGCTGTCGTTGCTGAGCCCCCGGCCGATCGCCGCACTGCTTGCGGCCCTGGTTGCGCTCTACACCCGCAGCGTGTCGCTGACGATCGGGGCCGGCCTGCTGGCGCTGTGGCTGGCGCAGCACTTTCTGCCCTGAGCTGAGTGGCTGAACCCTTGCCCTGACAGTACGGCGTGACGCCCGTCGCGGACGTGCGGTCATTGCGGTTTCAGGCCCTGGCGGCGCTGCTAACATCCGCGGTTGCGTATCGGGTGGTGCAGGTTTCAGGCCGGCTGGTGCGCCTTGATCCGAGCCCCCCTGCGCATGTCCGTCAAATACATCCTCGATGCCCCGTCGCGCCGCAAATTGATTGCGCTGAGCCTGCTCGCGCTGGTCTGCTGCGTTTTCGGCGGCTGGGCGGCGTCGCGCATGATGGAGGCGCAGCGCGAGGGCGAACGGCTGGCGCATCTGCTGCATCGCCTGGAGTCATTGCGCGCGGCCATCCTCTCCAATGCGATTCCGGCTGTGGTGGCGCCGGATGACGACGCCAACGTGCCACGGCTGCTCTCTGAGTGCCTGCAATTGGCCGCCGATGATGCGGCACAGCAGCGGCGCCTGACCAAGCTCGGTGCGCTGCTGGACATGCGGCAGCGCCAGCCGCCGCTGAATCCCGACCTGGATCCGGAGGCCGGTGCAATGCAGCCGGGCGAGCTGGGCAACACCTATGTGCTGCTGGCTGCGCACGCCTGGATCGATGCGATGAAGGTCTCGCTCGAAGACCGCCTGGAACTGAGCCAGGTTCGTCACCTCGAATCGCTGCAGTGGGTGCAGTGGGCGGTTGCGGCGGCGCTGATTGCGGCGCTGTTGTTCGGGCTGGTGCTGATCCGAGTGATGCGGCATCTGTCGCACCAGGGGCATGCACGGATCTCGTCGCTGGAGGCCAAGGCCAACCGCGATCCGTTGACCGGTCTGCCGAACCGGCGCCTGTTGCAGGACCGATTGGAGCAGGCGGTGCTGCGCGCACGGCGGCGACGTTGCCATGCAGCGGTGGTGGTGATCGACCTCGATGGTTTCAAGCCCGTCAATGACACCCACGGCCATGCGATCGGCGACGTGGTACTGCGGCGGGTCAGCAAACGCATGAAGAGCGCGCTGCGCAGTGAAGATACGGTCTGCCGTATGGGGGGCGACGAGTTCGTCGTGATCATTGGCGAGGTCGACGACCCGGTGTATGCGGTGCGCCGTGCGCGCGACTTGGTGTTGCGCATCTCGCGCCCGATCCGCCATGAGGACAAGGTGCTTCGGGTCGGCGCCAGCGCTGGTCTCGCGCTGTTCCCGGATGACGCGGGCGAGGGTACCGAACTGCTGGAACTCGCTGACCAGGCCCTCTACGCAGCCAAGAACGGGGGGCGAGGGCAGGTCGTTACCGCCGGCGAAATCAACCACGGCCATACGACGCTGACCTCGCTGCCCAGCGAGCCTGCCGCGCAGACGGCCTGAGCCCCGCAAAAAAAGACCCCCGCATACTTCGCGGGGGTTGTCACAGCACTCTGACGACTTGCTTTGTTACCTGAACGAGTAGTTCGCTGACAGGTAGTAGGTACGGCCACGCGGGTCGGTATAGGTTGGGTCGTAGGTCGAGAGGAAGTAGTAGGACTGGTTCGAGAACGGCGGTGCGGTGTCGAACAGGTTCAGAATGCCTGCGCGCAGCTTGAGCGCCTTGCTCGCGGTCCAGTTCCCGACGAGATCCCACGTCGAATACGAAGAGACGTCGCGCGGCGGCAGCAGTGCCCCATCGCCGCCCGCGGCGTTCGGGTCGACTGCCTTGTTGTGATCTGTGTAACCGGACGAGAACGAGTTCGATACGGTCACACCGACTTGGCCGAGTTCCCAGTCGAACGACAGCCGGTGGCGCCATTCCTGCACCACCTGATCCACCAGGAAGCGGCCGACGTTGTCGACAAACTCCTCTGTGCCGAACTGGCGTTTGTATTCCAGCACCCAGGTGCCCGAGAAATTGGCGCCGAATCGGCCGTAAGGCGTGGCACCACTGCGCCAGGCGCCCTCGAAGTCGAGACCGGATGTTTTCAGCACGCCCTGGTTCTGCTTCTGCAACACCATGTTGGTGATGAAGCCGTCGGCGTCGCGCGTTACGTAAGGCGCTTCGTATTTGTCGAGGTTCTCGAGGATGATCTCTTCAGCGAGTCCGCTGATGA
The DNA here is from genome assembly GCA_945957295.1 of uncultured Uliginosibacterium sp. Taxonomy (GTDB): domain Bacteria; phylum Pseudomonadota; class Gammaproteobacteria; order Burkholderiales; family Rhodocyclaceae; genus Niveibacterium. The sequence continues at coordinate 5,881 of CAMFLH010000165.1, forward strand.
TGTCCTTTTTCTTGATGTTCCAGTAATCGACGCTGACGCTGGTGTTGCGCATGGGCTCGAAGACGAGTCCGACGGAGAACTGCTGCGACTTTTCGGGTTTCAGATCCGAATTGGATCGGCGCTCTACCGGCACCTGGTCGGTGCAGTCCACCAGCGCGTTGCCGGCCGCCACACAGCCCGGATCGGGCAGGATCGCGGAGCTGCTGCCGAATGAGGTTGGTCGATACAGTTCGCTGAAGGTCGGGGCGCGGAAGCCAGTCCCTGCAGAGCCGCGCACCAGCAGACTCTTGCTCGGTTGCCAACGTACGCCCAGTTTCGGGTTTACGGTGTTGCCGACGTCGCTGTAGTTGTCGTAACGCAGCGCGAACTGCACTTCAAGCTGTTGCGTGAAGGGGGCATTCAGCTCGGCGAACAGGCTAGAGATGTTGCGGCTATTCGAGGTGGCTTCCAGCGTTGCACCGCTGCTGCTGCGGTCACCGGCGATGTTGTTCGAGTTGAGCAGGGCAGACGGCGTGAAATCGGCCGTTTCGCGGCGGAACTCGAAACCGGTTGCGAGCCCGAGCTCGCCGCCGCCGAGCGACATCAACGAGCCGGTGAGCTTGCCGTCGATGCTGGTGGTGACGCCCTTGGAGCGGCGCCCCACCTCGTCCACCTTGATCGAGTCGATCAAGGATTTTCCGGCCGCCGGCGAGGGGCCGAACGGGTTGATCTGCCCGCCCTTGATGCCAGCTACGAACTCGTCGTACAGGAAGTAGCCGTTGACCATGCGGTCGCTGGTTTCGTTGCTTGCGTAGTTGAGGCCCAGGTCGTAGTCCCAGCCGCCGACACCGCCCGTCAGTGCCAGCACGAAACGCTGCGCATCCGATACCACTTCATTGCTGCGGTTGCCGCCTTCGGTCACGCGCTGGCGCAGTTCGACGTTGCCGCTTGTTGGCAGCGCGCGGTCACCCAGCCAGCCGTTCACGACCGAGACCGGAACGCCGGTGATCTGCAGCGGATTCGGGCTGGAGACATAGGTGGTCGTGGTCTGGTTTTTCATCAGTTCGAGCGAGATGTCACTGCGCTCGTTGATGCGGTAGACGCCGCGACCCAGGAAGCCCATCTTCTCTGCTTCCGGATAGATCTCCGTGTCCTGCATGTAGTCGTAACTGCAGCCCTGCGAGACTTGATTCGCAGCGTAGATCGTGGCCGGCGGGTTGCATGCGGGAGCGAACGGGTTGATGGTGCGCTCGGTTACCGCTTCGCCGCCGATCAGGTAGCCCGCCGCCTGCAGATCGCTGCGCTGTTTGCTCGTCAAACGGATGTTCGCCGGGTCGGTGCGGCTCGACATGTAGAACGGCAGGTTGGTCGCAAGCGGGCGCTCTTTCAGAAACTCTCGTTGCGTTGAGCGCAGGCTGTCGAGCTTCTGGTAGTCGAACACGCCGAACACGTTGAAGCGGTCGGTGTTCAGGTCTCCGTAACCCCCGCCCACGGATGCGGCTGTCTTGCCGGCGCCACCTTCTTGCGTGGTTGAGGCGTAGACGTTGACGTCGGCCCCCACGTAGTCCTTGCGCGTGATGAAGTTGATCACGCCGCCGATCGCGTCGGTGCCGTAGATCGCCGAAGCGCCGTCCTTGAGGATCTCGACGCGCTCGACTGCGCCGGCGGGGATATTGTTGAGATCGACGCCTGCGCTGTCACCCGGTGAAGCGAAGTTCGCCATGCGCCGCCCGTTGAGCAGCACCAGGGTGCTCGATACGCCGATGCCGCGCAGGTTAGCGCCGTTGAAGCCGCGCTGGCCGCCGGTGTTGTCAGTGATGCTGGCGCCGTCGGTCAGCGGCGCGTTGTTAGCACTGATCATCTTCATCAGTTCGGCTGCCGTGGTCGCGCCGCTCTTGATGATGTCGTCCTTCTTGATCGTCTGCACTGGCAGGGCGGTTTCGCCTTCGATGCGTTTGATGCTGGAGCCCGTTACCAGGATCCGGGCCGGTGCCTCTTCGGCCGTGGCGATCTGTGCGCCCAGTGCCAGCAGGATCGCAACTGCATGCGCGCAGGGTGTCATGCGAAACGGCAAGGGCCGGGTGGGCGGTGGGCGGTGAGCGTCGGTCATGCTGAAATCCTCTCCGTGGATGCTGTTGCATGTCGGGCCCCGTTTCGGTGATCCGGGGCCTCGGTGCCCGCTGCAGGCGAGGCATGGCGACGCAGTCTAGGGAGGGGGGCGCGCTTTGCGAACGGGGCAGAAGGCCCGTCGTCGCAAGCCGGCAAGTTAGGGTCGCAATCCGTAAAACGCGCGACTTCGGGCTTGCCGCAAGGCGACATCGACTTGCGTGTTTGCTCGCTTGGCCGTGCGGAGCGTGGAATCGACCGCGCTTCGATGACAACATCGCTCCCCAAGGCGACCGGGTCGGCCGGCCGCGCTGAACGACTGTGACTTCATGCGAAGCAAAATCCTTCTCTGGCCCCTCACGCTTTTCTCGTTGGCCCTCGGCGTCGCGCCGGTGGCCGCGGCGGAGGCTGTGCCCGCAGGCTATGCGGTGCCGATCGGCGGCGCGCTGAAGTACGACAACGAAGCGGTGTGGGGCCGGCTGGTCGAGCTGGCGGGCGGCAAAGGGGCGCGCTTCGTCGTGCTCGCCACCGCGGCCGGTAACCCTGCGCGATCCGGGCGTCAGATCGCCGAGGCACTGGCACGGCGCGGTGCGGTGGCCGAAGTGCTGCCGGTCGCCCCGAAGCTGGCCGACACCGACATCACCGCCGCGGTGCGCGACCCCGCGCTGATTGCAAAGGTGCGTGCCGCGCGTGGCGTGTTCTTCTCCGGTGGTGCGCAGGAGCGCATTGTCGACAGCCTCGCCCCCGCGGGCGTCGAGTCGCCGCTGCTCGCCGAGATCCGTGCGCTGCACCGCCGCGGCGGGGTCGTCGCGGGCACCAGCGCAGGGGCGGCGATCATGAGCAGCGTGATGTTCCGCGATGCGCAGGACGTGATGCGCATCCTCAAGGGCGAACTGCGCGAAGGCAAGGAATACGACCGCGGGCTCGGCTTTGTAGGCGAATCACTGTTCGTCGATCAACACTTCCTCAAGCGTGGTCGCATCGGCCGCATGCTGCCGCTGATGGTGGCGAAGGGCTACACCCTCGGCCTTGGCGTTGAAGAGAACTCTGCCGCGATCATTCATGGCGACGAAATCGAAGTCATCGGCGGCAAAGGTGCCTTGCTGGTCGATCTCGCCGCAGTGAAACGTGATTCCGCTTCGGGGCCGTTCAACCTGCGTGGCGCGCGCGTGAGCTACCTCGATCGCGGTGATCGCTATCGCATGTCGAGCCGCACAGTGTTGCCATCGGCGGCCAAGCTGGGCGATCACCGGGTTGATCCGAATGCGGCTGACTTCAAGCCGTTCTTCGATAACGACGCCTTCCACCTCGACATGCTGGGCGACATGACCATCGTGAACGCGATGAGCAACCTGATCGACAACGCCCGCCGGGAAGTGAGTGGCCTCGCCTTCAACGCGCGGCCGCCGGCCGACGATCCAGCGCCGTCGCTGGGCTTCGAGTTCCGGCTCTACAAAGGTGAGGACAGTGTTGGCTGGTACACCGGCGCGTTCGGTGGCGAGGACTACACGGTCGCCAATCTGTACCTCGATGTCACGCCGGTCCGCGTCGCGCAGCCCTTGTACCGGCCGTGGAGCAACTGAGCACCCGTTTCTACCAAATCCCAGCAGGAAATTGAGCCGCACATGCAGCAACAACGACACCCCCTGATTGCCGCCACGCCCGGTACCGCGCGCGAGTTGCTGAGCCTGCATTTCGGTGCGCCGGCGAGCGGGCAGAAGGTCTACATCCAGGCTTCGCTGCATGCCGACGAGTTGCCCGGCATGTTGGTCGCACATCACCTTCGTCAGCACTTCGAGCGCCTGGAGCGCGAAGGCCTGTTGCGCGGCGAAATCGTGCTGGTGCCGGTCGCCAATCCGCTGGGTCTCTCGCAGACGCTGCTGCATGTACCGCAAGGGCGCTTCGAGTTCGGTAGTGGCGAGAATTTCAACCGTTACTACCCGAACCTGGCCGATCAGGTGGAGCAAGCCGTGGCGCCCCAACTCGGGCAACACGCAGATCACAACGTCGCGCTCGTGCGCGCAGCGCTGCGCGATGCGGTGGCAATGCAGCCTGCGGATACTGAGCTTGCCAGCCTGCGCCGCACGCTGATGGGGCTTGCCTGCGATGCCGATGTGGTGCTCGATCTGCACTGCGATACCGAAGCCGTGCTGCATCTCTACACTGGCACGCCACTGTGGCCTCAGGCCGAACCGCTCGCGCGCTATCTGGGCGCAGAGGTGAGCTTGCTTGCAACTGAATCCGGCGACGCCCCGTTTGACGAGGCCTGCTCGCAGATCTGGTGGCAGCTGGCCGACCGTTGGGTCGGGCGCTACCCGCTGCCGATGGCGTGCATGGCGGCGACGATCGAATTGCGCGGCTTTGCGGACGTCAGCCACCCGAACGCTGAGCGCGATGCGGCCGCGATCGTGGCCTTCCTCGCCCACCGCGGCGTGATCGCACAGCTGCCCGCGAGCCTGCCGCCGCTGTTGCGCGAACCGATGCCGCTGGCCGGATCGATACCGATCCATGCTCAGCAGGGCGGGGTGCTGGTGTTCGTGCGCGAGGTTGGCGATGAAGTGGCGCGCGGCGACGTGGTGGCCGAAGTGATCGACCCCTACGATGGGCGGGTGCAGATGCTGCGTTCCAGCATCGACGGTCTGCTCTATGCTCGCGATAACCGGCGTTTCGCCACCGCGGGCATGCGTGTTGCCAAGGTCGCGGGCCGTGAGGCCTTGCGAAGCGGCAAACTGCTCAGCGCCTGATCCGCGCCCGACATGACGACTCCGTGAATACGCCCCAGCGATACGGCTTCCTGCTGCTGCCCGGCTTTTCGATGCTCGCCCTCTCGGGCGCGCTCGAAGTGCTGGCAGCCGCCAATGCCTTGCTGGGTGAGGATGCCTACCTGCCGTCGATGCTGTCGCTCGACGGCATGCCGGTGCGTGCTGGGTCCGGTGCGTCGATCGAAGTGCGTGCCGGCGTCGATCACGCGCCGTCGCTGCAGGCGGTGTTCGTGGTGTGCGATGG